>CAZSXY010000070.1:0-21021 GCA_964611395.1 uncultured Anaerolineaceae bacterium | reverse complement strand
AGCCATACGTCTGATTATACATCAGGCGATTTCTTTTCGATTTATCCATTAGCCTGATTTAGTAATTTGAATCGTAATGATCTGTTGTTATTATAGAGGTGCATTTGAGTTGGAAATGCTCCCGGCCCAAATCCCGCTTACCCTAGAGCATCTCTTCCCCACCCCGTCCAGCTCAGATGCAGGGGACCGCTTTGTTGCGGTCCTTTTTCTTTTTAGCGGGAATAGGTCTTGACCGTTTCCAGGATCATGTATCCATTTTCATGCGGGCGCTCGCTCTGGACGGCCAGCGGCTGCCCGTCGCCGTACCAGTAAACCTTCACTCCCAATGTGTAAGCGCCGGGTTCCAGGGGCATGGGCACAGCCAGGCGATGCGTGTCGAATTTCAACTCACCCGGCTGCCACGTACTGGTCGGCGACCGCCCATCCAGCGGTGGCCCATCGTGCTGCGCCACCAAATTGCCCGCGCCATCCAGCAGGAAAACCGAGACGCTATAATCCAGCGGTGGCGTCTGCTCAACCGTCCACCACAGCGCAACATTGTATGGTTCGCCGGGAACCAACGCCTGGGGAACCGCTACGCGCTGCAACACAAACAGATCGCCAAATGTAGCCACCTGGGCGTCGCCCATCCTGTCATAGCGGTAACTGTAGAGCGGCGTCCCCTGGTGATCAACGGACAGGGCAGCCGTACGCTGAAAACCGGCCCCGGCAATCAGATCGCCGTATTCGTCCATCGGTTCGTCGCCCCAATAGACCAGCCAAAAGGAATCCACGGCTTGCAGGGTATCCAGCAGCGTAGGCAGGAACCATTCGCGGTACTGGTCGCGCCACTCCCGGAGCGAGATGCGGGGCGTCTCCGGCCCTAGCTGGCGATCAATATAGTAGCGCACGGGGAAATCGCCCACCCACACATCCATCAAGACCGGCTCACCGGGCAGGTAATGCGCCGAAATATTCTGCACAACGGCTCGCCAATCCGGGTAGCTGCGCCGCGCGTCCACCGTTGTCAGCGCGATCACCACCACCAGGGCGATCATGAACAACCGGGCGGCACGCTGCAAGTTAGCCAACCCGTGCGCGACCAGGACGGCAAGCGCCGGAGTGACCAGGATGAAGTTGCGCACGGTGAGGAATTGGCGCCGCTCGTTGAGAGCGATGATCGTGCCCACAACGAACACAACCCACAGCGCCAGGTACAAGACCGGCCACAGGGGGCGTACATGGAATCGCACCTGGGAATTGCGATTCGGAGGGTGAGCATACACATACACCAGCCCCAGCAGCGCTAAACCGGCCAGCAGCGCGTAATTGTGTCCCAGCAGCGCCGTGCGGATTAAGCGGAACGTTTCAGGGCTGTTCGGCAAGGAATTCTGGTAATACAGCGGGTTATCCCAGCGCACACGGTTTTGATCGATCACCACCGGCAACCAGGGCAAAAACGCCAGGCCCACTGCCACGAGCAAAAACACACCTTCGCGCAGTCGCCGCCCGGGACGCGCCATGAGCACCATGTGGAGACCCTGCACGATGACCAGGTAGGCACCGAGGTAATGCGTATACAGCATGGCCAGCGTCGATAGCACATACCCGACGCGGTTGGCGCGGGACGGACGCCTCCACCAGCGCACATAAAAGACGCTGGACAGCACCACCCATGTCACCAGCGCACTGTAATGCCTGACTTCCTGAGACAGATCGATGTGCAGATCGGACAGCGCCAGCAGGAGGGCGGCCAGCACGCCAACACGCGGATGGTACAGAGCGCGCCCCAACCGGTAGACGCCCGCCACCGCGATCATACCCGCCAGCACGCCCAGGGTGCGCGTCGCCAGTTCAGTGTCACCGGCCACATTGCGCCACAGTCGCAAGAGCATGAAATAGAGTGGGGGGTGCTGGTCAGCGGCCATGGTGCGGACAATGTCATCCAGGCGCGGGCCTGCGCTGAGGAGCATCGTCCACCCTTCGTCGGCCCATAAACTCCGCACCCCAATATCATGGGTACGCAAGCCCCAACCGGTGAGCAGAACAACAACCATCGCGGCCAGGCGCAGGCTCCGGCGCGAAAATGCTGGCAGTCTCTGTCCGTCCATAACACCTATCGCTGTACGTTTCGGTGAGCAGCGATTGTACCTTGCCGACCTACCGGCGCAAATCGCTGCTTCACCGGCGTGCAACGGCAGAATTCACAGAATTTTCATGCGCATGACACGTCAATGTTATTACAATGGTTTAAAGAGTGGGGAGAAAACGCTATGGCTGTTCCAACGCTTCCAACGTCCGCCGACCCGTCGGCGCGCACGCGGGTTTGGTGGGATGGTAGCGAAGTACACTTCATCCGCTGGTCGGAGCGCGGGCTGATTTTCAACTGGGGCGACCCGCGTGAGACGGCGATCCACATGCCGCGCGGCGCGTTGATGCGCCTAATGCAAAAAGGCGTGATCCGCATTGAGGGCGATCTCCCCGAATGGATCACGCGCCGGAAACAGGATGCCTCTCGCGCGGTTCACCCGCTGGCCTACTATAACCAACGCACTGTCCACACCAACCATCACGCCGCTAGAGACGAGCGCAAGCGCCCATCTTCCACGCCGCAGTCTGCCAGTCCCCAATCAACACCGCAGCCTGTCCGCCCATCGCAACCCCCGGCAGAATCACACGCGCTCAGCCCGGCGAGCAAATTGAGCATCGTCGCCCGGTTGATCCGCAAATTGGGGGGTAGCAGCGGCAACAGGCAAGCCCAGGAACGGGCGCGTGTCCCCGGTTAAAACAGGCGTGGCTGCCGCACCGGTCTCCGGCCATCTAACAGGATGTAGGGCGCGGCACGCTCCAGGTTGATCACGCCTGCCGCCCGTAAATCCTCAAGGCTCCGCAATGTCCCCTGCCGCCGCGCCGCCAGGATGCGCCGCACCCCTTTTTCCCCAATCCCAGGAACACGCATGAGATCATGTCTCGAAGCCACGTTGATTTCGAGCGGGGCATGCTGCAAGTGTGCGTCTGCCCAGGCGCGTTTGGGGTCCATGTCCAACGGCAGGTTCCCATCCGGGGCCAGTGGTAGCTCTTCCGGGTCGAACCCGTAATCGCGGATCAGGAAGCTCGCCTGGTACAACCGCATCTGGCGCTTGAGGTTGGCCGGCGCACGGTGTTCAAGCGGCGTACCCGCCACCGGACGAAATGCCGAAAAATAGACCCGCGCTAACCCAAGCTGGCGATACAAATAGGCTGTCGTGCTCAGGATTTCAACATCCGGCTCCCCGGCTGGGCCGACGACAAACTCGGTGGTGCTGCTGGTGCGCAATCGCCCGCCGCCAGCGCGACGGAACTCGTCGATCCACCGCAGCCGCCCCAATAGCTCGGTGCGAAATTCCTTGCCGGGCGCGATGTGTGCCAGCCGTCCGGCGTTGGGCGCTTCCAGGTTGATCGAGACGCGGTCGGCCAGTTCCATCGCTCGCCAGACCTGGTCGCGCTCAGCTCCCGGCATGATCTTGAGGTGCATATACCCCCGGAACGCGTATTTCTCGCGCAAAATGGCCCCTACGTCCAGAATGGCATCCTGGCTGGTGACACCGCCGCGAATCACGCCGGACGACAGGAACAAGCCCTCGACGGTTCCGCGCCGATAAAGCGCCATAAACCCGCGTGCCACGTCATCCGGTGAGAGCGTCACCCGGCGCATCGCCGACCGGCCCGCGCGAAAGGGGCAATACAGGCAGTCGCGCTCGCAGGCGGTCGTCGTCATTGCCTTGAGCACGGGCATCAAGCGATTTCCCGCAACGACATGGGTCACACAATCGCTCAGATCGGGCGGCAAGGGTCGCCGCCGGTTCTGGCGCACCGCCGGGGGTGCATCGCCCGCTGCCTCGAACTCAGTGGCTCCTCGCAACGCTTCCAATAGGTCGTGGCCATCCATGGAATTTGCGCCAGGGGACACCCTGCTTTAGGGGGGTGGGGAATGGCGCTTACCTCCCTTCTAGATTATACTCACCCTCAATACGGTCATGGCCCTGGTGTCAGAAGGAGCATAGCCTCAGCACCCTGCCAGACGCGGCTCTTTAACAACTTCAGGTCGCAGGTTGCCGTGGGAAGGCCGCGACGTAAAACCTGAACCGCGCCAAAGAGAGAAAGACCTTCCAGGCCCGGACGGGGCCTTCAGGGCGTAACGTGGGCCGGTGGGCCGAGCGTGCCCTGAGAAGCTCCCTGCTTTAGCGGGGAGAGTCGTCACGCGCAAAGGTTCTCATTACAGAAACGAACGCCTGTTCTGATTATAGCACAAAAAAATGCCCGGCGAACGCGAAGCCGGGCAATTTGTTCTGCTGAGGCCGTTTGTTACATTCTTCCTTCAAAGCCCTCGACAGCTTCGACCAACCCGTCAAGCGGATCGGGCTGCTCCGGCGCAAGCTGCTGCTCGTCTGCCCGCCAGATTTCCGTTGCACGGTCGATGAATAGCACCCCGTCCAGGTGATCGATTTCGTGTTGGAAGACGCGCGCCAGCCAGTCCCGCGCCTTGATACGAATTTCCTTGCCGTGCCGGTCCTGCCCGCGTACGGTTACCGCTACGTGACGGCTGACGGTTCCATAGTAACCGGGGATGGACAGGCAGGCTTCGATACCATCAACCATATCGCGCGACGCGCGGATGATCTCCGGATTCACCACGATATACAGCACGCCAGCATCGTCGCCGTATTCTTGCTGCGATTCCTCGTCATCGGGCAACTTCACCACGATCACACGCTGGCTCACGGCGACTTGCGGAGCCGCCAACCCCACCCCTGGCGCGTCAAGCATCGTCTCGACCATGTCGTCGATCAGCGTTTGCAGCTTCGGATCATCAAAGTTTCTGACTTTGTGCGCCCGCTTGCGCAGCACCGGATTCTTGGGAGTGATTACTTCACGAACAGCCATTCGATTGACTACTTTCCACTTTCCTCGTCCGTAATAACAATTGTAGCGAATTCGCTCCTCTGCGTAAAGCCAGAACCGACGCCGGTTGGTGAGAGCGGCAGGCAAAATAGTTGCTGGCGCGGGTACGCCGCGTGCGCTATCCTCTACACGCAGTTGAACGCCATGCACCACCTGCACCATATGAGAGACACCATGCCCGCATACGAAGCCGTCATAGGTTTGGAAGTCCACGCCGAACTGGAAACCGCCTCCAAGATGTTTTGCTCGTGCGCTGTTGTCGATAGCACGTCCGCTGCACCGAACACTGTCGTGTGCCCCGTGTGCCTGGGCATGCCCGGCGTGCTGCCCGTGATCAACCGCCAGGCCGTCGAGTTTGGGCTTCGCGTCGGGCTGGCACTGAACTGCGAGATTCCGGCCTTCAACCAGTTCGCCCGCAAGAGCTACTTCTATCCGGACTTGCCCAAAGGTTACCAGATCAGCCAATACGAGTTCCCACTGGCGACTAACGGGTGGCTGGAAATTGACCTGCCGGATGGTTCCACCAGGCGCATACGCATCAAGCGCGCGCACCTGGAAGAAGACACCGGCAAACTGACTCACGTCAACGAACACTCGCTCGTGGACCTGAACCGCGCCGGTGTGCCGCTGCTGGAGATCGTGTCGGAAGCCGACCTTCGCAGCGCCGAAGAAGCCGAAGCCTATGCCCGAAAACTTCGCGCCATCCTGCGTTACCTGGGGGTGAACAGTGGTGATATGAGCAAGGGCGTGCTGCGGATGGAACCGAACATCAGCGTCCGACCGGTTGGATCAGATGAATTGCGCACGCGCACCGAGATCAAGAACCTGAACAGCATCCGCAGCCTGGCGCGTGCCTCTGCCTACGAGATCGAACGCCAGATTCGGGTGTGGGAATCGGGCGGCGAAGTCCGGCAGGCGACGATGGGTTGGGACGAACACCGGCAGATCACCGTCGTGCAGCGCGTCAAAGAGAGCGCCGACGATTACCGGTATTTCCCGGAACCAGATTTGCCCGTCCTTGAAATCAGCCGCGAATGGGTCGAGGCCGCCCGCGCCACTCTCCCCGAACTTCCTGACGCCCGCCGCGACCGGTTCATGGCCGACTTCGGGCTGAGCCGGTACGATGCGTCGGTGCTGGTGGCCGAAAAAGCCGTCGCCGAATACTTCGAAGCGGCGGTCAACGCTGGCGGGGAACCGAAGCAGGTCGCCAACTACATTACCGGCGAAGTCTTCCGGCAGATGAACGCAGAGGGCCTCGACCGCGACACGATCGACACTATCAACCTGACGCCGCAGTCGCTCGCCAGCCTGATCGGGCTGGTGCAGGATGGAACGATCAATCACAATATCGCCAAACAATTGCTGGTCACGCTCTACGAAGAAGGGGGCGATCCGGCCCGGCTGGTCGAGGCGCAAGGACTGGCCCAGGTCAGTGATGCGGATGTGCTCGGCAAGGTGGTTGCGCAAGTGCTGGATGAACATCCCACCGAGGTAGAACGTTTCCTGGCCGGTGAAGAAAAGCTGATCATGTTCTTGATGGGGATGGTCATGCGTGCCATGCGCGGTAAAGCGGATGCCAGGGTCGTCCAGCGCCTGCTGTCCGAGCAACTTGAAGCGCGGCGCGACTAGGACGGGTCTCAAGGCCGGTTCGCGTTCTGTTGCGAGTCGTAGAGCGTTTGAACATATGTTCTAATCTGTTATAATTATTTCAGGATTCATCCAGACCCACCAGGAGGGAACATGGCAGGCTACCAATATACTATCATCGTCGGGAATGTCGGGCGCGATCCGGAATTGCGTTACACGCAAAGCGGCGTCGCCGTTTGCGACTTCAGCGTCGCTGTAACGCGGCGCTGGAATGACCGCAACACCAACGAAAAGCGCGAAGAAACGGCGTGGTTCCGCGTCACCACGTGGCGTGGGCTGGCCGAGACGTGCAACCAGTACGTTCACAAGGGGATGCCAATCATGGTCGCAGGCCGGGTGAGCGCCAGCGCCTATATCGGCAAAGACGGTGAGGCCCGTGCGTCGCTGGAACTCACAGCGCAGGATGTACAATTCCTGGGGCGGCGCGGCGAAGCCGCGGAAGCACCAGAGGGCTATCCCAGTGAACCCGATGATTTGCCATTCTGATGAACGGCAGCCATACCCGTTACACGCTTCAATAGGGTAGAATAACGCGAGATAACAGCCGGGCAGAGAATAACTCACGGCTGTTTCTTGTGCTGGTTCCCGTCATAACCTTGAAGGAGAGAGGCAGTGCGTCATGGATGAACCGAAAAAAAGTGCGCCCAGGCGTTTGAACCTGGAAATCCCTGCCGATTTACCGGCCACCTACGCGAATTTTGCCATCATCACCCATTCCCCCTGGGAAGTGTTTCTTGATTTCGCACAAATCCTCCCCAACATCCCCAAGGCGCGTGTGCGTGCGCGTATTGTCTTGACTCCCACCAACGCCAAGATGCTTCTCACCGCCCTGCAAGAGAACATCTCGCGCTATGAAAGCCAGCACGGCGAGATCAAGTTGCCCGCACGTCCGCCAACGCTGGCCGAGCGGCTCTTTAGCTCCATTCGTCAGGCCGACGACGACGCGGACGAGGAGGAGGAAGAAAAGGAACCGGACCATGAATAATCTGGACATTCTGGATACCATTGCCGAACACATCCGCGAGACATTCGAAGCAAAGAGCGCCGCGCGTGATGCGGCGATCAAGCAATCGCGGACGCTGATCCAATATTGCGCGAATGCGATCCGGGCCGTGCACCGCCACGAATGGGATACCGCCCGCCAGCGCCTCGACACGGCCCACGAGGCGGCCAATGCGATCCGGTCGGTTGTTTCAGGCTATCCCGACCTGTACCATAGCGGGTATACGCAGGATGCCCTGAAAGAATACGTCGAAGCGCGCGCCACCTATGCGCTGGTGCGTGGCGAATCGCTCCCCACGCTCGATTCGCTGGGCGTCGAACCATCCACCTACTTAAACGGCATCGCCGAGGCCGCCAGCGAGTTGCGCCGCCAGATTCTTGACATCATCCGCAAGGGCCATTCAGAAGAAGCCGAGCGGTTGTTGGAAGCCATGGATACGATTTACGGCGTGCTGATCAGCTTCGACTTTCACGACGCGATCACCGGTGGGCTGCGCCGCCGAGTAGATTCCCTGCGCGCTGTCCTGGAACGCACGCGCGGCGATGTCACCAGCAGTCTGCGCCAGGGAATGCTCCAGGATGCGCTGGCGGATTTCGAACAACGGATTGGGTTGAACGACATTGAAACACCACATGCTGGCGTGGAAAGCGTAAAACCAGAATAGCGCACATGGCGAACCGGGCCTGTTCCCCCAGCGACCTGATGCCGCACCGCACCCGTAGGGGAGGCGTCAGGCGGGCAACCAGAACCGGCCAGGCAGCGTTCACCATACTGGGAGTACAACTCGGATACAGCATGCCGGGCAGGTAGGACATGCCATCGATTCAACGTTTCGTGATCAAAGAAGGCGCTCGCGAGGGCAAAACCGTCGAGCTGGTCGATTTCCCCTTCACGATCGGGCGAGCGCGCGACTGTGACTACGTGCTGGACTATACCCAGATTTCGCGTTTGCATGCCCGCTGCACCAGCGATCATCTGAACATCTATCTGGAAGACATGAACAGCACCAATGGCACGTTTGTCAACGGGCGGCGGCTGGAACCGGAGGAACTCTACCGGCTCCGCGCCGGGGACGAGGTCAACTTTGGGCAGGTGTGCACCTGGGTCTTCGATGATCCGGCGACCACCGCCCAAATTGATCCGGTGCACTGGCCGAAACCGGGGCTGGAGATTGACATGGCTGCCGCGAGGGTTATGATCGGCGGCGCGCAGCTCTACCCGCCGCTCAGCCCCAACCAGTTCTCGCTGTTATCACTGCTCAATGAGAATGCCGGGCGCATCGTTACGCGCGATGAAATCGTTGCCTATGTGTGGGGACCGGACGAACCCGTCAGCGACCAGACCATCGACGCATTGGTCAGCCGGTTGCGGCGGCGGCTGCAAGAAGTCGATCCCGACCATGATTACATCATCACGCGGCGCGGTTTTGGCCTGCTGTTCCAGAACCGCTAGCCTGCATAGCGCAACCAGGAAACAAGGATCACTGTGACGAGCCAACCGACAACTATCTTGCTGGCATCCGGGTCGCCCCGCCGGCGTGAGTTGCTGCGCCTGACGGGGCTGGCGTTCGACACCGCCATCGCCGACATTGACGAAACGCCCCATCCGCACGAAACCGCGAAGGCCTACACCATCCGCCTGAGCCAGGAAAAGGCACAGGTGGCCCATCGCACCCCCGGCGGCCATGCGTTTATTCTTGCCGCCGACACGACCGTTGCCGACGGCGATGCCATATTGGGCAAACCTGCCGGGCCGGATGACGCGCGGGCCATGCTCGCCCGGTTGCGCGGGCGAGCGCACCAGGTCTACACCGCGCTCACGCTCATCGAGACGGCAACGGGCCGGAGTGTCACCGAAGTAGCAGTGACCGATGTCCCCATGCGCGACTACAGCGATGAGGAGATCGACGCGTACATCGCCAGTGGGGACCCGTTCGACAAGGCCGGTGGCTACGCCATCCAGAATACCGGCTTTCGTCCGGCGATTCTGACAAGTGGTTGTTTTGCCAATGTAGTCGGGCTGCCGCTATGTCACTTACTGCGGGCGCTCCGGCATTTCGGGGTTGACCTTGCGCCGGTCAATGTCCCGCGACGCTGCCAGGATCACTTTGCGTACCGGTGTGACGTCAGCGAACAGATTCTCACCAATGAGGTGTGACCTGCATGTGATGTCAAGGCAGGATCACACCGTTCGACTCGACCGCTGGCTGGCGCTATAATGAAAGGGCCGCAGGGTGCGCGACTGATGCTTGGGGGGTAAAGCCCGGAACAACACCGGAGCCTTTGCCTCTCTTATTTGTTTGTGAGGAAGCGGGTATGCGACAAAAGACGGTGTCATGGAACGCTGGGATCGCGCTGGTGCTACTCACTGCGCTGCTCCTGGCCGCCTGCAGTGGACTCGATACAGGCTCGCTGGGTGACTCTGGCGGTCCGAACCCCACGCCGCAGCTCACATTGGAACAGGCCGAGCAAGTCGCCCAGACGTTTTTCAAAGCATGGCAAGAAGCCGACTATGTCACCATGTATGGCCTGATCAGCCCGCACAGCCGGGATGCCTATCCTGAACAGGACTTCGGCCAGGAGTACCAGGCCGCCGCCTTGCAACTCACGCTCACATCGCTCGACATAAACGTGACAAACTCGCTGCGCCAGGGCACGACCGCCGCCATCCAATATGATGTCGCTTTTACGACAGAGTTATTCGGTGTCCTCGAAGACCCAGGTCGGCTGATTCGCCTGATTGAAACGGCTGAAGGCTGGCGAGTGGCGTGGTCGCGCATGGATATCATTGACGGGCTGGCCGAGGGCGCGCGCCTGGAACGGTTGCAGACGCTACCCGGTCGCGGCAACATCTACGATCGCAACGGCAACGTGCTGGCCGACCAGAACGGGCGGGCGATTGGCATTTTCCTTGTGCAGCAGGATATGACCGATACCGACGCCTGCATCGCGCTCCTTTCGCGCATCATGCGCCGCGAGGTGGACAACCTGGAAAATGCCTTCCGACTCTACCTGCCGGAAACGCGCTTCTTGATCGGTGAAATCGACCCGGAGACGTACCAGCGCGAAGAAGCGAACCTGCTCCAGTTCTGCGATGTCGGCGATGATGATTATGATACGTACGTCCGCAACACGCGCCGCTATTTTGGTGAGTTGGCTCCACATCTGGTGGGGTATGTCGGGCCGATTCAGCCGGAGCAAGTGGAGGAGTTCGAGCGCAAGGGCTACCCGCGTGATGCCTTGATCGGCCAGACGGGCATCGAACAATCATATGAGGCGGAACTGGCCGGTAAACCCGGCGGGCGGCTGGTCATCATCTCCCCCGAAGGCGTAGTCCTGCGCGAGATCGCCGAAGCGCCAGCCCAGCCCGGCCAGAGCGTCTATTTGACCATCGACCGCGACCTGCAAGAAGCGGTGCAGAACGCCTTTGTCGAAGCCTACAACTACGCGGCGCCAACGTGGGCGCAAACGTCCCCCGGCGGCGCGGCAGTGGTGATGAACGTCCATACGGGCGAAGTGCTGGCCGCCGTCAGCTATCCCTGGTTTGACCCCAACATCTTTAACCCCGACTCGGTGCTGGGCGACCGCATGGAGCGCATCGCCAGCCTGAAGAGTAGCTGGCGCACCCCCCTGCTCAACCGCGTCACGCTTGGTAAATATCCCGCCGCATCGGTGTTCAAGATCGTCTCGACGGCAGCGGGGCTGGACAGCGGCGTGTATAACCCCAACACGGGCTATACGTGCACCGGGACATGGTACGGCGAAGCCTACGGCGACGGCCGCCCGTTCCGTACCGACTGGTTGCCCACCGGTCATGGCTATGTGGACTTCCCGCGCGCGCTCACGTATTCGTGCGATCCGTACTTTTGGGAGCTGGGTGCACACCTCCACAACACCGATCCCCAACTGCTGACAAATTATGCCTATGAGATGGGCCTGGGCGTGCCTACCGGGCAGGAAGACCTGCCGGAGGAGATCGGCCAGATTCCCAACGGCGAGTTGATCTTCCGCCTGGAAGCGCGTTCGTGGAACATCTCGGACAGCCTCAACCTGGTCATCGGGCAGGGGCCAATGCAGATCACGCCGCTCCAGCTCACCCGCATGACGGCGGCGGTCGCCAACGGCGGTACGCTCTACAAGCCGTTGTTCGTCAGTAAGGTACAGATTCTCGGTGAAGAACCCAGCTACGTGGCCCAGCCGACCGCCCTCTCGATACTGGACTACGATCCGGAGGTCTTCGACGTCATCCAACGCGCTATGTGCGATGTCACGCTGGACCCGAATGGTACGGCGCGATACATTTTCAGGGACTGGTACGACTACCAGGGAACCGAGGTGATCGTCTGCGGCAAGACCGGTACCGCGCAAACCGGCGGTGAAACAACCAAGCCCCAGGCGTGGTTCGTGGCGTTTGCGCCACAAGATGACCCCGAAATCGCGGTGGCCGTCATCATCGAAAACTCGTGCGAAGGGTCGGAAGTCGCCGCCCCCATCGTGCGCCGCATCATCGAGGATTATTACGGCATGCCCCACTCCGAATGGCCACCGCTGTGGCAGTCTGGCTGTATCCCGCTCGGCGAATAACGCCTGACCGGGTGGACTCCGAACACTGCCGGGGGCGGCTGGTCGCTGCGCCTCGGTGTTTTTATGCCTTCTTCCCTTTGCACGTATAATTACAGCAGCGGAGGACACCGTCCACCAAGCGAACCGTGACACACTGCTGGATTGGCGTGGTGAAATTATGCAAACTTTGCTGTTAACCCTGTTCAATCATGATCCGGACATGATAGCGATCATCGCCCACCGTTGGGATGTAGACCTGGAATCGCTCGATAAGCGTGAGGCGGTAGAATTTCTTGCCGGAACCATGCTAGACCCGGAACGCGCGACGGCTGAGTGGAGTCGCCTGACGGACGAAGAACGCGGGGCATTGCAAACGCTGCTCGGCGCGCCGGACCACAAGATGCCGGAGGTACAGTTCTCGCGGCTGTTTGGCGAAATCCGCCAGATGGGGCCGGGCCGCCGCGAACGCGAAAAACCTCATCTCAACCCGATCAGCGTGGCCGAAAGCCTGTTCTACCGGGGCCTGATCGCCCAGGGGTTCGACCAGGCCCGCACAGGGGTGCAACCGTTCGTCTTCGTTCCCCACGACCTCGCCGCCGTGTTGCCGACTTATGAAACCGGCTTTGACCTGAGCGCCACCGAAGAACCCGAATGGCCTGCAACAGACGCCCTTGAGCCAGAGCAGGTGGAGGCGGCCACAACCGTCGCCGTCGATGACCTGACAACGTTGCTCGCCTTCCTGCAAACGCACCGCGTCCCCGCCAGCAAAGATGTCTTTTCCAAGCGTATTGCCGAAGGGTTGGCCCCCTATTGGCTGGGCGATCACGGCTCCGCCACCATCGCATTGCTCATCAGCCTGGCCGGGAGCATGGGGCTGGCAACCAACGATGAAGGCGTATTCAAACCTGTGCCAGCCCAGGCACGTCGCTGGCTTGAAGATACGCGCCCCCGGCAGGTTCGCGCCCTGGTCGAGGCATGGCGAGACAGCACGCTGTTCAACGAGTTATGGCACATCCCCGGCCTGGAACCAGAAGACACCGGCTGGCGCAACGATCCCCTGCTGGCCCGGCAAACCGTCTTGACCTTTCTGGAAATGGTTCCCCCCGCCGACTGGTGGCCCGTCGATGAATTGATCGCCATAGTGAAGGAAGAGGAACCGGACTTCCAGCGGCCCGCCGGTGATTATGATAGCTGGTACATCCGCGACGCAGCCACCGGTGAATACCTGCGTGGCTTCGAAAGCTGGGATCGCGTCGATGGCGCTTTGCTCCGTTTCATCCTGACCGGCCCCATGCACTGGTTGGGCCTGGTGGATTGCGGCGACGGCGGGGCGCTTTGCCGTCTGACCGTCTACGGGCGCGCCTTGTGTGGGGCAACCGACTGGCCTGACCCCCCCGAAGACCGGCCTCACATGACCGTGCAACCCGATGGGACGATTCTCGCCCCGCGCATGGCGAGCCGTTACGAACGATTCCAGCTTGCGCGGATCACAGAGTGGGGAGCCGCCGGTGATCCGTATGAATACCGGCTATCGGCAACCGGTTTGCAGCGCGCCATCGAACAGGGCGTGCCGGTCGATGCGATCCGGGCCTTTCTGCGCCGCACCAGTGGCGACCGCGTGCCGGAATCGATACTGCGATTGCTGGCGCAATGGGAACAGACGGGCGACGCCGATGTGTGGATGTCGCACGCCGTGATCCTGCGCACCACCGCGCCGGAGGCGCTTCAAGCCATTCTGGAAACGCCAGAACTGCGGCGTTTTCTCGGCGCGCAGCTTGGCCCTACCGCGGTCATCGTGCGCGAGGGACAGGAACAAGCCCTGGCCGACGCCCTCCAACAACATGGCATTCTGGTAGGTGGCGATGAATAGCGCAGACTTCCAGGCCGGGCCGGCAACGGCGACCGCGCCGCCCCGTGACCTGTTGGCCGCTTTCGCGCAGGCGCACCCTGGCGTGTCGCCGGATGTTATCGTGCGTGCGCCTGGGCGGGCGAATCTGCTCGGCGGGCACATCGACACGCATGGCGGAGCGGTCATCAACATCGCCCTGGATCGGGGCATCTGGCTGGCCGCCGCACGCCGCCCGCAAACCACCAGCGAAATCCACGCCGTTGATTTGCAGGCGTCCGTCACCCTGTCCCACAGGCGCACAAACCTTGACCACCAGGTCAACAGCTCTGGCGAACCGCTACCCCGCTGGGCACTGTATCCGGCGGGCATCGCCTGGGCACTGCGCAAGCGAGGGGTAGAGGTTCGCGCCATGATCGCCGCGTTCGGAGGAACCCTGCCGATGCGGGCGGGGTTAGGCTCGTCGGCTGCGGTTGAAGCGGCCTTTGCCATCGCCTGGGGCGCACTGGGCGGCTGGCAACTGGAAGCGGGCGTCCTGGCCGGGCTGGGTCACCAGGTCGAGCGCGAATACCTCACCATCGGCAGCGGCATCCAGGATCAGTTCACCTGCCTCCATACGCGCCGTGATCACGCGCTCTGGCTGGACTGCCGGACGTTAGACTACCGGCACCTGCCCTGGCCTTCCGCCGTAAAAGTCGTGGTGTGTGACACCAACACACGCCGCGAGTTGGCCGGATCGGGGTTTACGATGCGCTCCCAGGATGCTCACGCCACCGCCCGGATCGTGCACACGATGGAGCGGAACGTGACAAGCCTGCGGGATATTACGCCGGAGCAGCTTTCCGAATACGCCCCCGCGCTCACGGAGGCGCAGTTCAAACGGGCGCGGCACGTCGTCACGGAAATCAGCCGCGTGGCACGCGGGTTAGCCGCCCTCGAACGGGGCGATTTCATCGCATTCGGCGCGTTGATGAACGAATCCTACCGCAGCGCACGCGACGATTACGGCAGCAGTTCCCCCGCACTTGACGCCATGTGGGAAGCCGCCACGAGCCAGCCCGGTTGTTACGGCGCGCGCTATAGCGGGGGCGGCGAAGCCGGAGTCGTCGTGGCGCTCGTCAACGCCGGGGCCGTCGAAGCGTTTATCGCTGGCGCATCTGCTCATTACCAGCGCCAGACGAAGACACAGGCCACCTTGTTTGTCGTTGAGCCATCGGCAGGGGCCAGCGTCTGGGGATAAGCCCGCGGCCTGGCTACCAGGAAGGCAGGGATACAACTTGCCAGCTATCGACACATCAACTACCGCAATCTGGAAACGGTTCACCCGCCTGCGCCAAACGCAAGACAGCCTGGCAAAAGATCATCGCGGCTGGCGGCGTTGGATGCAACTGCCGTATGTTGCGTTTGTGATTCCCATCGACGATCCGGCAGTGATCGAGCGCCTGCTCGCCTGGCAGGCGATCTTCCGGCCCTGGCTCGCTTATGAGCCGCAGCCGGTTGAGCGGCTGCACATCACGCTGCATATCGCCGGGCGATTGTACCGCCCCTTCTGGTTCTGGCGTCCCGATGTCTGGCGGCGCTCCGCCCTTGACCGCATGGCCGGGGTTGCCCGGCCCGCCCTTGAGTCGTTTAACGCCTTCGAGGTTCACGTCGGGCCACCCAATGCCTTCCCCAATGTCTTGTTTGCCGAAGTGCACGACGCGCGGTCAAACCTGTGGGCCTTGCGCACCCAACTGCGCCGTGCCCTCCCGTTACGCGCACGCTCGCTGTCGCCTTGGCCGTTTGTGCCACACATCACGCTGGGCTATTGGGGCAGGCAACCGGCCACACCCGTGATCCGCACGCTGGCGGCCCATCGACAGGATGACCCTGTTCCCCTGCGCGTCAACAGGGTATTGTTTACGATCTACACCCGTGATGCCGTCCTCTCTGCAGACACCCTGAACACCGCCCGTGAAGAACGGCTGGCGGAATATCATTTGCAGGACGGATCATCGTCTCCGGCATGACCATGGATTACGGACACAAGCCTATGCCTGAACACAACCCATCAACGCCCACGCTCATCACACCTCAAGCCCCCTCTGCAACGCTCAAGACATGGGCCGGACGCCTGAGCGGGATCATTTTCGGGGTGCTCCTGGCCTGGCTATTCATCGAGATCGGCCTGCGGCTGTTGTTCTTTTCGTTACCGCCACGCCTGCAACTCGTGATGAAGGAAGTCCATAAACACCCGTTCACCACCAGCACGCTGCTGCCCGCCCCCATCTGGCAGCCGGACTCCGAATACCTGATGATCACGCGCCCGGTGCAGAACCGCGAGCAATTTGGCTCCGCCGAAGTCCGCTTCACAGTCAACACGGAAACCCTGTGGAACACCCGCGCCGCCTTCCGCACGCGCCAGGCATGGGTTGACCGCTATGTCGACGCGGTCGCGGTGGGGGATTCGTTCACGTTCTGTTTCACCGAAGAAGAAGCCTGTTGGGTCACGCGGCTGGGGCACCTGACCGGGCGCAACATCATCAACCTGGGCATCACCAGCACCGGATCGGTCAGCCACCTGCGCGTGCTGGCCGACTATGGCATGCCGCTGAAACCACCGCTGGTCATCTGGCAGTGGTACGGCAACGATGCCAACGAAGACTATGGTCTGGCCACATTACGCGGCGAAACAGACATTCAATCGCCCAACCCGCCCCCGCCGCTCCCCAAGCGCACCTGGTGGGACGAGAACTCGGCGCTGTATGTTTTGCTCAAGCTGTACCTGGGCGGGGAAACCGATTTCGAGGCGGCGCTGCAATTCAACAATGAACAGTACGTCGAAGCGGACGGCTTCACACTGGGGTTCGGCCAACCGTATTTGTGGGATGCTTTCGACATGGCCCAACCACACAACCAGTACGGATGGGAGCGCAGCAAGCAGGCCATTCTCGACGCGCAGCAGATGGTCGCCAGCTATGGCGGCGACCTGGTGATCGTGCTCATGCCCACCAAGGAACAGGTGTATCGCTCGCTGAGCGAACCGGCGCTCGGCGCGGAGAAACTGGCTGTGCTGGATGCGCCTTATGAGATGATGCTCGACTTGTGCGCGGCGGAAGACCTCACGTGTATCGATCCGTTGCCGGTGTTGCAGGCCCACGCCGCAGGGGGCGAGCAGATTTACTACACAACCGACATGCACCTCAACGCGCGCGGCAACGAGATTCTGGCGAACGCGCTGGCCGACTGGCTGCGCGCGCACCCGGACGTTGGGCAACCGCCGCCGTGAGGGTCACTCCGCGCGCGTCATGGCTTCTTCGATGGTGGTCAGTGGCCACATCGGGCGCACGTCCATGTCCAGCCCGTCGCGGTAGCCCTGGATGTAGCGGAAGTACCCGGCCGCAGCGATCATCGCGGCGTTGTCCACGCACAACTTGAGCGGCGGCGTGCAGACGGGCACCGGGCTGGCCGCGCGCATCGCCTCGCGCAGCGCGGTATTGGCGCTGACGCCACCGGCAATCCAGATTTCGGTCGCGCCGAACGCGCTCGCCGCCTGCACGGTCTTTTCGACCAGGATATCGACAACTGCCGTCTGAAAGCTCGCGGCGACATCCGCCACTTTCACATCCGGGCGAAGCTGGTCGGGCGTCATTCCCTCGCCCTTCGGCGAGCGCTTGCCGGAATGGGGGGGCTGAACCGCCCGCAGGACGGCGGTCTTCAAGCCGGAAAAACTGAAATTGTAGCCCTCACCGCGCAACGCCCGTGGAAAACCGTAGGCCGTCGCGTTACCTTCACGGGCTACCCGCTCGATGGCCGGGCCGCCAGGGTAAGGCAGGCCCAGCAATCGCGCCACTTTGTCAAACGCTTCCCCGGCGGCGTCATCAATCGTACTGCCAAGCTGCCGGTACTGGCCGTGGCCGGTGATCAGCACGATCTCGGTATGGCCGCCGGAAACCACCAGGCACATCACCGGGAATTGCACCGGCGCGTCGCGTTCGGTCAGCCACAACGAATACACGTGCCCTTCCAGGTGGTTGACACCGACCAGCGGCAAGCCCCGACCGATCGCCAGACCCTTGGCGAAATTCACCCCAACCAACAACGATCCGGCCAGCCCAGGGCCGCGCGTCACGGCGATGGCCTCGATGTCATCCAACGTTACGCCTGCGTCGTCCAGGCCCTGCTGCACGACCGGGCCAATGGCTTCGATGTGCGCCCGCGAAGCCACTTCGGGGAACACGCCGCCATACTGCGCGTGCAAATCGATCTGTGATGCGACGACGTTGGACAGCATCCGTTCGCCATTCTCGACGACAGCCGCGCCGGTTTCGTCGCACGAAGTCTCAATCCCAAGTATCAGCGTCATAGCACCTCTGGCAAATCGTCTCTGCCTGTCCCTGCCCCGGCAGGCATGCGCTCTCAGCCTTCCAGTTCAATCACCAGCTCATAGGGGCAATCGGTAAGCACTTCCAGGTCGCCCGCCTCGTTCACATACACGGTGTCTTCGATGCGCACGCCATAGCCCCGTTCCGGATAGTACAACCCCGGCTCGATGGTGAAGACGTTCCCCGGTTGGATGGTGTACTTGTTGCCGTGGGTCGGGAAGTACGGGGCCTCGTGCACATTCAACCCCACACCGTGCGCCAGCAAGTGGACATAGCCATCGGTTGTGCCCGGCGTATGAAGCACCGAGGGATGCCCCTGTTCTTCGAAAAACGCGCAGACCATGCGTTGTACCTCGCTGGTGACGACGCCCGGCTTGCACATGTCCAGCGAGCGGCGAAAGGCCATCATCACCGTCTCATAAGCGGCCTGCACTTCGGATGGCGCATAACCGACGCACCAGGTACGCGTCACGTCGTGATAATACCCGCCCGGCTCGCGCGGGAACAGATCGAACACAATGGACTGCCCCAGCCGCAGCGGTTCGTCCGGTTCGCCCACGCTATGGGGGACACCCGCATCGCGCCCCTGGGCAAAGATCATCCCCTCGACATCTTCCAGGTCGTTGTCTAACAGCAATCGGCGGACGTGGCGCTTCATCTCGCCGATCAACAGCGGGGAACCGTCTTCTTTGACCACCTCGCCCCCCGCGCTCCGGTGCGACGCCAGCCATTCGCGCGCCTGGCGCATGACGGCGCTGGTTCGCCGGGCCACATCGCGCAACCGGGCGATTTCACCGGCGTCTTTCGTTTCATACGCGCGGTCGAAGACCGTCTGGCGCGTGCGCTCGGTCACAAACCGGATCGAATCGGCGAACGCTTCTTCCAGCAGCCGCACCGTCCGCAAGGCATTGTTGACGTCCGCCACGCCATAAACGCCCACGCTGCTCCGCACGTCAAACCGGTCAAAAATGCGCCGGTACCATTCCACGAGACCGCGATCCGGATCGCCGCTATGCTTGCGGGCCAGTTCACTGTATTCGAAATTCTCGTATGTGTATACGTCCAGGCCGCTTTTGGCCGCTTCGTCACGTTCCATGCCGTTCACAACAATGACCGGGGCCTGCCCACACCGCTTGATCACCATGCCGGAGTGCAGCGCCCCGTTGCTCAAATACGTGCGGTAGGTGTCCTCATTTTCGCTGGGCAGAATCACCAGCGCGTCAATCTGGCGCTCGTCCATCAAATGATCCAGGTCAGCTTTCATCGGTTCTATCCTTCAATGAGGGAAGCGCGGCCATGCGGCACACCACATCAGGGTTCAGACTGATCACCTTCGCGCACGTGCAGGAACCACTCGATCACAATCAGGCTCAGGGCCAGGATCACGGCGATGACCGGGTTGAGCACGCGCGGTATCTGCAACCAGGCACACGCCACCACAAACAACCCGATCCAGATGCTCTGGCGCAGCACTACACCGACCGCCGGCGACCCGGTTCCCTCGCGGGAAAAACGCGCGTTGAGGTAACGCACAAACGGCAACACCGTCCCCGTCACAGCCAGGTAGAGGAACACAAAGAACATCCAGCGGGGGAACGCCGTCGGCAGGGTGGTCGTGATCAATAACCACAGGCCCACCCAGCCCGTCACGGCCATGACCGCAGCAGCCGTCATCAAACCGGCTTGTTCGGGGGGGGCTTTGGGGCGTCTGGAGCGGCGATAATCAGTCATAGCGCCCATTATAGCCCCCCCTGCCACCAGCACCAAAAGCAACGATGCCACGCGCCGCCGGTTTCGTCTACAATCTAATTCTGAACATAAGGACGCAGGTATGCGGAACATCTACAACACGGCCATCGCGCTTTGGGGCATGGCTCGCCCTCTGATCATGCTCAGCGTCATCCAGGTCTATGCCGCCGGAAACCTGATCGCCTTCGCCCGCGGCTATGACTTTGAGGGAAGCGCATTTGCATGGGGGCTGGCCGCGTTAATTCCGGTTGCGATCTCGATTCATCTCACCAACGAATACGCCGACTTCGAAACCGATGCCCTGACGACCAAAACGCCGTTTTCCGGCGGCAGCGGGGTGCTGCCCAGGGGATTAGTCCGGCGCGACGTGGCGCTATACGCGGCGTGGGGCGCGCTGGCGATTGGCATGATCACCGCCCTGATCGCGATTCGCCGTGAGGCGCTCAGCCCGGCAACCTTTTACGTATTGAGCATCGGCGCGGCGGGCGGGTGGATGTATTCGTTGCCGCCACTGGCCCTGGCCTGGCGCGGGTGGGGCGAGCTTGATAACGCGGTGCTGGGCGGCCTGGCGCTGTCCGCCTACGGTTTTGCCACCCAAACGGGCCATATCGACATCGACATTGTGCTGGCAAACCTCCCCTTTACCGGACTCGCCTTTCTCAACCTGCTGGCGACAACCTGGGCCGACCGCCATGCCGACGCGCAGGTCGGCAAGCGTACGCTGGCCACCCGCTGGCCCGCGCGCCGTCTCCGCTTGTTATATGCCGGGGTGGCTGCGGGCAGCTATGCCCTATTGCTCGTGCTGAGTGGCACGGTGCTGCCGCGCGAAGTGGTCGCCGGTGGCCTGCTGGCGTTGCCGTTCACCGTGTGGGGAGCATGGCGCTACACGCGCACCGAAGCCCCACACCCCAGCGTATACGCCATGATCGT
>CAZSXY010000069.1:16796-21057 GCA_964611395.1 uncultured Anaerolineaceae bacterium | reverse complement strand
GCAATCTTTCCACAGATTCCGATCTGCACTTGACACTCAATGTGCCGCTCGCAGAGTTGGATTTGGACGGTCACCCCCATTACGACGTTACGGATTTGTGGACCGGCAAAACGCACAGATATGAAGCAACCAGACTCAGCCAACTGGATTGCGTCGTTAAGCGGGACAAGATACCGGGTGGTGGCATCCGGATTCTTAGAATCCAGCCAGCTTAGTCAGGACGCGGGGTGAAACATGAAAGTTGTTCCTGATCATCTGGTTCAGGTTGGGGCTTCCTTTGAACAAACCTATAAACCCGTCTTGGATTTTCACGGCTGGAAAGTTGCCATGCTTCGCTACTTTGATGTGGTTGCGCCGGAAAATTTCTACCGGGTAGAACGTCACTGGAATACGAATGAGGTCTTTATTCTAACCACCGGTCAGGCAGACCTGATCGTATTTGATGGCGATGAACAGCCCGCGCAGGGATACGTGTTTCCGATGGAGGTGAATGTCGCTTATAATGTTCAACTCTCTGTCTGGCACCACGTTGTGATGTCTCCGGACGCGCATATCATTCTATTCGAACGGAGCGAGACGGGGCCGAAAACGACTGACTATGTTGACCTTTCTGCGGCTACTATCGCCCAGCTAAAGAGCCAATTCACGGTGCGGCAATCTGTCTGATGCGGAATCGGCGGGTTTGCCTTGCCGCGCCGCTTCGATCGCGCCGTACAACGCACGCTGTTCGTTCTATTGCCGGCTCTATTTTATCGACAACACGCGTCAGGGAGACCGC
The DNA here is from genome assembly GCA_964611395.1 of uncultured Anaerolineaceae bacterium. Classification (GTDB taxonomy): domain Bacteria; phylum Chloroflexota; class Anaerolineae; order Aggregatilineales; family Aggregatilineaceae; genus CAZSXY01. The sequence continues at coordinate 20,279 of CAZSXY010000069.1, read as the reverse complement.
CTGCTATCAGGACTGATCGTTTGCTGTCACCGATCCAAAAAACCGTCGTTGGCTGTGATTCCTCAGCAGGTTTACTCCCTGACCGTTATCCCGAACTGAGGGTTCATTAGTTCCCCAAAGCACCACATGATCGAGTGTGATACGATTAGCATGTGTCTGGTTCGCGAGTAGGGCCATGCATTCTTTGAAGTTTTACTGGATTTGCCGGGTTTTTGGCGATAGTCATCACGTGGCCTTCGCACCGCGCGCCTCAGGGACGGATCGGGATAAGCGCGGATTGTGCTGGACGCTCAAACGTCCGATCCACGCGATGCCAACACACGCTGGCGCAAGCGGATTTCGGGATTTGACATAATACCAGAGGTTTTGCCATACTTAGCAAGGGTTTACGAGTAATAGTTGCTGTCATTATTCATATCATGCATCCTTCGAAAAATTTTCTGGGACGCACACGCACCCGCTGTTCTATGTGACTATCATTCGCGCGCTGCTCACGGCGTCCACTAACACGAGGCAACCTGGTCTTTGTGCTGAGATTGCCGTCCATACCCAGAGAATAGTTCCGGTTTGGGGCTCACGCCATGTCGTCATACGGCACTACTATGCAGCGTGAAACAATGGTCCCCCACGTCTCGGGAGTCATCGAGCGTCCACGACTCCTGGAACAACTCTTCCGGGCATTCGAGCACAAGCTGACCCTGATTTGCGCGCCGCCCGGATACGGCAAAACGACCGTTGCCGCTCAATTCGCCGCCCATATCCGAGAGGCTGTGGCGTGGCATACCATCGAAGAACGCGAACGCGACCTGCCCAACCTGTTCCAGCGGGCGTTACAGGCGCTTGACACAATTGCTCCCGGCATCCAGCGCCTGACCCCTATCCCCGGTGTCGCGCCAAGTGAACTGGCCACACTCATCGCCGATTTTCTGCGCGAGAACACCTCTGGCGAAGTGTTCTACGTGCTCGATGATCTCCACCTGGTATCAGGGTCTCCAGCAGTCGAAGTCTGGTTGCAGGCGCTGGTTGAGCGCTGCCCGCCTAACTGCCACCTGATTATGCTCAGCCGCGCGCTGCCCAACCTGCCCCTGACTGAGTTGATCGCGCGTGGCGAAGTGCTGGCACTGGGGCAGGAGCAGTTGCGCTTCACGGCTGAAGAAATCTACGATCTCGCGCTATCCATGCCGGGCAGCCAGCGGACAATGGACGAGGCCGAAGCGCTGGCCGCACGGCTTGAGGGGTGGCCGGCGGGGACCGTCCTGGCACTGCACCCCCTGCCCACCGATCTGGAGCAGGCGATCCTGAAGGGCGGGAAGGGGCCAGAAGCCCTGTTCGATGCGCTGGCCGCTTCGATGCTCGAAGCGCAACCACCCGGCCTGCGCAATTTCCTGCTCGCTTCATCAACCCTGCTGCGCATGACGCCGGAACTGTGCTCGTCGGTGCTCCAGCTTTCGGACAGCGCCTATTGGCTGGCCGAGGTACAGAGCCGTAACCTGTTCCTGTCTAAAGTTTCCGGCGGGTTGGTCTATCACCGCCTGTTCCGCAACTTCCTCCAACGCCAGCTAAAGCAGGATAATCCCCATCTGTTCTTGACCCTCCATACGCGCGCTGCTCGTTGGTTTGAGGAGGCAAACCAGATCGATTGGGGCTTCGAACACTACATGGCCGCCGGTATGATCGAGCGGGCAGCCAAAATCTCGGACGGGGTCGCCAATATGTACTTTGCCCAGGGCAAAGTCGAAACCCTGCTCAAGTGGCGTGAGCAGCTCGGCCAGATCGGCATCTTCGCCCCGGGCCTGTTGTACAACTGCGCGCGCGTCCATACCGATCGATACAATTACGAAGAAGCCGAACAATCGCTGAACGAAGCCGAGCGCGGTTTTGCCGAAGCTGGCGATTCCAGCGGCCACACCTATATTCAGCTTCAACGCGCCTTCATCAAGCTCCAGCGTGGCGACTTCCAGACGGCCGTCTCGGATGTGTCCCGCCTGGCTTCCGATGTCATCGAGCAACCGGACTTACGCGGTCGTGCGCTCAAGATTCTTGGCGTGGCGCATCTGCGCCTGGGCGAGTTGGCGACGGCGGTCGAATACCTGCAACAGGCCCTGGAGTTGCACCGCCTGGAAGGTGACGCGCATGCGTTGGCGAATGCGCTCCAAGACCTCAGCGTCGCTTATTCGCGGTTGGGCCGCATCGGAGACGCCAGTGCATGCCTGCAAGAGGTCGTGGCGCTCAGGCGCTCGCTGGGTAGCGCCGGTGCGTTAGCCGCCGCGCTGAACAACCTGGGCCATTACTACTATCGCGATGGCGACTACGAGCGCGCGATGGCAACGTACCAGGAAGGATTAAGCATTCTGGCGCGCGTACCCAACCGGCGCGTCGAAAGTGCGCTCTTGTGGAGCATGGGCGAGTTGCGGCGCGACCAGGGCAGCTTTGACGAAGCGCTCAAACTGCATAACCGCGCGCTGGAGCTGGTCGGGGGCAGCGATCCCTGGTTGCGGGCGGCGATTTTGATCAGTTGTTCAACCCTGCAGCGGTGGAATGGGAAGCCCCAGGAAGCCGAGTTGCTGGCCGAAAAAGCCCTGGCTCTGGCCGAGAAACACGAACTGGCCCTGGAACAGATAACGGCAACGGCGGCGTTGTGGGCATCGCGCGTCACATTGGGGCAGGCCGCTGATGCCTGCGTGCGCCTGGAAGCCCTGATTTCCGGGTTACAACACCAGGGGGCGCGTTCGGAACTGGTATGGACTTGTGCGCTGGCGGCCAACGCCGCGATGTACTGTTCAGACCCGCGCACCGCCGACCGGTACATTGAACTCGCATTTGAGGAAGCAAAAGCCATCGGGATCGTCCATCTCCTGGTTACTGAGGTGGGCAATGCGCCGCTGCTGGAGTCGCATATCGTCCAGCATGCAAGCAAGTATGGCGAGTTGATCAGCGCGCTCAAGCAGCTCCGCTCGGCGCAGATGAAAGTGCGGCATGCCATCCAGCTACGTCGCATTGAGCCGCAATCGACGTATAGCTTGCGCGTGATCACGCTGGGGCACGAGCGCCTGGAACGCGATGGGCAGGCCATTGCGTTGTCTGAATGGCGCTCGACCACCGCCCGCGAAATGTTCTATTACCTGCTGTTCAATGGGGCCGAGAGCCGCGAGCGGATCAGTCTTGTTTTTTGGCCGGACAGCTCGGTTTCGCGGGTGCGTTCCAATTTTCACACCACGCTGTACCGTGCCCGCCAGGCACTGGGCGAAAACGTGATCATTTACCAGGATGGTGTCTATACCCTTAACCCGGACGTTGACCTGTGGTGTGATGCGCACGAACTTGAAGACCTGGTGCAACAGGCCCGCCTGCTCTCCATCCGTGACGCGCGCACCGAAGACCTCTGGCGGCGAGCGGTGGCGTTGTACAACGGAGACTTTTTGCCCTCGTGGGATGATGAATGGGTGATTTATCGCCGCGAGGGACTGTTTGAAATCTACGTCG
>CAZSXY010000069.1:0-16696 GCA_964611395.1 uncultured Anaerolineaceae bacterium | reverse complement strand
TGGGATGATGAATGGGTGATTTATCGCCGCGAGGGACTGTTTGAAATCTACGTCGAAGCCCTGGTGGGCCTGGGCCAATGTGCCAGTGCGCGTAATGATCACCGCAGCGCGCTACGGTCTTTCCGGCGGGCGCTCGACGCGGACCCCTTCCGCGAAGATATTCACCGCGCCATCATGATGTGTTATGCCGATATGGGCGATAAATACCAGGTCCACGCGCAATTCATGAGGCTCAAAGCCTTGTTGGACGAAGAGATGGGCATCGAGCCTTCCGATGAGACGATTGAGCTGCTCAACACCCTGCTAAAATAACGCGCTTTGGGCCTCAGCCTGGCCCAACGGCCCCGTGATCGTGGCTCGCATGATCACAGGGGTCTTTGAGTGCGTTCCGGCGACAACCTGCATGCCTCACGCGTGATCAGGGCGGCCTGGGTGCACCAGCCGCATGCTTTGAGGCGAGACGGGTTTTGCCTGACCATCAGGTGTGATTCTGCTGCCAGTTTCATGCCCATTGTGATTGCAGATTCGGGCTATAATGAAGAAGTGTTTACCCTGCCGGGTTCGCCATCCTGCGCCAAAGATTGTGTGGGTCGTTGTGCCAGCAGGGGGCAATGCGGTGGTGTACGGCTTGCGAAGACGGGATGCTCGTCAGCGTGGTCGAGATGATGGCCGGTAAGCGCATCTGTGGAGCGCCTCATGTACTGAACGTTGGGCTTCAGGGAAAAGAGAAAGTTATTGATAATGAACTCTAAACGACCAACTACAAAGGGAAAACAGGGCCACCCCAGCGGCGATGATCGCTACAAGGCGATCGATCGCACGATGAAACGGTTCAAGCACGAGAAAGACGCGCTTCTCGAAGTCCTCAATGCGGCCCAGGAAACATTCGGGTATCTGTCTGAAGACCTCCTGATTTACGTCTCGCGCCAGTTAAACGTTCCCATGAGCCGGGTCTATGGCGTAGCGACGTTCTATCATTTGTTTTCCTTTGAACCACTCGGTGAACACAACTGCATCATCTGCACGGGGACCGCCTGTCACGTCAAGGGGTCGGGCCAGATCGTGGAGGCGCTATCCGACGCCTTTCACATTCAACCGGGCGAAACCACCCCCGATAGATTGTTCAGTCTGACCACCGCGCGCTGCCTGGGGAGTTGCGGGCTGGCCCCGGTGGTGGTGGTGGACGGCCAGGTCAGCGGCAAGGAAACGCCGGATGCGGTAGTCAGGCGTGTCACAGAAATTATTTCCCTTACCGAAGATGAATTACAACGCGAGGCGGAGGAAGGATGAACTACCAACACCTTGAAGAACTTGCGCAGGCCGAACGCGCAAGGCAGGAGCAATACCACCGCCGCATTTTCTGCTGCACCAGCACAGCTTGCCTTTCGGCGGGGGCGGGAATGACGCACCAGATGCTGGAAGAGTCGGTGGCGGCCTGCCAGTGCGATGACCATGACGTCGAAATCGTCAAGACCGGCTGTATGGGCTTGTGTAGCAAAGGCCCCCTGGTTCGTGTCGAAACGAAGGGGGAAGCGCCGGTTTTATACGGCGATGTGTCGCCGGAGATAGCCCGGCAAATCATTGCCCATAATGTCCCGATGAGCGATCACCTTGCGGATGCAGACAACGGCGCGGGCGACGAAGTGGCGACTCCGCCAAATCCTGTAGATTTGCGGGCAAGCCTCCGGCAGGCTCGCAAGCAGAGCGCGTTAGATGATCACGTCATCCCCCTGGATTCGCCGTTTTTCACCAAGCAGGTCAAGGTGGTTCTCTCCCAAACCGGGCATATCGATCCCGAAAAGCTGGATGACTACCTGGCGCATGGTGGCTACCGGGCGCTCGCCCACGTCTTGCAGGACATGACGCCGGAAGCCGTGTGCGATGAAATTCTGCGCAGCGGGCTTCGCGGGCGCGGGGGAGCCGGATTTCCCACCGGCATGAAGTGGAACTTCGTTCGCCAGGAAGACGCGCCCCGCAAGTTCGTCATCGTGAATGGCGACGAAGGCGATCCGGGGGCGTACATGGATCGCACGGTGTTGGAAGATGATCCACACCGGGTGTTGGAGGGGATGATCATTTGCGCCTATGCGGTGGGCGCAACGTATGGCTACCTGTATATTCGCGGGGAGTATCCGATCGCCATTCAGCGGATCAGGCGGGCGATTCGGGCAGCGCGGCGGCGTGGCATCCTCGGAAAATCGGTGATGGGGACGGGTTTCAGTTTCGATGCGGATATTCGCATCGGGGCTGGCGCGTTCGTTTGTGGCGAGGAGACGGCTTTGATTCATTCTGTGGAAGGGAAACGCGGCATGCCGCGCATCCGTCCGCCCTATCCTTCCACATCTGGTCTGTGGGGAACGCCGACGGTCATCAATAACGTTGAGACGCTGGCCAATGTGCCCTCGATCATCAACCGGGGCGCTGATTGGTTCGCTGGCATCGGAACCGGGAAGAGTAAGGGCACAAAAGTTTTCGCGCTGGCCGGTCAACTGTGTCATACCGGCCTGATCGAAGTTCCGATGGGTATTACATTGCGCGAAATTGTGTACGAAATAGGCGGGGGCGTCCCCGGTGGTCGCGCGTTCAAGGCCGCCCAAACCGGTGGCCCAAGCGGTGGCTGCATTTCTGCGGAATACCTGGACACACCCGTTGATTACGAGAGCCTGTCCATGCTCGGCTCGATTATGGGGTCTGGCGGCCTGGTGATCATCGACGACACCACCCGAATGCCGGACTTCGCCCGCTTCTTCATGGACTTCTGTGTGGACGAAAGCTGCGGCAAGTGCGTGCCCTGCCGGGTTGGGACCGTCCAGATACGCAAGATGCTGGATAAGCTCATCGCCGGGGAAGGCGTGCCGGAAGACCTCGACAAACTGGAAAAGCTATGCAAGATAGTCAAGACCACCAGCCTGTGTGGTTTGGGGCAATCAGCGCCCAACCCCGTGCTGAGCACGTTGAATTATTTCAGGCATGAATATGAGGCATTGATTCAGTCGCACGCGCCCGCCGGTTCCGGCACCGCTTAGCCGGCCCGGACAACAAGGATTTCAACGAGGAAGAATATAAATGATAGAGTTAATCATCGATGGGCATACGATTCAGGCCGAGCCGGGGATGTCCGTACTTGAGGCGGCCCTGGCAAACGGCATTGATATTCCGCATCTGTGTTACCACCCTGATCTAAGCATATCCGGCGGTTGCCGCCTGTGCCTGGTGGAGATCGAGGGGCGGCCAACCCCCGTGCCCAGTTGTGGGTTGGTTTGCGAAGACGGCATGGTCATCCGCACGCAGAGCGAACAACTGACCGGTCTGCGCCGCGAGATCATCGATCTCTTTGTCTCCGATCACCCGCTTGATTGCGTGATTTGCGACAAGGCGGGGGCGTGCCTTCTGCAAAAGTATGCATACGAGTACGGCGTGTCGGAGACCAGCTATGAAGCGGAGGTTTTCCGCACCCTGGTTCAAGACGATAACCCCTTCTTCATCCGCGACCACCAGTACTGCATCCTGTGCGGGCGATGCGTGCGGGTGTGTGAAGAAGTCATCGGCGCGAGTGCCATCGACATCGTTGGGCGCGGCTTCGGCAGCTATGTGGCCACGCCGTTCGACGGCCCGATGATCGACTCCACGTGTGTATTCTGTGGAAGTTGCGTCCAGGTGTGCCCGACCGCGGCCCTGATGCCGGTATCGCGCCGGGGCAAGGGGCGTGAATGGGAACTGGACCGCATCAAAACGATCTGCGGGTATTGCGGCGTGGGCTGCCAGATCGAATACGCGCTGCGCGACGGCGACATTCTCTATGCCCAGGCCCCCCCTGATGCGCCGGTCAACGGTGAATTTTTGTGCACCAAAGGGCGCTATGGCTGGGATTTTGCCACCAGCCCCGAACGCCTGACCAGCCCCATGATCCGGCGCGACGTGGCCTATGAACTGGGCCTGATCGACGAACCCTGGGAATTGCCGGCCACATCGCCGCTGGATGTGCGGAAGCCAAAAGTTGAAGACAGCTTCGTTCCCGTCGATTGGGACACGGCGCTAGACCTGGTGGCGGAGAAACTGGCGGATACCGTCCGGTCCTATGGCCCTGATGCCGTGATGGGGCTGGCGTCGGCACGCTGTACGAACGAGGAAAACTACCTGTTCCAAAAATTCATGCGTGCCGGGATAGGCACGAACAACGTGGATCATTGCGCCCGTCTTTGACACAGCTCAACGGTTGCAGGCCTCGTGCAGGCCTTCGGTAGCGGTGCAATGACCAACTCGATTCACGAGATTCGCGACGCCGATTGCATCTTCATCACCGGCTCGAATACCGCCGAATCACACCCGGTGATCAGTTATGAAGTGGTGCGCGCCGCCCGGCGCGGTGCGCATGTGATCATCGTCGATCCCCGCCGTATCCCCCTGGTGGATCATGCAACCTTGTTCTTGCAGGTCAAGCCGGGAACTGACATTTATGTCTTCCTGGCGATCATGCACACCATCATCCGCGAAGGGTGGGCCGACGAAGCCTTCATCGCCGCGCGGACCGAGGGGTATGACGAATTTAAGGCGGTGGTCGAACAATATACGCCAGAGTATGCGGCCTTGATGTCCGGCGTGCCCGCCGAGCAGATCGAAGCTGCCGCGCGCCTCTATGCGTTGGGCGAACGGGCCGCCGGGCAATCGGTGTATGGTGACGGGCGCGGGCACAGCACGATTCTCTATGCGATGGGCATCACGCAACGCAGCAACGGCACGGACATGGTCATGACGCTGGCGAACCTCGCCATGCTGTGCGGACAGATCGGCAAACCCTCGACCGGGGTCAATCCCTTGCGCGGGCAGTCGAATGTGCAGGGCGCGTGCGATGTTGGCTGCCTGGTGAACGTCTTCCCCGGCTATCAGCGGGTAACCGATGCCGCAAAGCGCGAATCGCTGGCCCAGGCGTGGGGTGTCGAAGCGTTGCCGGGTGAGGTCGGGCTGACTATCGTTGAGGCCATGCATGCCGCCTCGGAGGGCAAAGTGCGGGCCGCCTACATCATGGGCGAAAACCCCATGATGTCCGATCCAAACACCAGCCATGTCGAAAAGGCGCTGCGCAGCCTTGATTTCCTGGTCGTGCAGGACATTTTCATGAGTGAAACGGCGCAACTGGCCCACGTGATCTTACCGGCGGCGGCGTCGCTCGAAAAAGACGGCACATTTACCAACACCGAGCGCCGCGTGCAGATGATCTATCCCGTGTTGCCCGCGCCCGGCGAAGCGCGCCCCGACTGGCAGATCACCGGGGAAATCGCGGCTCGCTTCGATCAGAAGATGGGTCTTGAGCGCGAGGCTGATTACTGGGTTTTCCCCTCGGCCAGCGCCATTTTTGAGGAACTGGTCGCGGTGACGCCCATTTATGGTGGCATGCGTTATGCGCGGTTGCAAAACGGCGGGCTTCAGTGGCCATGCCCGACCCCTGATCACCCTGGCACGCCGATCCTGCATGTGGGGCAATTCTCGCGCGGGCGGGGCAAGTTCAGCCCCGTGCTCGCCAACGATCCCGCCGAGCAAACCGATGACGACTACCCGCTGATCTTGACCACCGGGCGGGTCTTGTATCATTACCATACCGGCACGATGACCCGCCGCAGCGGGCCTCTGTCCTGGCGCGAACCACGCGGCTATGTCGAAGTCAACGCGGAGGATGCGGCAGCGCTTCAGTTAGAAAATAACCGCGCGGTGGTCATCCGCAGCCGTCGCGGGAGCGTGCGGACACGCGTCCGGATCAGCGATCGGGTGCCGCCGGGCACGATCTTCCTTGCCTTCCACTGGCGGGAAGCCCCGGCGAACATGCTCACGCAAGACTTCGCCCTCGATCCGGTTGCCAAAATTCCTGAGTACAAAATTTGCGCGGTTCGCCTGGAAAACCCGCGAGCACCGCGCCGGACCCCTGAGGCGGTCGAACGGAGCAGCGAACGGGGGAGATAATCGGGCGATGTGCGCCTGGCCAGTGCATGATCAATCCCCGGCTCTGAGTTCCGGCAACTTGCCAGTTCGTTCGAGGGGAGGTGTGCCGCCTCCCTTGAACGTTTCTGATGGCGGTCAATCGCCGGGGCGCGTTATAATCGCCCCAGTGTCTACCAACAATGTGAGTGAAGAATTCCTATGAAAGTAGCGATAGGTGCAGATCACGCCGGTTACGCGTTGAAGGAAACTCTAAGCGCTCTGCTGCGAAAACGTGGCTACGACGTCATCGACGTTGGCACCGACAATGCCGATGAACCCAAAGATTATTCCGACTACGCGCAGGCCGTCGCTGAACGCGTGATACGTGGCGAGGCTGAACGCGGTATTGTTGTGTGTGGGAGCGGTGTTGGGGCCAGCATCGCGGCGAATAAAGTGCCGGGCATCTTTGCGGGCCTGTGCCACGATGTATACTCCGCTCACCAGGGCGTTGAACACGATAATATGAACGTGCTCTGCCTGGGAAGCCGGGTGGTAGGCGTGGCGCTGGCCGAAGAAATCGTGGAGGCGTTCCTCAAGGCGTCGTTCGAAGCCCACGAAGAGCGCTTTGTCCGGCGACATAACAAAGTGCTGGCGCTTGAGCGGCAGGCCATGAGCGGGACATAGGAGGCCATGCGCTCCCCTGTGGATAGCTGACAAGGAACGGCTTGCAAATGTCGCAAGCCGTTTTTGCCAGGATGTTTCCCCGCATAGCGCGGGGCAGTTCCCGCCCCTTTTCCCGGCCAGAACGATAGCCATGCCCCTGGGGAGCTGGAGCCTGTATGCGGATAGAAATTGAACTACGAGTCTTGCCGCGCTTTCGCGTCATCGATTACCTGGTTCAGGCCGGGGGGCGCATGACCGAGGCATTGTGCGTCGAAGGCGACGGCTGGTCGGCATTTATCGAGGCGCTGGAACCTGACCGGCTCGGCCTGGTGAATATTCCCCGCGATTGCCTGGTGATCGAGGGCGAATGCCGCGCCGTCGAGCGAGTCCACGCGTTCATCCAGCGAAAGATCACCCAGATGCGCAGTGGCCGCTGATATTCGCGACTCTGCATGGAGAATCGCACCTGAGTTGTGTATAATCCCCAATAGTTACGTTGTCGAGAGATAAGTTACAGGGCGGTGCGCGTGAGCAACGCAGACTCAAAACAGGCCATCATCGACCGCTTCCAACGTCCGTTTCGCGATCTTCGTATTTCGGTCACCGATCGCTGTAATTTCCGGTGCACCTACTGCATGCCCGCCGAGGTTTTTGGCGAGCGCTACCACTTTCTGCCCAAGCAACAACTGCTGACATTTGAAGAGATCGCGCGGGTAGCCCACCTGTTGGCCCGCCTGGGGGCGCGCAAGATTCGCCTGACGGGCGGTGAGCCGCTGGTTCGGCAGGAAGTTGAACGTCTGGTGGCCCAACTGGCCACCATCGACGACATCGACGACCTGGCGATGACGACCAACGCCTACCTGCTGCCGCAGAAAGCGGCGGCGCTCAAGGAAGCGGGGCTGAAGCGCGTCACCGTCAGCCTGGATAGCTTGGACGATGCCGTTTTCCGGCGGATGAACGGTGACCGCTCCGGCGTGGATCGCGTGCTCGAAGGGCTGGCTGCTGCCGAGGATGCTGGACTGACGCCGATTAAAATCAACACCGTTGTCCAGCGCGGCGTCAACGACCACACGATCCTTGATCTGGCGCGTTTCTGCCGCGAGCGCGGCTACATTGTCCGCTTCATCGAATATATGGACGTGGGCACCATGAACGGCTGGCGGCGCGAAGAGGTTGTGCCCGCCGCGGAGATTCTGGCCCTGATTGATGGCGAGATGCCGCTGGAAGCCGTGCCGAGCAATTATCATGGAGAGGTTGCCGTCCGCTACCGCTACCGCGACGGCGGTGGCGAAATCGGGGTGGTCGCCTCGGTCACACAACCTTTCTGCGGAAGCTGCACCCGCTTACGGTTGTCACCGGAAGGGCGGCTGTACACCTGTCTGTTCGGAACCAAAGGCACCGACCTGCGCGAACCGCTCCGCAGTGGAGCATCCGATGATGACATCCTCGCGCTGGTAACCGGCGTCTGGACCGGACGCGAGGATCGCTACTCTGAGATACGCGCGTCGAACACACTGGGTGGTGATAAAGTGGAGATGTACCATATTGGCGGGTAGTCCCGGCTGCCCGCCTGATCACGGGAATCACCGATGAGAGTTCATGTCACATTCTTTGGTGGGTTGAAGCAGGACGTGGGGGCCAAGCGGCAATCACTCGATCTGCCGGGCGATACGCTGACGGTTGCCGAATTAATCGCTTTATTGCAAGAGCGCTATCCGGCGCTGGAACAACGGCTGGCGACGGTGGCATTTGCGGTCGATGACATGCTGGTGGGGCCTGACTACGTGCTGCGCGATGGCGACCATGCGGCGTTGCTGCCACCGGTGAGCGGAGGTTAACATGGGACGCTGGGTGCAGGAATCCCCCCTGGAACTCGAACCGTTGCTGCGCGAAACCGCCGATCCCGCCAGTGGTGCGCTGGTGGTATTCTACGGCACAGTACGCGATCATAACGACGGGCGGCCAGTCCGGTCGATGGCTTACGAAGCGCATGTCAGCATGGCCGAGAAGGTGCTCGCTGCGATTGAAGCCGAGGTGCTGGAAAAGTTCGACGTGCGGCGCTGTCGCATCGTGCACCGCATCGGACACCTGGCATTGGGCGAGCCAAGCGTGATCATCGTGGTGCGTTCCGCACACCGCGCCGACGCTTACGCTGCCTCGCGCTACGCCATCGATGAGCTGAAACAGCGTGCGCCTATCTGGAAAGAGGAACACTACGCCGACGGAGACAGCCGCTATCTGGACGGCGTCCCGCTGGCATGGAAGGATGAATCAACCGCATGAAAGATGTCACTGCCAAGACAGCCACGCTGCGTGAGGCGCTGGCCGAATCCAAGATTTTGATGCCGCCGGAGATTCAGACCATGCTCCGCGAGCGCCAGTTGGAAAAAGGCGACGCGCTGGAAATCGGGCGGGTCGCTGGCGTGATGGCCGCCAAAAAAACCTGGGAGATGATCCCCTTCTGCCACCCGCTACCGATCACCGGCGTTGACATCACCTACGAGTTCGAGCCAGACGGCGTGCGTATCAAGGCGCGCGTGCGGACGTTCGCCCCAACCGGCGTCGAGATGGAGGCGCTCGCTGCCGTTAGCCTGGCGGCGCTCACCCTGTATGATATGCTCAAGCCGCACACCAAGCAGTTAGAGATCGCGCATACCCGTCTGCTGATGAAAACAGGCGGCAAGAGCGGCAATTATGTCTACCAGGAGCCGGTCCAGTCCGCCAGCGGCGTCGAAAACGCATAAAAAAAGAGCGTCACATGTGACGCCCCGTGCGTTGCTCCGCCCGGAACCCTGGTCAGGGCGCGACTACCAGATCGGCCACCGCTGCCCGAAACTTCCCGGCGCTGGGCATTCCCGTTTCGCGTAATATCACGTTTCCGTTGCCGTCGAACAACAGGGTGGTAGGCACAACCTTCACATCATACAGGCGTGCCGCATCGCGCCCCATCCCGCTGAGCAGGTCTATCCGCAACACGGTAGCCTGCCCGCGCAAGTCCTTCTCCAACCCATCCACGATGGGCTTTGACACGGTGCAGATCGTTCAAAGATTGGAATAGAACTCCACGATCGTCGGTTCACCATTGTGCAAATGCGCCTGCAAATCGGCAAGCGTGCCGATGTCGCTTGGCTTGATGTACCAGACAAGATGTATAACCGCAAAAACCGCCAGCCCCGCAAGAATGAGTGCCAGCGGCCAGTTCTGCTTGAGGATCGATAGGAGCGTGGTCAGGGGCATTAACTCCCTCCGCGAATGAGCCTGTCCTCATGGTTGGATGCGCCACGCGCGGGAACGTCGCACGTTCCCTGGTTCTCCCTCATCCAGACGACAACACGCGTGCGCCACAGCGCGATACACGTGTAGCATAGGAGCTATTCGCAATGCCCGCGTTGCAGTATACGGCGCTCATGGCGTCGGCCACGCGCCGGGCCAGTGTGTCCGAATCGCAGATCGCGCACAGGGTCGGCCCGGACCCGCTAATGACCATCGCCAGCGCGCCTGTTCGCTTGGCCGCGGCGCGCGCCTCGCCTACCAACGGGATCAGGTGGGCGCGTACCGGCTCGATGATGCCGTCACTTTCCATCGCGTCGGCCATCGCTTCCAGGTCGCCCCGGTGCAGCGCATCCACCAGCCGGGCCACCGCCCCGGTTTGCGTGACCATGTCGCGCAGCGCGATGGTTTTGGGCAGCAGGGCGCGCGCTGCGGCGGTGGGCACAGAAACATCCGGCGTGACGAGGGCGAAATGCAAGTGATCGGGCACCGGCAGCCGCCGAATCTGGCTGCATTCGAGTCCGGTGATCAGCGTGATCCCGCCCAACAAGCTGGGGCCGACGTTATCAAGATGGTAACCGCTTACGGCCGCTTCACCGTCCAGGCACGCGGGGAGCAACTGTTCGCGGGTGAGCGGCTCCCCCAACAGGGCATTGACCGCCATCGCTGCCGCGACCGCGCTGGCCGCGCTGCTGCCCAACCCGCTCATGAGCGGCAGGCCCTTGTGAAGTGACACGCTGACGCCCCGTGTCGCGCCGACGCGAGTCAGCACGCTGTTTGCCGCCACCGTTGCTGAGTTCTTCGCCGGGTCACGCGACAACTGTCCCCCATCGCCCTCGATGGACGCGATCACCGCGCCTGGCGCGTCGCGCCACTCCACACAGACGGTATCGCCCGGTTCCTCGAACGCGACGCCTATCACGTCGAACGCCACGCCGTAGTTGCCCATGCTTGCGGGCGCGAATGCCTCTGCTCTGGCATATGTCATAATCGGTGTTATCCTTGTGATCCGGCTGGTTTAGTCATTCCTGCAATTGTTGTCGAGGTTGCGTATGATGTCGAGTCTGTTGACGTGTATCGAATGCGGAAAAGCATACCCTATAAACGCCGTGATGTACACCTGCGACGCCTGCGGTGGCCTGCTGGACGTGCAACACGACCTGGACGCACTGCGCCCGATGGTCAGCCGCGAACTGTTTGACGAACGGCTGGGCACGCTGGATTCGCCGTTCAGCAGTGGGGTGTGGCGCTACAAGGAACTGATATATCCTGGCATCGCCAACGCCCAGATCGTGACGCGCAATGAGGGCAACACCAACCTGTACCACGTGCCCGCGCTGGCCCGGTGGGCGGGCGTGAAGACGCTCTATCTCAAGCACGAAGGCGAAAACCCAACCGGCTCGTTCAAAGATCGCGGCATGACCACAGGCGTCACCCAGGCACGGGTTCTGGGCATGGAGCGCGTCGCGTGCGCCTCGACCGGCAACACCTCGGCATCGATGGCCGCCTATGCGACTTACGCGGGGATGGAGGGGATCGTCTTTTTTCAGAATAAGCAGATCGCGCTCGGCAAACTGTCGCAGGCCATCGCTTACGGCGCAACGTGCGTGCGCATCGACGCTGACTTCGACCGTAACCTGGAACTGGTGCGCGAGGTCGCGGCGGCGCTCGGTATCTATGTGTTGAACTCGGTCAACCCCTTCCGGCTGGAAGGGCAAAAATCGATCATGTTTGAGGCGATCCAGCAATTGCGCTGGCAGGTGCCGGATTGGATCGTGTGCCCCGGCGGGAATCTCGGCAACAGTTCCGCTTTTGGCAAAGGGCTGTACGAGCTGCACAAACTGGGCCTGATTGACCGGATGCCGCGCCTGGCGATCATCCAGGCCGAGGGGGCGAACCCGCTCTACCGCGCCTTCAAAGCCGGGTTTGCGCAGTACGAGGCCGTCCGCGCCAACACGATCGCTACCGCGATCAAGATTGGCAATCCGGTGAACTATCGCAAGGCCGCGCGTGCTATCCGCTGGACAGATGGCGTCGTTGCGCAGGTGAGCGACCAGGCGATCATGGACGCCAAGGCGCTGATCGATGGGCAGGGCATCGGCTGCGAACCGGCGTCTGCCTGCTCGCTGGCCGGGACGCGCAAGCTGGTCGCAGCGGGCATCATCCGTCCCGATGAAACGGTCGTCGGCATCCTGACCGGGCACATCCTCAAGGACCCGGATGCCACTATCGGCTATCACAGCGACGCGCTGGAGCATATCCGCGCGACCCATCCGAACCGGATGCACGACGCGGAGCCGTCGGTTGAGGCCATCACGCGGATTTTGCTGGGCCGGGGCACGCGCTAGATTCTGCTGGCGCGCACGCTGTGCCGCGCCGGTATTTGCGTCCCGCACCCCAGTAGTGCCCAAAATTACATCCCGATCTCGACCGGATTTTGGCCCGCACAACACAACGCGACGCTCTCATATGCCCCCCCCTGATAAAAAACACCCCAGTGACAAGTAAGCCACCGGGGTGTTTCCGTGCTTGGTGCGGGCGGGGCATCAGTTGATCGAGAAAATGCCCATTTCGAAGTCACTCGCCCTGTCCCGCTCGAGAATGGCGCTCATCAAGGCTACTTCGCGGCGGTAGATAGTGCGGACGTCGGTGAGCAGCGTTGCGGCGTGATCGGTTGCCAGCAAGGGTTGCTTCTGGTTGCTGGGAATTTGCAGCAGGGCGGCGGCGAGGTATCCCAATGCCAACGGGTCTTCCGGCAGCGAGGCCGGGTCAAATGCGAGATTCTCCGCAGCGCGTGATAGGACCGCGAGATACCGCTCGACCCAGGGGCGCAATTGCCGTCCTGCCCAGCTCACTTCTGGATCGCCATGGTGATTGAGCGGATATGATTCGACGGTTCCCACCAGGTAGGGTTTGTCGTGGGCCAGTTCCTGGATGCGGAAGCGCTCGCCGCCGACGGCAATGATATTCATATGCCCGTTGGACAGGCGCTCGACGTCGGTGATCTCCGCTGTGCAGCCAATGGAATGTGGTTGGGCAGGTGTTCCCCATGCGCCAACGCCCTCGCGGATCAAGACTACGCCGAAGGGCTGTTCCGTCTGGACGCACTGCTCGATCATGAGCTTATAGCGCGGCTCAAAAATGTGCAGCGTGATCGGCATATTAGGGAACAATACGGTGTCGAGCGGGAAGAGCGGCAGTTGGTACATATATCATATCCATCGGGTATGGTGAACGTGTATGATGTGATTCTAGTCAATTGCGGATGGGGTGTCCATAAGAGTCCTCTAAATTTTCTCTGAATCTCACCGGGCACAGGTCTTGCGTGGCAACGAAATGTGGTCTATATTGTGTAGTAGTTCTAAAATAAACTACTACCATTTCGATAAAAGATAAGAGTATTTTTTAAGAATATCTAAACGATTTATTCGATACCCCTAATTTTTAGGGGGCGAACGCTATGTGTTTGTTCGTATAAAGAAACATAAGCACGCGCAGGTTCCACCGACCAGGTTGCACGCAGTGCCGGTGGACGGAACAGGATAGGGGCTATGATGATTTGTCTTGAACATGTCTCCAAGCATTACCAAATGGGTGAAGTGCGCGTCACCGCGCTCGATGATGTGTCGCTGGTGATCGACAAGGGGGAATTTGTCGTTGTCCTGGGGCCATCGGGTAGTGGCAAGACGACGCTGTTGAACATCGTCGGTGCGCTTGATGTTCCCTCAGAAGGCGTCGTAACGGTCAATGGTGGTAACCTGACACTCACCAGACAGGCCGATCGCTTCAAGTTCCGGCGCGAGACGGTGAGTTTCATTTTCCAGTCGTTTAATTTATTTCCTAGCCTGACGGCGCTGGAGAATGTCCAGTTCGTGCTGGATATGGCCGGATCGCCCAACAGCCGCGAACGCGCCGCCGAAGTGTTAGCCAGTGTGGGGTTGGGTGACCGCGTTAGCCACTTTCCCCACGAATTGTCCGGTGGCGAACAGCAACGTGTTGCCATTGCCCGTGCGCTGGCAACAGGTAATCCTGTTCTGCTAGCAGACGAACCTACTGGCGAGTTGGACTTCCGCACTGGTATTCAAATCCTGGGATTATTGCAGGAGCAGGCTGAAGCAGGCAAAACGGTGCTGGTGGTGACTCACAACCGTGAGATCTCGCGCATTGCCGACCGCGTGGTCGAACTGAGCAGTGGGCGTATCGTACGCGATGGCCCCCCGCGCGACGGCAAAGCGGCCATTAGCGATCTGCAGTGGTGAGGAGGCAGCGATGAAAAACTGGGGTCTCTGGTTACGCTGGTCGTGGCGCGACCTGCGGGCACGCTGGTTGCAGGTCTTCGCCATTGCGTTGATCATCGCGTTAGGAACAGGCGTTTTTGCCGGTTTGGGTGGGCAAAAGACGTGGCGGCTTGATTCGCTGGAAGAAAGCTACAGGCGTCTGAATGTTCATGATCTCAAAGTCCAATTGGCCGACGGAAGCTTCATTGCCCAGGATGACCTGGAAAATGTGCTGTCCGGCATCGAAGGGGTCAAGGCGCTGGAAACCCGGCTAGTCGTGCCGACGCTGGTCGATGCCTCTACACCGGACGAAACGATTATCGTACGCGGGCGGTTGGTGGGCGTTGACGTGAGTGATAACGGCCCCCACGTGGACAGCTTGTACGTGGGAGCAGGCGATGGCCGCGCCTTGACCGCCGCCGACGCGGGTACGCCTGCCGTTGTCGTTGAAGCGAAATTTGCCGATCACTACGGGTTGAAGCCCGGCGATCCGGTTCGCATCAGCGGAGACGTGACACTGGACTTTGTGGGGGCGGGCTACTCGCCGGAGTACTTCATGGTCATGCCCGATACCATGTCGTTTCTCGGCGAATCGGTATTTGCCGTGTTGTTCCTTTCGATGGAAACCGTCCAGCAATTGACCGGGCGCGAGGGATTGGTCAACGAGGTTGTCGTGAAAATCGCTGATCTGGATGATCTGGATGCCATCAGCGCTGAGATCGAAAGACGTATGGCAACATCTTTCCCCGAAACCGGCATCAACATGATGCCACTGGTTGACGATCCGATACGCAAGATGCTGGTGACTGATGCCAAAGGCGATCAGGAAATCTGGAACACCATCGCGTTTCTATTCCTGTTGGGCGCGGCATTGGGCGCTTTCAACCTGGCCGGACGCATTGTGGAGTCGCAACGGCGGCAGATCGGTATCGGCATGGCTTTGGGTCTGCCACGTCCGTGGATTGCTTTTCGTCCCTTACTGGTTGGCCTGCAGATCGCAATTCTGGGCACGCTGTTTGGCTTGCTGGCCGGGTTGGGTTTCAGCCGGTTGTTTGCCAGTGTTTTGAAAACCACCTTGCCGATGCCCTACTGGGATGTGTCGCTATACCTACCGGGCTTCATGCAGGCAACGCTGCTTGGTATCTTGTTGCCCTTTATCGCCACGCTGATTCCGGTGTGGCGAGCGGTTCGGGTTGCGCCCATTGACGCCATCCAGACCGGGCACCTGGTCGCCAAAGGCGGGGGACTGACCCGGCTCATGCATGGCATCGCGCTGCCGGGCAAGAGCTTCACGCAGATGCCACTCCGCAACCTTTTGTGCTCGCCCTGGCGCACGTTGCTCACAGTCCTTGGCATCGCGGTCGCGATCATCTTGATGACCGTGTTCGTCGGTTTTGGGGATAGTTTCGTGGCAACACTGGACGCCAGCAACGATGCTTACCTGTATCAGGGCAGTGACCGGTTGCTGGTCAATTTGGACTTTTTCTACCCGGCGGACAATGGCGAGATCACGGCACTACCGTCGCTCACAACGACTGAGGGAACGCCACTTTTCGGGGCTATGGATAAGAGCCTGATTGTGGGCGGTCGTTTGCTGGATGGTGAGGACGACATCAACGTCAGCATCGAACTGCACGACTTTTCGACGGCGATCTGGGTGCCACGTTTGCAGGCAGGCCGGCTCGACTCCGCAGAGCCGGGTCTCATCATTTCAGAAAAAGCGGCGGCGGACCTGGGGGTTAACGTTGGCGATACGGTTCGGGTGGAGTTTCCACGCCGCGAGGGCCTGCTGGCATTCCGGCTGGTTGAGAGTGATCTGCCGGTGATTGGCATCCACGATAACCCACTCCGTCCGCTTGCGTATATGGACATCAGCCATGCGGACCTGATGGGGCTGGCCGGGGTTACCAACCTGCTCGTTGTGACGCCGGCAGATGGCGTGACAGGCGACCTGATCAAGCAGACGTTGCTCACCCAACCCGGCGTGGCATCGGTTCAGGCAATCACCGAATACGCCGATGCGGTCGATGAGGCGATGGACATTTTCACGACTGTGTTGCGCATCGTGCAAATCGTTGTGTTGGTGATGGCGTTTCTGATCGCGTTCAACACCACGAGCATCAACGTTGATGAGCGCGTGCGCGAGATCGCGACCATGTTTGCGTTCGGGCTGCGCTTGCGGACCGTCACGCGTATGCAAATGGTCGAGAACCTGATCGTTGGCATATGGGGCACGCTGATCGGGATTGGCCTGGGTTGGATCGTGTTGA
This sequence comes from uncultured Anaerolineaceae bacterium, assembly GCA_964611395.1. Lineage (GTDB taxonomy): Bacteria > Chloroflexota > Anaerolineae > Aggregatilineales > Aggregatilineaceae > CAZSXY01. Next base: position 303 of record CAZSXY010000069.1, on the reverse strand, counting down.
ATGCGCTGCTCGTTGCGCGTATCGAGGAGCAGCTTGCCGATCTCAAGTTCACGATCACGATCTCATCTACAACGCTGCTGATTTCCGCTGTGCTGGGGGTGTTGGTGGTGGCATTGACGCCCCTGCTGAGCATTCGCCGGATGCTGCGGATGGACATTCCTTCGACGTTGCGCGTGATGGAGTGATCACGGTCGCCAACTCATAGTGCTGTTTTGCGAGCCGGTTCTCCCCTTCGGGGGGGAACCGGCTCTGGACTTTGGCAGTTTAAGGAGACCGTTGTCGAGAAGACAGCGGTCTGATGGC
>CAZSXY010000068.1:0-21141 GCA_964611395.1 uncultured Anaerolineaceae bacterium | reverse complement strand
CTAGTCGCCGAACAGCCACCGCGTAAACCGGCGCAGGGGGCCATACCGCTTGGGTTGCTTGACTGAGGTGTTCCCCAGCCGGTCAATGGTGATGACCATAAACTTGTTGCGGTGGATAGCTTCTTTGAGTTCCATGTGTTTGTTACGTGGAACAAGGTAAGCTTCCAGGCGGTTTTTGTTCTCGTTGGCGCGGATGCTGGCGAGCTTCCACTCGTCATCGTAAAGCTCGATGGTGCGCATCAGCAGCCCGTGCCGCTCTTGAATCGTGAGCACTTCGGGTTCCGGCTCATATTCAGGGGAGCGCGTCATGGCCGGGGCCGGATCGTAATAGCCAGCCTCAGCCGCCTGTGCTGGATGCACGTTGGCATGAGAGCCATACCCATAGTCCATAACATCTGCAGACTCGGCAGCGATGGAGTCTTCGGCATAGTAGTCGCGCGGGCGGTAACCAGGAGCGTACTCTTGCGGGGGCGCACCCGGCTGTGGCGCGTTCTGTTCTGGCTCTGCGTAATGCAGATCAGACAGATCATCTGCATCGTCGTAATAGTCGTCCCGACTCGCGCCATTCTGGTAATCATCACGCCGGTTCGGGCGTTGGCCGGATGGCCTGCGCTTGCCCGGTGTATGGGACGCACGCGTCCCCCAGTGGTAGTCGGGACGTGGTGGCGCTAATCGCCCCGGTGAACGGTGATCATCTCGTGTCATCCAGTCCCTCCCCTGGTCTAGCTCCGCTGGATGCGCCGGATAGTGGTGTTGTGATACGCCCCAAATCCGCACGTTCAAAATCTATGCGCCGTATGACCTCAAAAAAGGCAGGCATCTAGCGGTGATGAGATGCGCGTTCGATTTGTAACATCGCTCGTCTACAACCTGGCAAGCAGTCCTATGCAGCCCTTAATGGTACTTTAGTATAGCATCACATTTTAGGATAGGCTATTTGTATGTAGGACGCCAGGGGAAACGGGCTGTCCAATTTCAGAACTTTTTCACAAACCTTAATGAAACGCCTTGCAAACCTAATTCTAACTTAACCCTTTGTAACGACTTCTTCGATGGCGGAGGCCCACCGGCTGGCATCGACCGGCAGCACATGCGCGCCCTCGTCAAGCAGGAGCCGGTTGCCCGGCGCGTCACAATCTGGCGTGAATACGGGGCGTCCCTGTTGCCGGGCAAAGCGGGCCGCGTGCAGGCTTCCGCTGCGCTCCCCCGCTTCGATCACAATGACCGCCCGGCTCAATCCCGTGATGATCCGGTTGCGGGCCACCAGCGTGGCGCTGCTGGGGTGCGCGCCGGGGTGAAGTTCGCTGAGCAACGCCCCGTTGGCGATGACGGCACGCGCCAACGCCTGGTTGGCCGGCGGGTACACGACGTTGACCCCGCTCCCCAGCACCGCGATGGTGCGCCCGCCGCCCAGCAACGCGGCGCGGTGCGCAAGGGCATCGATACCGTACGCCAGCCCGCTGACGATCGTCCAGCCGCGTGCCGCCAGTGTTTGGCCGAGCGTTCTGGCGATGTCGCGCGCTGCGGGGGTGGGGCGGCGCGTCCCCACGATGGCAATCGCCCGCTCATCATCTCCAACGAGCGCGCCGCGGCAAAAGAGCGTGGCGGGCGCGTCGGGCAAATCGCGCAGCCGGGCGGGATACGCGCCATGACCGGGGAGCAGCACCGCGATTCCACCTGCCCGCCATGCCGCTAAGTCTCGCCGGGTCTCCTCAAGATCAACCGCCCGGATTGCTTCTGCCAACACCGGGCCAATGCCGGAGACGCTCATCAGGGCGTCTAGCGGGGCACGCAGCGCATTGTCGATGGTTCCGAAGCGCTCGATCAGGCGCTCGATGGTGCGTTTCCCCAGGGCGGGGATCAGGCTCAGGGCGACCCACTGGGCAGGGTCAACTTCAGGGTTGGGCATGTGGCATAACTCCTCCTGTGGCACGGGCATTAGCCTACCCGCAGCCGCTCCGCATGGCAACTGGTGTAGCCGTTGTCAAGTGGGGGTGACGCGTGGTATCTTGAGAGCGCCAGGGAATAAGGAGGTAGGGGCGGGCATGACCGGCATGCCAGACCAGGGCCAGCTCATCCGCGTAAGCTGCGCGGCGCTGTGCCGGATTGAGCATAGCGGGCGTTACCTGCTGCTGCTCAACCACAACCGCCGCCAGAAAGGGGTTTACGTGCTGTCGCCGCCCGGCGGGGCGCTGGCGCTCTACGACCGCGCAATTCTCGCCGCGTGTGACGCCCATCTCGAAGACCCCGCTTCCCTGGAACTGCGCCTGCACATGCCGGAAGGCGCTTTGCCCCACTTTCGTGAGTGGTTCCGTGGCGGTCAGGGGCGCGAACGGTCGCCGTACCGCGAACTGCATGAAGAACTGGTGGTCGAAACGGCCCTACTGCCCGCGCTGGCTCCGGCGGACGTGTCCTGGTCACCGCTGCGCACCGTTGAAGACCGGGCGCTCACCACCCGGCAGGGGAAGACCGGCTTTCTGACGCACTATTTTCTGGAACTGTACGGCGTTCATTTCACGGCGATGGCGCTAACATCGCTCCTCGCGCCTCCGGCGAACAGCGGGGCCGTGTGGGTCACTGCGGCGCAGATCGCGGAGGGCCGCCCGTTGCAACTTAGTTTCGATGGGGCGCGGCGCGAAGTCATCGTGCGCGGTGAGCTGGTGATCGACCCTGACTGAGCCAGCCCGCTTCTACTGCCAGATTGCCCAGGGATCGTCCGGTGCGCGCGCGCCGTAGTGGGAAGTCAGCCGCACCAGGTCCACGAACACGCGAAACGATGCCTGATCGGCGTTCAGCCGCCAGCGCATCCGGCGGGGGAGTCGTAGCCAGGCATACGCGATATGGCGTCGTTCCTGGCGGGTGGTGTAGCGCATCAACTCGCTATACCACAGCGGCAGCGTATGAAACAGGCTCTGGCTCCGGCGCGTGATGATCGTTCCGGCCAAGGCCATAACCGCGAGCGCCAGGAAGATCACCGGGGCGTACCCCCACAGGCTGCGGTAGCTGGTGGTGAGCGAACTCACGATGCTGCCCACGATCAGGCTCCACAGCCCCAACGCGTCGAAAAAGCGCGCCAATGGCGAAAAGGGCATCTCCGGCCCGTAGAGCCGGAAGGTGGCCATGATCGGGTCTTTGTACAGCCCGGAGATGACGGCGGCGCGGCGCACCAGCCAACCGCTGACCGCGATGGTCAGGATCACGAGCGTCAACCAGGGGAACCGGGGCTCAGACATTACGGGTCTCTACCGCAGGGTTGTTCGGTAACGTACATTGTACCGGACGCTAGCCAATCCGCACGCCGGAAAAGTCCAACGGGACGATCTCAAACCAGGTCGTGCCCGGCTTGAGCGGGATGGGGATCGTTGCGTCTTCATCGGCCCAGAAGGTGAGCGGCGTGTCGTGCCCCTGACGCGCCCAAAAGCCGTTGGCGGCGACGCCGTCGCGGATGATGGTCGCCGGACCGCGCCCCCAGAGTTGAATCTCGATGGAGTAAAACGTCGTGCCGTTCCATTCCCCTTCGACGATGCTCAAGTCTTCCCGGTGTTGCGCGTAGAGAATCACGACGTTGGCGGCGGTGACCGGCGCGTGTGTGTTGGCGTCGCGGTGCGGTTCGCCATCCACCACCCGCGCATACCGCCCAGACGCCTCATCGTAGGCCCAGGTGACCAGGTCTGGCCCGTAATCAATGCTCACCTGGGTGGCCGGGGCAGCAGCGGCGGGCGGGGCAGGCGCAAAGACCATAGCGGAGAGCGGGGGGGCGACGGTGAACCCGTCTGCGCTCGCCCGCGCCCAGACTTCGGCAGGCACGGCGAACAGGTTGTGCGGCACGTCGATGCCCGGATCACGAAAATACAGCGGTGCGCCGGTGGTCACGCCCTCATAAGCGCGCGCGGCAAACGCCGACTCCGCGATGCGCTGCCGGATCGGTTCGCTGGCCCCGGAGTAGACCAGCAACGCGCCGTACATCGCGGGGATTTCCAGGTCGATCAACCGCGCGCTGCGTATCGATCCGATGCGCGGCGGCGCGTGCGTCCAGAAAATGGCGGTGAAGCGCGTCAGGCGGCCCTCGACATAATGCTCGAACACCAGGTCGGCTGCAGCAACACCGGCCTGGGGACGCACGCTGTCGGGCGCGTTGGAAATCTTGGCGGCCAGCGGGCGGCGGTTGAAGATCGCCGGGTCATCGACGGGCAGGCCGGTCAAGGGATTCCGCAGGAGATCGGGCGTGGCGGTGATCGTGACCGGCGCTGGTTGCCCAGACGAGCACATGGCCAGCAAGGTCGCCAGCACCGCGAGCGCAAGTAGCGTGCGGCGAAATCCAAGCGCAGGGTTGTTCGATGCCTGACGGCCCCAAAAATTCATGAAATTGCCTCGCTCAGCCTCCTGCCAGCAACGCGTTTGAGGTTTAATGTAGCATATAATGGAATAGCCATAAACCGAACGCCATGATCGGCTACAGTCATTCCTTTTGGGGCGATGGGGCGTTTGGGCCGGAGGTGCTTAGTTGCGCGAAAGGTCGTCAGTTTTGAGTTTCTGGGTCGCAAGGCCCGCCTATGTGTTTGGATCACATGGCGACTGACAACTGCCAACCGATCACCTGCGCCCGAAAACCGGCATCGCCGGCCCGATCACCAGGCGAAAAGTATATGACCTGAGACATGTGACAAAAGCAAGACCATCTGGTACAACAACCGTCCGAATCGCGCGTTAGACACGTGTTTGAGGCTGGTTGACGCGCTATAGTCCGCAGTGTATAATGCCGACAGCCTGGAGGCTGTTGCAAGCGTCCACCGATTGCCTCCCGTTCGACCCTGATCGTGGGTAGAAATGAGAAGAGATGGCGCTCAAAGGTAACCTGGCCGATTTCAGCACGACGCAAATTCTCAACCTCATCAACCTGGCGAAAAAAACGGGCACGCTTCGCCTGTACGAACCGGTGGTTACCAACGAGACAATCACCGATGGCGCAGGCAACAAGCGGCCCAAAGTCATTCCAGGGAAAGAACGCGCGTCCCTTGCCTTCGACCAGGGACGCCTGATTCTGGCCACGATGGGCAACCAGGATGGACACCTGGCCAACGTATTGCACAAGGCGGGCAAGCTCAACATCGAACAGGCCCGTGTGATCCGCGAGCGCGGCAGCAAATACTCCGACAAGGCGCTGGCCCTCATGCTGATCAACGCCAACTATGTGACGAAAGCCGACATCGTGCGCAGCATTCGCCAGCACACGCTCGACATCGTGTACGATGTGATGATGTGGAAGAAGGAACCGTTCGTCTTTGAGGAGAACGTGACCCCGCCATCAGAGCGCATCACGGTGCCGATCGACCTCAAGAACGTCATCATCGAGGGGACGCGCCGGGCGAAAGAGATCGAGCCGCTGGAACAAGAACTGCCGAATCTCGACATGGCGCTCAAGTTTCCTGAATCACCGGGGGACAAGTTCCGGGGCATTCACCTCAGCGTCGAAGAGTGGCGCGTGGTGTCGTTTATTAATCCGAAGAACTCGATTCGCCAGATCGCCAGAGCCTGCAACATGACCGATACTGAAATTCGCCGGATCGTGTACGGGTTGCTTCAGGCGGGCCTGGTGGAGCTGGTGCGCCCTCATGGGATGGAGCCAATCAAGGTGCGGTCGGCGAGCGGGGTTCCCCGCACGTTGCCGCAGGGGCCGCAGGTCAAGCGGAGCGTGGTTGAGCGCCTGATTGCACGCATCAAAGAGGTATAAGGTTAAACAGTGGTTTATCCCAGGGTGGCTGCACGCCAGCGCCCTGATGTTATCTTTTCTCTACGTGTCCTTATGTTGAAAGAGTGAAGCTGACCATGCCCATGCAAACTGTCAAGATGGTCATCACCGGCCCTTTTAGCGCGGGCAAGACCGAGTTTATCCGCTCGATCAGCGAAATCGACGTTGTGACGACCGACGAGGATATTTCCCAGGACTCGGCGGAATACGGAACCAAAGAGCAGACAACCGTTGCGATGGACTTTGGTCGCATCACGGTGGATGACGACCTGGTCTTATACCTCTTTGGCACGCCGGGACAGCGTCGTTTCGACTTCATGTGGGAGATTCTGGCTGAGGGGATGCTGGGCTTTGTCGTGATGGTTGACAGCGCCAAGCCCGAAACCTTCCGCGAGGCGAAGAGCATCCTTGAGACGTTTCGCGCCTACGCGCCAACGCCGTATGTCGTGGCGGCCAACAAGCAAGATCACCCCGAAGCCTGGTCGCCCGATGATCTCCGGATCGCCCTGCGCATCGAAAATAATATTAAGCTGTTGCCGTGTGTGGCCATCGAGAAGGAAAGTGTCAAGAACGTCTTGTTGGAGTTGCTCTACTCGATCCTTGAAGAATTAGAAACTTAATACGTCAGGGCATGCGATACAGCGACTGCGGGCGGCGCGTGATAGTTGCCGGTGCTGGCGACTTTGTGCCTGGCCGGGGTTGGAGGTGGGCCGGACGTGCCATCACTTGTAACTGAGCCTGGCATCATCCACTACGAAACGTATGGGCACGGGCGGCCCGTGCTGTTGTTGCACGGGTGGCTGGGTTCGTGGGAACTGTGGCGTGATACCATCGAGGTGTTGGGGCGCGAGTTCCGCATGTATGCCCTCGATTTTTTTGGTTTTGGCGAGTCCGATGTCGTTACGACGAAGGCCAAAGGCCCCAATCAGCATAGCGCGGACGCGTTCACCGTACCCACGTATGTCGAAATGGTCTACCAGTTCATGGATCGGCTGGGCATCAAGCGCGCGCCGCTGATCGGGCACTCGATGGGGGGGACGGTTGCCCTGGGCACGGCGATTCGCTACCCCGAAAAAGTGGTCAAGGTCGGTGTCATCGGCTCGCCCATCAATGGCAACTCGCTTAACTTGCTGCTCAAGCTATCGGGCAACCGGACGGTGGCTTCGATCTTCTGGGTGTTTGGCGGCCAGGGGTTGCTCATGTTCTTGCGCCTGTACAGCTATTTCATGGCGAAAGACGGGCGTGCTATGGCCCGCATGATCACCAAAGACGTGTCCAAGATCAGCGCCGAGTCGTTTTTCCAGAGCATCGGGACGTTGCGCCAGACCGACTTGCGGCCCGATTTACACAAGCTCACCGTGCCGACCCTGGGCATGTACGGCAAACGCGACATCATCGTGCGCCCATCCGAGCACGAGACGCTCAAGGCCGGTGTGCCCCATGCCCAGATCGAATGGTTCCCCGACGCCGGGCACTTCATCATGATGGACTCGCCGGAGCGATTCATCACGACGCTGCGCACCTGGTTGCTGGTGAAATAAATGCCGGTGATGCCATAGCGGGAAGGCGTATGGGGGGCTATACGCCCCTTTGTGTTTACGGGTGGCGGGCGGTTGCCGGGTGGGGTTGGATGCGAGATACTTGGGATGCACACCCATAAGACTTTGTGCAAGGGCGTGGGTGATTGAAGTGACTTCTCTCTGAGGGCGAAGCACATGAGATGAGGGGGCTATGCGACGATTTCGCAGGTTGCGGCGCTTTATCATCGAGGATAACCATCTAATCCCGCCGTTTAACGAACCGGCGCGGGATTTGAGCGTCATGAACAAGCCGCTCAAGATTCACCAGGCTGATATTCTCGATGAAGTTTGCGGCCCGGCCAACGTCGAACCGCCGCTATCGTCTGTCCACGGCCTGGCCGACCTGGTCGACCGGGGCGACGAAATTATCGTGTACCGCGATAACCTGTACTTCGACATCGAGTTCTTCAGGGCGTTCTATGAACAGGCGCGTGCCAGCCAGCTTCCCAGCCGCGCCGTGTTGCCTGCCGACGATGCCGCGTGGATGAAGTATGCCATCCCGCTTTCGCGGCTCAAGCCGGTGACGGACATGGACGGCAGAACGCTCTATTACCCCCTCGATTTGTGGTATTTCCCCGATGGCTACGTGGAGCCGCACAAGTGGCGCGCTGTGCCGATCTTCAGCGATTGCAAGGAGATCGGCTATTACAACGTGCCCGACTCGATGGCCAACCTGCGCCCGTCACAAGGCGAGGGCGAGATGGCCCGCGACCTTGACCTGACACACCTGCTGACCGAGCGGTCGTGCCTGTCGATTGATAGCTGGGCGCATATCTATTTCGGCAACGTGATCCTGGGCGTGTTTTCGCGTGGCAAGCGGTTTGAAAAGCGCATCACCGAGCACAACCTCCTGGCGCTGCGTATCCTCTTTCGCGCGATCCTGGAGCAGAAACAGGTGCTTTCGTGTTCGGAAGTGGTGAAGGTGGGCGACGGCACGACGATTGACCCGTCCGCCGTCATCCTGGGGCCGACGACGATCGGGAGCAATTGTTCGATTGGGCCGGGCGTGGTGATCGACAACTCGGTGATCGGGGATAATGTGAATATCGCGCAGGGGTGCCAGATCATGCTCAGCGTGATCGGGAACAACTGCTTCTTGCCGTTCCGGGCGGCGCTCTTCATGTCAGTGGTCATGGAATACTCGATCATCGCGCAAAACACCTGCATTCAGATGGGCGTCATCGGGCGCAATAGTTTCGTGGGCGCGGGGACGACTTTCACCGATTTCAACCTGCTGCCCGCGCCACTGCGCGCGCTTAACGCGCATGACGAGTTGGAAGACACCGGCCAGCCGGTGCTGGGGAGTTGCGTCGGACATAATGTGCGCCTGGGATCGGGGCTGGTGGTGATGCCAGCCCGCGTGATCGAGTCCGATGTCGTGTTGTTTGCTTCGCCCGAACGGCGGGTGATCAATCGCAATGTCTCCTATGAGGAAAGTGACCACCACAAGGTGCGGGCCTCCGTCGCCAAACAGCACAAGCGCCGCTACCCGCGCGGGACGCCGTCGGAGGAAGATTTCCTGGAACCCTGGTAGGGAGTTGGGTTTGGCGTTCTGATTCAAGTCCTGCGTTTCTGGGTTTTCCGAACGTGAGCCGGTGGGATGTGGTGGTGTTCAGTGATCTGTTTTCAGTTTGGAGTTCTGGAGGCGGATGCAGGCCGGGAGAGCAGGGTTAGCGGTTCGTAGTGTGTTTGAATGGGGGGTATGTGTACCCCTTAGCAGGAATCAACGTGGACACTCAAGACACATTCGCATTCATCATTCACCCCATTAATCCAAAATCCGATGTGGCGCGGAAGTACCCGCTCCTGGGCAAGATTCTAACCGAGGGGCAGATCAACTTCTTTTCGCGTTTCTTCCCGCCGGTTTACATCTCCGAGATCACCGGTGTGCGCAGCGAAGCCACCGGCAAAGAACTGCGCGGCTGGTTCATCGCCTGCCCGTTCACGCCCAAGACCATGCTCAGCCTGCCGGTGGAAACGGTCTATCGCAAGATCGTCGCCTGCGGTCATATGGCCGAAAAGCTCGGCGCGCGCTTGCTTGGCCTGGGGGCCTATACGTCGGTGGTCGGTGATGCCGGCGAGACGATTGCGCGGCGGCTGGACGTTCCCATCACGAACGGCGACGCCTACACCGTCTATATGGCGGTCGAGGCCCTGCGCGAGGCGGCGCGGCGCATGGATATGCCCATCGCCGGGACCTCGACCGCCGTTGTCGGCGCGACGGGGGTCATTGGGCGCGTCTGCGCGCAGATACTCGCGCGTGAGGTGTCGGCGCTTACGCTGGTCGGGCGGCGTCCCGATGCGCTTGACGAGGTGCGCGCGTTGTGCGAGGGGCAGCGGGCGCAGGTCACCGCCGCGACCGAGATGCGTGCCATTTACGACGCTGACCTGATTCTGACCGTGACCAGCGCCACCACGGCGGTGATCGAGCCGGAGCATCTCAAGCCGGGGGCGGTCGTCTGCGATGTCGCACGCCCGCGCGACGTGTCGCGCCGCGTGGCCGACGTCCGCAACGACGTGCTGGTGATCGAAGGCGGCATGGTGGAAGTGCCGGGGCCGGTTGATTTCGGCTTTGACTTTGGGTTCCCGCCCGGCAAGTCCTATGCGTGCATGGCCGAAACGATGGCGCTCGCGCTGGAAGGGCGATACGAAGATTACAGCGTGGGCAAGCATATCGATCTGGCCCAGGTGAACGAGATCGGGGCGATTGCGGCCAGGCACGGCTTCAAGCTGAGCGGCTTCCGTAGCTTCGAGCGGGCGGTCACCGACGAGTACATCGCCGGGGTGCGCGAGCGAGCCTGGCGCGCGCGGCGTAGCTGGTCCGGCCTGGTGACCTGAGCGTGCACCTGGCCCGCAGCGCCTTCAGATTCGGGCTGCTCGCATTGGTGCGTTGGTTTGGTCTCATGGTATAGTTGGGCTACCCTGGCGTTGGCCTGCTTTCGCCTGGCAAACGCGGGTCGACACGGCAATGTGTGCGAAACCCGTTCCGGCAGTGTCCGGCCCGGATCGGGCAGGGCCGTTGCCGGTACAGGCGCATGATTTTGGCAGGACTGATTGGCCGCACGATCCCTCGACTTGCATCGAATCCTGGCGAGGTTCCAGATCGCGGGGAGGTAAACGGATGGGCAAAGGCAGAATTCTGGTTGTTGAAGACGACTTCGATATCTCTAACATGCTGCGTATCTACTTTAGCGGGCAGGGGTATGATGTCCAGGTTGCGCCGCGTGGCGGGGACGCGCTCGCGCTCACCCGCAAGCAGCTCCCGCAACTGATCGTGTTGGACATTATGCTGCCCGATATGAACGGCTATGATGTCTGCCGCAAGCTGCGCTCGACGGCCCGCACCAGCCACATCCCGATTATCTTCCTGACCCAGAAAGACGAACGAAGCGATAAAATCGCCGGTCTGGAACTGGGAGCGGACGATTACATTACCAAGCCTTTCGACATCGAAGAACTCAAGCTGCGGGTCAAGAACCAGATCGAACGCGCCGAACGTGACAACTACACCGATCCCAACAGCGGCCTGCCCAGCAGCACGCTGATTGAAGAAAAACTGCGCGAAATGATGCGCGAGGACCGAACCTGGGCGTACATTGATTTCAAGCTCCAGCATTACGAGGCGTTCCGCGAGGTGTACGGCTTTGTGGCGGGGCATGATGTGTTGCGTTTCATGGCGCTGCTGATGGGCGAGATCGTGGATGAATACGGCACGCCCGATGACTTCCTCGGCCATGCGGGCAGCGACAACTTCGTCATCGTGAGCTATTCGGAAAAGATCGATGACCTGATCAAACACCTGAAGGAACGCTTTGCCGCCGACGTGCAAACGCACTACTCCTTCATCGACCGCGAGCGCGGCTTTATGATGAAGGACGACGAAAAAGTCGATTTGATGACGCTGGCCGTAGGCTGGGTTACCAACGCTACCCGGAAGTTCGCCGACATTCGCGAGATCACCGAGCTGGCCGCCGAAAGCCGCCGGCGCGGCGGCGTGGAAGCCGACACCGCGGTTGATACCGAGTGGTAGGCGGCTGTCCCGCGCCGGAGCGTGGTGATCGCCTGATGCCGGCGATCTGTTTACGAGCGATGGCGGATGGTTGAAGCATATCTGATCATCATAGGCCTCGTGTTCTTTGCCTGGTTGCTGGCCCTGGTGTGGCAGACGCGCCGGGGTCTGGAAGCCGACCGGGATATTGCCCCGCGCCCGTTTGTGCCGGTGAATCTGCCGGAAGTCGACGAAGCGATCATCGTATCGGAGCGACGCGGGCGCATTGTATACGCCAACGAGCACGCCCGGCGCTGGTTTGGGCTGGATGGTGGATCGCCGAACCTGGCGGTCATGGCCCAGCGCGTGCGACCCGTCGATACGCTGCATGATCTACTTGCCAGTCCGGGGCACGCCTCGCTCCGGGTGGGGCAGCGACAGGTTGAAGCGGTGTCCCACACCATCCCCGGCCCCGACGGTGAGCGCATGGTGCTCATCCTGCGCGAACTGACCCCCGAAACGCTCGGTAGCGCGACCGATTTTGATCCCCTTCGCGCCCTGACCATCCTGGAAAACGTCAGCCAGGCGGTGGGCGCAGGGCTGGCCCTCGACGCGACAGTTGACGCGATTCTCTCTGGCCTGGAGCACGCGGTCGCGTTTGATTCTGCCGAGATCACCCTGGCCCAACCCGATCAGGACGACCAGCATCCCGCCGGGCGCGGCCTGGTGCGCGGCACGTTGGGGCGGCTGGTGCCGTATGATGAGGCGCAGGACACGACCGTCGCGTTGGGGCAGGGGTATACCGGCTGGCTTGCCACGTACCGCCAGCCGTTGTTGATCGATGACGTGAGCGCCCGCACCGACATCCAACCCCAAGCTCAGGGGAACTTCCTGAGCTACCTGGGCGTGCCGTTGCTGATCGGTGACCGGTTCGTCGGCACGCTGGAGCTGATGCACCGCGAGCGCGGCGCGTTTTCGCACCGCGACCTGGCATTGGTGGAAGCCGTATCGGGCCAGATTGCGGCGGCGTTGCAGGCCGTCCGCTATGCCCACGACCAGACCCGGCGCTTGAGCGAACTCGGCGGCTTGCAGCAGATTGCCGATGTGATCGGCGATATCCACGACCCGCACCAGATGTACCGCCAGCTCACGCAGCGAATTGCCGATCTCGCGCAGGTCGAGGTGTGCGGCATCCTCGTATTTAATCCCGGTGACGGCATGTTTCACAGCCGCCCGCCGTTTCATGGCGTGCCGGAGGCGCTGCTTGCCGAGTACCGGGTTCCCCTCGTGCCGGGTTCCGAGCTTGATGACATCTGGCGCAACCGCCCCTGGTGGTATTCAAATACGCCGGACGAGAACATGATCCAGGCAGTGGGGTTGCAGGTGCTTGCCGGGCCACTCGAACTGCGGTCGCTGGGCATTGTCCCGCTAGGGGCCGGTACGCAGCGCACCGGGCTGTTGCTTGTCGCCAACAAGCGCCAGGGCCGAGCCTTTGATGACCCCGATATGCAGTCGCTGGTTTCGTTTGCGTCGCAAGCTTCCGTCGTGCTCGAAAATGCGCGCCTCTACGAAGAACAGCAACGCCACGCCCGCGAACTGGGTGGGTTGCAGCAGATCGCACAGGCCATTGGCGCGTTGCGCAGTCTTCCCGCCCTGATTGAGCAGATCACGTCGCGCATTGCCGGTCTGCTCGATGTCGAGGTGTGCGGCATTTTGCTTTATGACTCCAGCGCGCAGGTGCTTGTCAGCCAGCAGCCCTTCTTCGGCATGGACGACGAGCAGGTGCGTTTTTACGAGGTTCCGTCTCCGCCCGAAAGCCCTGTCGCGCGGTTGTGGCAGGCGCGGGATACCTGGTACTCCAATGACCTGCGTAACGATCCTGAAGCCATGAATACCGATCTGGCGACGCTGGCGATTGAAGTGGGCATGCGCCAGACGGCGATTGCGACGCTGATGATTGGTGACAACCGGCTGGGGATCATCCAGGTGGCGAACCGGCGCGACGGGCGTGACTTCAGCGATGCTGACGCGCGTCTGCTCTCGATTCTGGCGGGGCAGGCTGCCGTGCTGATCGACAACGCGCGGCTGTACCGCGAGATGCAACGCCGCACTCACGAAGCCGAAGGGCTGCGGGCCGTGACCGAGATCGCGTCCCAAGGCGTGCCGACGCCTGAAACGATCGAGGCCGTGCTCATTGCGGTAGCGAATCTGCTGGAAACGCAGGTTGTGGTGATTAGCCTGGTGGACGAGGCCACGGGCGAACTGGTGATCGAACCGGGCTATGTGTGGGGCGGGGCGCTGGACGAGCCTTACCGCATCAACGCGTTTGCTCCCGGTTTTGAACATAGCGTGCTGGTGTCGCGCCAGCCCTTCATCAGTCTTGACCTCCGCGCCGATGAGCGCGTGTTGCCCGACTATCGCCCGCTGATAGAGCGCTTCGGGCTGACCAATTGCATCCAGGTGCCGCTTGTCGTCCAGAACCGGTGCATCGGCGAGATGGTCGCCGGCAACCGCACGTCCGGCGAACCGTTCGACGAAGCTCATGCGGACTTGTTGCTGGCGATCGGGCGGCAGGTCGCGGCCATGATCGACCGCATGCGGATGATGGAGGCCACCGACCATGACCTGCGTGCCCGCGTGCAGGAGTTGAATGCCCTGACCCGCGTGACGCGCGAATTGAGCCGCACGCTCGAACTTGACCACGTGCTCAACGTGATCCGGCAGGAGGCACTGCGTTCGACCAACGCGAGCGCCGCGAGCATCCTGTTGCTGGCCGATCCCGCCGAATGGGATGCGGACGACGAGCCGGTCATCGAACAGCGGTTTGGCGAGGGGCGCGTCCTGCGCGATCTGGCCTCCGTCGAGCGGGCGGCGATCCTGCGTAACGATGTGTTGCTCGTGGCTGATTACGGCAGCAGCGAATTTGATCCGCACCCGGAAAACGCGCGGTCGGCGCTGGTGGTGCCGGTTACCCTCGGTGACCAGGTGACGGGCCTGATCCATCTCTTCAGCTCGGAACCAGACACGTTTGAGCAGGGCGCGGTTGATTTTGTGGTGTCACTGACCGACCACGCGACGGTTGCCATCGCCAACGCCCGCCGCTACCAGGAACAGATTGAAGCGAACCAGGCGTTGCGCGTGCGTACTGAACGCATGGGGCGCATTTTCGAACTGGGTGAATTGTTCCGGCGCGGGGCGAGCCTGCCGGAATTATTGGAGGAAGTGGCGCACAGCGTTCAGGAAACGGTCGGGTTCAACGTGGTGCTGATCAGCGTCGTTGACGAGCGTGCCGGCGTGTTGCGCCGCACCGCGCAGGCCGGTTTGCCCCTGGCCGCTTTCGAGGAAATGCGCCAGATTTCCCCGCCCCTTGAGCAAGCCTATTCGCTGATGCAGGATCAATACCGCGTCAGTAACAGTTACTTCTTGCCCGCAGAAGGCGCAGAAGACCTGACGGCGGGGTTGCCGACCTACGCCGTGCTGCAAGAGCGCTCAGGCAAGGGGCCGCGTGCCTGGGACCCGGACGACCTGCTGCTGATCCCGCTTTATGGCGCTGGCGGGCGCGTGTTGGGCATCATGAGCGTCGATGATCCGCAGTCAGGCCGCCGCCCGACTCCCACTACTGTTGAGGCGCTCGAAATCTTCGCCAACCAGGCTGCTTTCAGCATCGAAAACTACCGGCTGGTCGAGCGCATCCAGCAGGAAGCCGAAGCGACTCGTCGCGAGCGCGACCGCCTGGCCCAGCTTCACCTGGTTGCCAGCCGGATTCAAAGCGCGCAGGACATGCCATCCCGCATGCAGGTGGTGGCAGACGGCATTCACGAGGCCGGGTGGGGGCATGTGGTGATTACCTTGCGCGACGAGCACCTGGAACCAACGACCCTGGTCCATGCCGGTTACACGCCCGAAGAAGCCGGAGGGTTGGCCGGTGACGTTCTGCCGGGCAAAGTCTGGCGGGCGTGGCTCAACGATCTAGCGTTCCACGAATTGAAGCTCGGCGCGGGTTACTATTTGCGGTACAACCACCCCTGGGTGCGCGAACATGTTTTCGAGGGCGAGATACCCGATCCGCCGGTGGTGGACGAGGACGCGTGGCACCCGCAGGACAAGCTGATTCTGCCGTTGATCGGCCAGGATCAGCAGCGCATCATTGGCATCATTGAGATGGACAGCCCGGCTGACGGGCGCGTTCCGACAGAAGCGTCGCTCCAGCCGTTTGAGTTGTTTGCGTTGCAGGCGGCGGTGGCCATCGAGACCACGCGGCTCTATCAGGAGACGCAAGACCGCGCCGCCACGCTCAGGGCCCAGGCGCACCGCCTGGAGACGCTCAACCGCATGTCCACGCGGCTGGCGCAGACCCTCGAAGCCAAAGAAATCTACCGGATTATCATCGAGGAGCTTCAAAGCGAGCTGGGTTGCCAGTCGGGTGGCCTGATGCTCATCCAGCCGGACAATACGGGCCGCCTGGTGCTGAGCACGCACCCCATGGACGCCAACCAGCCCGATCTCACCGTCCCGATTCAGGGGAATCCCATTGCCGAGGCGATCATTAGCACGCGCCAGCCCGTCGTCATTGAGGATGTCGAAACCGACGAGCGTCTCGCGTTTATGCGTGAGATCCAACTGGCGCGCAACACGCGGGCGATGTTGATCACGCCCCTGATCATGGGCGACACGGTGATCGGGACAATTGGGCTGGACACGTCCGAACCGCGCGTGTTCTCGGCGGAAGAAATCGATCTCGCCGTGACAGCAGCGAACCAGGCCGCCGTCGCGATTGAGAAAGCGCGCCTGTACGATGAAACCCTCGGCCTGACCATCTTCAACCAGGCCGTCGTCGAATCGATCCAGCAAGGGATCGTCGTGCTTGACGATGACCTGACGATTCGCCGTATCAACCGCACCATGGTCGCGCGGCACGGCTGGGAAGCGCGGGTCGTGGGCCAGCCGTTGTTCGATGTCCGGCCCGAACTTGCCGGTTTCTTGCGCGAACCGGTGTCGGTTGCGCTGGAGAAGGGTGAACCGCAAGTTCGCTACAAAGTCGAGCGGCGCGGCGATGACGGCGTGCCTGCAGTCCACAACTACTACATTTACCCGCTGCGCGAAGGCCGCCAGGTGACCGGTATTGTATTGCTGATCGAAGACGTTACCGAACGCGCCCGGCTCGAAGCCGATCTCGAAGCGCGGGCCGCCCAGATGGCCGCCCTGTCCGAAGTTTCTACCCAGATCACGGCCACGCTGGAACCGGACCAGGTAATCGGCCTCATCCTCGACGCGCTGGAACAGGTGGTTCCTTACGATGGCGTGTCGTTGTGGCTGCGCACGCCGGGTGAAGAAGAACTGCGCATCGTGGCGGCGCGTGGTTACGCCGATCCCGGCGCGACGAACGTCGATGCGCTGATCGGGGAGACGGTCGAAATATCCTACAGTCCCTTGTTCCGCGAAATGGCCGCGCAGAAACAGGTGATCAACGTTGGTGATGTCAGCGCCGGTGATGAGCGCTTTCCCGGCGGCGGGGAGGCCATCTACAAAAACTGGTTGGGCGCGCCGCTCATCAGCAAAGGGGCGGTGGTGGGCGTGATCGCCCTGGAAAAGCGCGAGGCAAACTATTACACCTCCCTGCACGAACAACTGGCGCTGACCTTTGCCAGCCAGGCGGCGGTCGCCCTCGACAACGCGCAGCTATTCCAGGAAACACGTGCGCGCGCGCTCGCCCTTGACGAGCAGGCGCAACGGCTGGCGCTGCTCAACCGCGTATCGCTGGCGCTGGCCCAGACGCTTGATCTGGAAAACATCTTCGAGATTGCGCTGCGTGAAGCCGCAATTTCGCTGGGAATTGATGAAGGCGCGGCGCTGCAGATCGATCCCGTCGAAAACCTGTGCTCCGTCATCGTCGAATATCCGCGTGGCGATGCCCCGCCGACACTTACGTTTGCAGCCGACGGCAACAGCGCCGTCCAGCGCGTGTGCGAGGACTTGATCCCGGTGGTCGTCGAGTGCAACGAGAACGACCCGCTGTATGCGGATTTGCGCTCGATGCTGCGGCGGCCCGATGTGCAACGGTCGTTGCTCGTGCCGCTGGTGGTGGGCGGCCAGGTGATCGGCATTTTGCGGCTGGACGCCGTGTCCGACGCATGGCAGTTCCCCGCCGCGCAGATCGAGCTGGCGCAGACGATTGCCAGCCAGGCCGCAATCGCGGTGCAAAATGCATCCCTGTTCGAGCAGACCGCACTTCGCACGCGTGAATTGGAGACCCTGTTCGAATCGGCGCAGGCGACGGCGGTTACGCTTGATCTCGACGAAGTGGTGCGGCGCGTGACCGTCCAGATGCTCAGCGCCTTGAACGCCGACGCCTGTACCGTGTTTCTGTGGGATGATGTGAACAATACATTGACCGTCCGGGGTGAGCTTAGCGCGCGTCCATCCGAAGTCGAGTCGGATCATCCCGGTGACGTGTACCCCGTGATTGATTTCCCGCTGCGCGAGCGAGCGTTGCGCGACCGCGAGTTGATCGTCATCCGCGCCGATGATGCCGCTGTGCCACCCGGTGAGCGCGCATTGCTGGAACGCCATGCCGCCGCCAGCCGCCTGCTCATCCCGCTGGTGGTGAACGAAATCTCAATCGGGCTGGTGGAGATTGAGTTGCTCGATCCGGCACGCCAGTTCAAACCGGGGGCGTTGCGCCTAGCGCGCGCGCTGGGGAGCCAGGCCGCGATCTCGATTGAAAACGCGCGCCTCCAGACCGAAACGCGGCGCACCGTTGAAGAACTGTACATCATCAATGAGATGTCGGGGGCGTTGTCGTCTGCGGATAACCTGGACGAGTTGTTGCTGGTGATTGATACCCAGTTGCCAAGCCTGACCGACCCGCAATTCCTGTACGTGGCCCTGTATGACGCCGAATCGGAAACGCTCAGCTTCCCGCTGGCGACGAATGTGATGACCGACGAGCCGGTGAATCTCCCGCCGCGCCCGTTGGGTGATGACGAGTTTTCGCTCGTTGTGCGCCAGAAAACGCCCTTGTTGCTGGCCGGTGAAAACCTCGACGCGGTGCGGCGCAGCCTGAAGATTGAAACGATCATGCCGGAGGCGAAGTGCTTCCTGGGGGTTCCGCTCTTTGCCGGTGATGATGTAATCGGCGTGCTGGCCGTTCGCGATGACGATGACCCCCTCGCCTTCACGCACAACGACCAGCGCATCCTCAATACGGTGGGGGCGCAGCTTGGCATCGCCATCCAGAGCACACGCCTCTTCCAGCAAACCCTGGAGCTGGCCGCGGTGCTCGAACAGCGCGTGCGCGAGCGCACCGCCGAACTGGAGCAGGAACGGCAGCACATCGCGACGCTTTACGCCATTACGACCGAGTTGGCGACCAGCCTGGACATGGATCGCCTGCTCAACAGCGCGTTGGAGATGGTGGCCCGCGCAGTTGGAGCCACGCAGGGGGCCATCCTGGCCCTCGATCCGATGTCCAGCCGGTTGTTCTTCCGCGCCCGGTTGGGCTGGCCAGAACTGCCGGTGCCGGAAGGCGAGGAAGAACCGTCCCTGGCGCTCGACGAAGGGCTGGCGGGCTGGGCGATCCTGAACAAGCAATCCATCGTTGTGGACAACGTGCAGAACGACCCGCGCTGGTTGCGGCTGGATGAAGCCGACGACGTTCCGCGTGCGGCGATGGTCGCCTTGATCGAGACGAATGAAGATGTTCTCGGCGTGGCGATGCTCTACAGCGACCGGCCCGGCGCGTTTACCGGCGAACACCTGCGCCTGGTCACGGCGGCGGCGCACCAGGTGGCCAACGCGATGAATAACGCCGAGCTTTACAGCCTCATCCGCGATCAGGCGGAGCGCCTGGGGGCGATGCTCCGCCAGGAGCAGGTCGAGGCCACCAAGAACGCCGCCATTCTGGATTCGGTGGCGGATGGTGTGATGGTGGCCGACGAAAACGGGGAAATCATCGTCTTCAATACGACCGCCTCGCGTATCCTGGGGCTGCCCGTCGAGCAGGTGCTGGGGCGCACCACGTCGGACGTGGCCGGGTTGTTTGGCGCAGGTAAGACGCGCTGGACGCAAACGGTACAGCGTTGGATGGATGATCCGGCATCCTATGAGCCGGGCGAGTTCTTCGAAGACCGCCTGGTGCTTGACGACTACCGCGTGATCAGCGTGCGCGTGTCGCCGGTGAGTATGGGGGATCAGTTCTTGGGCACGGTATCGATCTTCCGTGACATCACGCGCGAGGTCGAGGTTGACCGGCTCAAGAACGAGTTCGTGGCGACCGTCTCGCACGAGTTGCGCACGCCGATGACCTCGATCAAGGGGTATGCCGACCTGCTGCTACTGGGCGCTGCCGGTGAAATGTCCGAACCGCAGCGGCGCTTCCTTGAAACGATCAAGCAGAATGCCGACCGCCTCAGCATCCTGGTGAATGACTTGCTTGACATTTCGCGCATTGACCAGGGACGCATGGAACTGCGCTTCAACACGGTCGATGTAGAGAACGTGATCAACTCGGTGGCCGTCCACCTGCGCGGGCGTTCGGAAGACGAGAAGCGCGAAATGCACGTCATCACGCGCCTGCCCGATGACCGCCGGTTGACGGTGTGGGGCGATCACGATAAGGTTGCGCAGATATTGACCAACCTGGCCGACAACGCGTTCAACTATACGCCTGAAGGCGGCACGATTACGCTGGCGGCCACCGCCGATGATGAGGCCGGGCACGTGACGCTTTCGGTTGTCGATACCGGTATCGGCATCCCGCCAGAAGTGGCCGACCGGGTCTTTGAGCGGTTCTTCAGGGGCGACGAGATACACGAACTGGTGATGGATACGCCGGGAACTGGCCTCGGCCTGGCTATTGTGCGCGAACTGGTCGAGGTGCATCGCGGCAGAATATGGTTTGAGAGCGAGGTCGGTCAGGGGACGACGTTCTATGTGGAACTGCCGTCGCAGGCCCCATCAACCGAACTGACCGAGACGGCAGAACAGCCAGCAGGGGAGTGACGTAGAAGCCTATGGCCCGAATACTGATCGCCGAGGATGAACGTGACATTCGCGATTTGATCGAGTTTACGCTGAAGTTTGCCGGACACGAGGTGATCAAGGCCAAGAACGGGGCCGAAGCTATCGCCCTGGCCCCGGTCGAAAAGCCAGACCTGATCCTGCTCGATGTGCGCATGCCGCGCATGACCGGTTATGAAGCGTGCAAGGCCATCAAAGCCAACGACCAGGTAAAAGATATTCCGGTGGTATTCCTGTCGGCTAAGGGGCAGCAAGACGAAATGGAATCGGGCATGGAAGCCGGTGCGTATGACTATATTCTCAAGCCGTTTGCGCCGGACCAATTGAACAAGCGGGTCGCTGAAATTCTCGCCAAGTTTAGCATTGAGTAACGGGCGTTGCACCGCCCCGTCGCTGTTCCCTGGGTGGGTGCGGCGGCGAGCCTGAACGTGGGACACGGCATGAGCGCAATCACCATCGACGACGATCTGGTTCATTATGAAGTGCTGGGGCGTGGTCGCCCCGTGATCTTGCTGCACGGGTGGCTGGGGTCGTGGCGCTATTGGGTGCCTGCCATGCGGCACCTCAGCATGAAGTACCGCACCTACGCGCTTGATCTGTGGGGGTTTGGCGATTCAGGGCGCAACACCGCGCGGTACAATTTCGAGGCCCAGGTCGCGTTGATCGGGCAGTTCATGGAACGCCTGGGGATCAGCAAGGCGGCGCTGATCGGGCACGATTTGGGCGCGTCGGTCGCGGCGCAGTTTGCCGTCAAGCACCCCGACCGTGTGCCGCGCCTGATGACGGTTTGCCCGCCGCTGTTCCAG
>CAZSXY010000067.1:16200-21534 GCA_964611395.1 uncultured Anaerolineaceae bacterium | reverse complement strand
AAGGAAAGTAAGTGAGCGAGGAATTGACTGTCTTTGAGGCAGTTTTGACGGCACAACGCGACGGGCGGCTGGCCGCGCTTGCCACCGTAATCGAAACCCAGGGATCGGTGCCACGCCAACCGGGAAGCAAGATGCTCGTGTGGCCGGACGGCAAGATCGTGGGTACAGTCGGGGGCGGGCAGATGGAGTCGTTGATCATCCAGGAGGCTCTTGCTGCCGTCCAGGACGGCCAGTGTCGGGTACTCGCCTACGATCTGACCGATCTGGGGGCCGGTGATCCCGGTCTTTGCGGAGGAACGATGCGGATATTTGTTGAGCCATTGTTGCCGCCCCCGACGGTTCTGGTGATCGGCTGCGGGCACGTGGGTAAAGCCGTAGCAGAACTGGCGAAATGGTTGGGTTTCCGCGTTGTTGTCGCCGATGATCGGCCTGGGTATGCCACCCCCGACCAGATTCCGGGCATGGATGGCTATTTAGAAGTGCCACCCGCTGCCGTAGTGGAAAAGATGGCGATCACGTCACAGACGTTTATCGCTGCGATGACACGCGGCCTACCCATCGATCAGGAACTGCTACCCTCACTGTTGAAGACGGAAGCGCCCTACATAGGCCTGATCGGTAGCCGTCGTCGCTGGGCGTTGACGGCGAAAGCTTTGATGGAGCAGGGTGTGCCTAAGCATGTGCTTGACCGTGTCCACGCTCCCATCGGGCTGGAATTGGGGGCCGAAACTCCCAAGGAGATAGCGATCAGCGTTCTGGCAGAGATCATTATGGTTCAGCGCGGGGGTACGGGTGAGCCGATGCAATGGAAAGACATTCAGAATGACGGCGGATGATAACGGTACGAAGACGTAGACGTGGTGAAGATTCTGGCGGTTAGCGATGTAGAACTTCCGCAACTTCAGAACGCGGCCTTTCTGCGGAAGACATACTCGGATGTTGACCTGCTGATCAGTTGCGGCGATATGTCCGTAAGTTATCTGGATTTCATCGGATCAGTGTTGACGTTGCCGTTGTTTTTTGTCCGCGGAAACCATGATACCGAATATGTTCCTCCGCGCCCTGGTGGTGACAATTTGCACTTGCAGTTCACACATTACCGGGGATATACCTTTGTAGGGTTGGAGGGTTCGATCAGGTATAACCGGGGTGCGGCGCAATATACGCAGAGCGAGATGTTTGTGAACGTCCTGCGCTTGCTGCCGCGTATGGTGTTGCGCCGGTTCCTCACCGGCCACGGCGTCGATGTTGTGGTTACCCATTCGCCGCCATGGAGAATCCACGACCTACCGGATGATTATGCTCACCGGGGTTTTCGCGCGTTTCGCCTCCTGATGCGGGCAGGCCAGCCGCTGTGCCTGCTCCACGGGCACGTGGATACATGGGATCGGCGTCGTCCGCGGCGAACGGTGTTTGGGAAGACAACAGTACTGAACATCAATCCGTACATGGTTGTTGACCTGAGCGATTATCAAAGGCGTAAATAGTGCGGCGCTTGTGGGCCGGGTATGTTACCATTGCCCATGCAGGATGGAGCATTGATCGCTGAAAAGGATTAGTGAAGAAGAATCATGTGGCAAAACTACTTTAGCGTTACCTCAGTGGAAGAAGCGCTCGAGCTGTTGGCTCAATACGGCGAGCGGGCGCGAATTGTAGCAGGGGCCACCGATCTCATCCTTGAGATCGAGCGTGGGCAGCGTTCCGGTGTGGACACGTTGATTGATATCACACGGGTGCCTGGGCTGGATCAGATCAGTGTGCAGGGTGATTCCGTGCGTTTGGGGCCGCTCGTAACGCATAATCATCTGGTTGGCAGTGATGTCGTTGTGCAACGGGCATTGCCTTTGGCCCAGGCCGCATGGAGCGTGGGCGCGCCCCAGATTCGCAACCGGGGCACTGTGGCCGGGAACCTGATCACCGCAAGCCCAGCGAATGACACGATCACGCCATTGTGGGCGTTGGGCGCTACGGTGACCTTAACCTCGCATCGCGGTGAGCGCACGCTTGACTTCCCATCGTTTTACAAGGGAGTGCGTCGAATTGCGATGTTGCCTGATGAAATGCTCACGTCTATCACATTCCCCCTGCTTGCGGGGCATGAACGCGGCATTTTTCTTAAATTGGGTTTGCGGCGCGCCCAGGCGATTTCGGTGGTGAATGCTGCCGTTATTCTGGGGTTTGACGGCGAACGGGTTACACGGGCAACCATCACCCTTGGTAGCGTGGCTCCCACGATCATTCGGGTTCCCGTTGCCGAGCAGTTCTTGCAAGGCAAGATGCTGACCGATGATGTGATCCGTGAGGCTGCGCGGCTGGCGGCGGCTACGCCAACGCCGATTGACGATGTGCGCGGGGGAGCGGGTTATCGCACGGAAATGGTTCGCGTGTTGGTGGCGCGGGCGTTGCGGGCGTTGAGAAATGGCTCCGAGCGCGCCGATTGGCCGGAGAATCCGGCGATGCTTTGGGGCGCAAAAACGGCGCAGGTTCAGCGTCCGCTCCCGACAATGGTACGCCACGAAGACGATCAGGGTGATACGATCGTGACAACGGTCAACGGAAAAGCCTATTCGGTAACCGGCGCCGCCAACAAGACTCTTTTGCGGTTCTTGCGAGAAGATATAGGATTGACCGGTACGAAGGAAGGCTGTGCTGAGGGTGAATGTGGGGCTTGCACGGTGTATCTGGATGGCGTCGCGGTGATGGCGTGTCTGGTTCCGGCTCCTCGAGCGCATGGGGCGCAGATCACGACCGTAGAAGGACTGGCATCCCAAGATGGGACTCTCCACCCGCTGCAAGAGGCATTTGTGGAAACGGGCGCTGTCCAATGTGGTTATTGCACCCCCGGCTTTCTTATGTCTGGGGTGAAGCTGTTCGAGGAAAACCCGCGACCAACACGGGAGCAGATTGAACAGAGCATTACCGGCAATTTATGTCGGTGCACGGGGTATTACAAGATCGTTGATGCGTTTGAACGCGCTGCAAAAGCAATGGAACCGGAAACATAACCGCACACTGAATGCTTGGGGGGTTGCCATTGCCGGTGGCCCAGGGAGTGAATCATGGCCCAGCTTTCGCACAAAAAACAGAAATCGAGCCGCCGCAGGTGGTTGCCCGTTATGGGGCTTAGTCTGGCTGTCCTGTTGGCGATAGTTGCCTATTCTGTGGCATTTCCACTGGTCGAATTTGGGCGTGAACAGAGTGACACCATTAATAAGGCGTACCTCGATTTGCGCAACAAGTTGAACGACTACAGTTGGTATGTTAACAATGAAAAATATCATGGCAACAACATTGCCGAAATGATCATTGCCCTGGCGCTATGGCTGGTGATGATGGGGTTTTCAATGTTTCTTGTTTCGGTGGCGGTTTACGGCACCGACCCAGAGCGCGAAGCCTGGAACAGAATGGGGCCTTCGCCTGCTGACAAGAAGGCTGTGGCCAAGCAACTCAAGAAGGAGTTGAAGGAAGCCAAACGGCGTAAGCGCCAGCGCAAGAAAAAGTGAAACCCGGACCCAGGCGATGATAGCTTCGCGTGGGTGAATCATTCGGTAGTGGTGCAGGTTGCAAGGAGTATAGATTACCTGTGAGTACAAAAGAATTTGCGATTGGCAAGAACGTTCTGCGGGTCGATGCGGTCGGCAAAGTCACCGGCGAGGCGCTTTATCCCGGTGACATCTCTCTGGACAGCCAGTTGTGGATGAAAATCCGCTTTTCGGATCGCGTTCACGCCCGCATCACCGCCATTGATACAAGTAAAGCTGAAGCCTACCCCGGCGTTGTGGCGGTGTTTACTGCCAAAGATGTCCCGGTCAATGAATACGGATTGATCATGCCCGATCAGCCGGTGCTTTGCGGCCCTGGAAGCAACAAGGAAGGGGCTGATATTGTGCGCTGCATCAGCGATCAAGTTGCTTTGGTCGTCGCCGACTCTGAACAGGCGGCTGCGAATGCAGTGAAACTGATCGAGATCACGTACGAGGATTTGCTTGTTGTGGATGATCCTTTAGAAGCCATGTCTGATGGCGCGCCACAGCTCCATCCTCACGCTGAGAACAACGTCCTTGTTCATTATCGCATCCGGCACGGTGATATTGAGGCTGGCTGGGAACAAGCCGATGTCGTTGTCGAGGGCGAGTACCGTACCGGCTTCCAGGAGCATGCCTACTTGCAGCCGGAAGCAGGGCTTGGGTATATCGACGACAAGGGGCGGGTGACGATTTGGGTGGCCGGTCAGTGGGTGCATGAGGATCGCGAACAGGTGGCCCATGCATTAGGGCTGCCTGAAGAGAACGTTCGCATTCGCTACCCCGCGATCGGGGGCGCTTTTGGGGGCCGTGAGGATATGTCAGTCCAGATTGTGTTGGGATTGGCGGCCATGAAATTGCAGCGCCCTGTGAAAATCGTCTGGAGCCGGGAAGAGTCGATTATTGGCCACCATAAACGCCACCCGGTCGTTATCAGGGCAAAGTGGGGAGCCACCCGCGAGGGGAAACTGGTGGCCGCGGAGGCTACCGTCATTGCTGACGCCGGCGCATATGCTTACACGTCCACTAAAGTGCTCGGCAATGCGCATCTCATGGTGAGCGGCCCCTATGCCATTCCGAACGCCAGGGTGGATACCTACGCTGTCTATACCAACAATGTCCCTTGTGGCGCTTTTCGGGGTTTCGGGGGGCCGCAGGCGGCTTTCGCGGCTGAGTGTCAAATGAACAAACTGGCCGAGGCGCTCGAAATGGACCCTGTTGAATTGAGGGCCAAAAACGTATTGAAGGACGGAAGCGAGACGGTTGTAGGGACGCCCTTACCTCCAGGCGTCACGCTTGACCGCGTCCTGGCCGATGGCGCGTTGCAAAGTGGCTATTGGGAACGGCGCGATGGTTCCTGGGTACGCCAGCCAATCGAACAACCTTCTGATCCCAGCAAGCGGCGGGGCATTGGAATGGCGATGGGATTCAAAAATGTTGGCTTTAGCTTTGGCGCACCCGAAGAAAACTGGGCGACCGTTGAGTTGCACGGTGGTTCGGAAATCGAAAAAGTCATTGTGCGCCAAGCCGGAGCAGACGTAGGGCAGGGTGCACACACGGTGTTTTTGCAAATGGCGGCGGAGGCCGTTGGTGTGTCCGTTGACAAGGTGGAACTGATTGGCCATGATACGGCCCACACGCGAAATTCTGGCAGTGCGTCGGCGTCACGCATGACGTTTATGTCCGGGAACGCGATTCGGGGTGCAGCAGAATTGGCCCTCAAGAAATGGCAGAACGAAGAACGGCCCGCGATTGCCACTTACCAATACCGGCCCCCGAAGACTTCGATGTATGATCCCGAAACGGGCTA
>CAZSXY010000067.1:0-16100 GCA_964611395.1 uncultured Anaerolineaceae bacterium | reverse complement strand
TACCTGATTCCGACCATCTGGGATATTCCGAAGGAAACAAAATCCGTAATCCTCGAATACTCCGATCCGCGTGGCCCCTGGGGGGCGCGTGGCATGGCCGAAATGCCGTTCATTCCGCTGGCCCCTGCTATCACGGCGGCAGTTCATGATGCCACCGGTGTGTGGTTTGACCAGATTCCGTTGCTTCCTGAACGCGTCGTCATGAGATTGCGCGAGAAGGGAATTGGTGAGTTTTAATCGTTTGCCAGTTGTTGTCCGGGGCGGGGGAGACCTCGCCTCTGGCGTCATTTACCGGCTATTCAAAGCGGGCTTCCCGGTATTTGTGACCGAACTGGAGCGCCCGCTTGTCATTCGGCGAATGGTCGCCTTCGCTTCTGCTGTTTACGAAGGCGACATATGCGTTGAAGGGGTTACCGCACGGTTAGCCGAAAGCGTGGATGATGCCAGGCGCATCCTTGCGCGAGGAATGCTCCCTGTACTTGTTGATCCAACGGCTGTGCACCTGTTGGCCATAGGCCCTGCGGTTGTGGTTGATGCCCGAATGGCAAAGCGAAACCTGGGAACAAAGCGCACCGACGCACGACTTGTCATCGCGCTCGGACCCGGTTTTGTGGCAGGTGACGATTGCCACGCAGTTGTGGAGACAAAGCGAGGTCATTACCTGGGCCGCGTGATTTGGAAAAGTTCGGCTCAGCCGAACACCGGTCGGCCAGGAGATGTGGAAGGCTGGTCTTCAAAACGTGTGCTGAGATCACCGGGTGACGGACACGTTGTGCCTCGCGTTGACATTGGTGAGCGCGTGCGGGCAGACATGGTGATTGCAACGGTCAACGAGCAACCTGTCGTGGCCCCGTTTGACGGCGTGTTGCGCGGCTTGATTCACCCGTCCGTAGAGGTTACCAAAGGGTTGAAAATCGGGGATGTGGATCCGCGCGGGGTCCGCGATCACTGTTTCACGATTTCAGAAAAGGCTTTGGCCATTGGGGGAGGAGTCCTTGAGGCGATACTTAGTGCGCCACAGTTGCGTGACATGGGCGCGTGAATCGCGGGGATGATTCCTCCCGCCGGGGATTGACGGATTGGAACAGACATGTTGCTACGGGACGCACTGAGCGTTCAGCGAGGGGATGTAATAGCGTTTACCGGGGCTGGCGGCAAGACGTCGGCCCTGTTTCGTCTGGCGTGGGAGCTGCGATCCGAAGGCTGGCGCGTGCTGGCGACAACGACAACGCGCATGGCTGCGAGTGAAGCCAGACGCGTCCCTTTAGCGTTGCGGTTGTCTGAGCGTGTCGAGCCATCAGAGATCAAGCGATTGTTGTCAAAACACGGATTCGTTTTCCTCTATAGCCGGGATGGGCCGGCTGGACGCAAAGTTATCGGGTTATCGCCACAGGCGATTTCAAACCTTCTCGATTCTGTTAATTCTGATGTTCTGTTGATTGAAGCCGATGGCGCTCGACGGTTGCCCCTTAAGGTTCCCTATGAACACGAACCCGTTGTCCCACCTGATGCCACCCTTGTAGTCTCCGTCGCAGGGATGGACGCGTTAGATCAACCACTTGATGAAGCGCATGTTTACAACGCCACACGTCTTCAGGCACGTTATGGCTTTCCTGAAGGTGGGCGGCTGATCCCTCCCTGGATGGCCGTTGCCATACGCGATCCGGAATTGGGTATGCGCGGGATACCTGATGCCACGCGCGTCGTTGTCTTGCTGAATAAGGTGAAAAGGGACATATACAGTCGGAGGCGAGCGGAACGTGTGGCTCAGCTTGTGCTGCGGTCAACTCGCATCGATTCTGTGGCGTTGGGTGCGATGCGGTCGGCGGGGGAACCGGTCTTTGAGTTGCGAAAGCGGGTGACCGCCATTGTCCTTGCCGCTGGCGTTTCGTCCCGGATGGGGGTGTCGAAAGTCTTGCTGCCGTGGGATGACGAGCAGACAGTGATTGAGGCGGTTGTGTCCCGGCTCATCGCGCTGCGTCTTCATGAGATTGTGGTTGTGACCGGGCATCGACACGAAGATGTCGTGGAAAGCCTGTCGCACCTGCCAGTGAGGACGGTGTTTAATCCCAACTACGCCCGTGCAGAGATGTTGTCGTCATTGCAACGCGGCCTGCAAACTCTGGACGACGCGGTGGCTGCATGTCTCGTGGTGATGGGTGACCAGCCCTCACTCAGCAGCCGGGTGGCTGATGAAGTGTTAGCGGCATTTGCCAAGTGTAAGGGAGAGGTCATCGCACCAACTTACCGTGGACAACGGGGTCACCCGGTTTTGATTGGTCGCCGTCTGTGGCCAGACTTGTTGTCTCTGGAACGAGGCGCGCCACGCGATGTGATCCAGCGTTATCCGGAGCGTCTCCACTTGCTTGAAGTGGGCACGGATAGCATCCTGCGTGATATTGACACACCAGAAGCGTACCAACGTGAGCGCCGGTTGGCGGGCTTGGACTAATGGGGCTGCCGGTGGCGCAAAATCGATTTGCGTGCCCAGCAAGAGGGATTTAAGGATTTCCTATGGCGGCTCCTGCGCCAATGGGCGTTGGGGTTGGTGGCGGCTCGCTGACAAAGATGGTTACCTCGCAAAGAGCGCGCATGGTATAGGTGTTGTCAAAGACAGTTAAGCGGAACCGATATTCGCCGCTGGGGAAATTCAACGGGTAGAAATCGCCCAGTGGGCCGTCTATTACTGGCGTTGCGTAATCGCCAATGGGCGCAAACTGCGCATCAGGCACGGCGGGTTTGATCTCGAAACGGTAAAAAGCAAAGTCGTTGATGTTGGCTGTTCCCCAAAATGTGGTTGTCTCAAAAACGAGTTGTCCATTGCCTGGAATGAGCAGCCAGGCCCGGTCGCGCGGGCATCCTACAATGTCTGGCGCGTCGGGGATAATGGTTCCGACGGGCGTGGCCGTTGGAACGGGTGTCGCAAAGATAACAGGGCCTTCAGCGCCACCGCTTCCTGCGTCCAATGCCACCGGAGGATTGGGCGCAGGCGTGCTGGTGACAAAGCGTTCTGGCCGAAAACTCGCACTGTCTTGCGGTGTTGTGCGAATATCGCGAATGGTGGGGGCCATTAAATTGGCGATGGCCCAGACCGCGACCATGAATTCAATCAGCAGCCCGCCAAAGGTCAGAGCACTGGCCTGGCGGACCAACGCCTGTTCTCGTTCGAGTTTAAACTGGGCAACAGAAAGTTCACGGCGGGCCTGCTGCAATTGGTACGCCATAAACAGCACGCCTCCCGCTGAGAGAATATACAGCCCAAACGAGATGCGTTCGATGAAGAAAACGAGACTAATCATGCTCCGGTTGATTCTCTATTTCAGCAGGATCAAATGCCGGCATTTGACGCACAACGCCCCGGATGATCGTTGCCAGACGCGGTACGATACGCTTGCCCAGCCGCAGCACTTCTTCATGGCTGACTTCTTCCTGCGCGTCGGTGCGATCCAGTGAGACGTTGGTGATGCTGGAAAAACCAAGGACGCGCATTCCTGCGTGATATGCCACGAGTGCCTCTGGTGCCGTGGACATGCCTACCGCATCGCCTCCCCAGGCCCGTAACATGCGCACTTCTGCCGGTGTTTCGAATGTGGGGCCGGACAGGGAAACATAGATGCCCTCGCGGAGCGTGATGTTATTGGCCTGGGCTACCTGGTGTGCCAGCGCCCTGAGTTGCAGGGAATACGTATGGGTGTGCACGGAAAAGCGAGGGCCGAATTGGCCTAAGTTGGGGCCGCGCAACGGGTTGAAACCCGCCATGCCTGCCGGGAAAATATGATCTTCGATGACCATGATGTCGCCCGCTTCGAAGTGCGGATTCAACCCTCCGGCGGCGTTCGTCAGAATCAGCGTGCGCACGCCCAACAGCTTCATGACTCTGATCGGCAGGGTAACCTGGGCCATGCTGTAGCCTTCGTAGAAATGGATGCGGCCCTGCATCGCTAGAATGGGCTGCCCTTCCAAATACCCCGCGACCATCCGCCCCGCGTGGCCATGAACCGTTGAGATTGGCCAATGGGGCACTTCTTCATAAGGGATGGACTCGGCGTTTTCGATTTCCTCGACCAGCGGGCCAAGCCCTGATCCCAACACAAGGCCTACGGATGGGGTGTGTGAGAGCCTGGACCGAATGCTGTCGGCGGTTTCGTGATAATGTTCGGCGGGTATCCAGGTGTTTTGTTCCATTCATATCTCCCTGTTTCAAGAAGTCCTTTTCGGACTGTTGGTCGCAGAGCGCCTATTTTAACACCGAAAAGCTGGGCCGGGCATCCGAATTTGAACGGCGGTTGGTCATTGCCCAATGCCTGATGTTGGCGCTTCAGCCCTTCCTCAAATTAGCAGGCAACAGTCTCCCAGGCTGTAAAACCGGTACCGCTTTTGTACGGCTTCTTCATAGGCGCGCAGTATTTGATCACGCCCGGCGAAGGCGCTGACAAGCATCAGCAGGGTAGAGCGCGGCAAATGGAAATTGGTGAGCATCATATCAACCGCGCGGAAGCGATACCCTGGCGTGATGAAAAGATCCGTGTCCTCATCGATGGCGATAACGGGTCGCCAGGGACAAACCTGCTCATTCATGTTCCTGAGGGTTTGTTGCACACTATCCGGATTATTGAACTCGGTCCCGCAAGCGGCGGAACGAATAGCGGCCGTCTCGAGAGTCCGGACAGCGGTTGTCCCGATAGCGACGATATGTTTTCCCTGTAGGCGTGCGTTGTTGATAACCTGTGCGTCCTGGGCCGAAAGCATTGCGCGTTCCGTATGCATGACGTGATGCGCGACGTTCTCAACGCGCACCGGCGCGAACGTGTCCAGCCCGATATGCAGCGTGCAATATGCGAACTCAATCCCCTGTGTTTTGAGGGTAAGGAGCATATTCGCAGTGAAGTGCAGCCCGGCTGTGGGCGCGGCTGCCGACCCATCATAGCGCGCGTAAATGGTCTGATACCGCTCCGGGTCGTGGAGTGGCGTGGTGATATATGGGGGCAGGGGCGTCTGGCCGAGTGCTGCCAGGTGGGGCTGGATCGGTTCTGAAAACTCGATCACGCGCTGGTTTTCGTCCCTATCTTCAACAACCGTCGCTGTGATGGTAGAGTCTTGGTTTTCGCCCACTGCCAGAGTCGTACCGGTACGAATACGCTTTCCTCCAACGATAACCAGCCAGCGCGTTTCCCCCAGTTGCCGCAGCAGTAGAATCTCCGCCGCGCCGCCACTCGGCAGCTTGTGCGCCGGGATGCGGGCGGGGATGACGCGAGTCTGGTTCAGGACGACCACGTCACCGGGTGTAAGATACTCGGGTAAATCTCTGAATTGTCTATGCTCGATCGTCCCTGTTTCGCGGTGCAGAACAAGCATACGCGAAGCGTCGCGCGGCTCGATGGGAGTTTGCGCGATGAGTTCTGGGGGTAGATGATAGTCGAAGTCTGAAATGTGCATCGAACGAACCGCTATCTGTTAAACAGGCGCACTATGATGTTGATGATGAGCGTGAGCAGCACGCTGATGATGAGCATGCTGACAATCGGGAAGTAACACGAGACGGTTTCTCCTTCGATGCGTATGTCTCCGGGGAGCCGCCCAAGATGTTTGAAAACCGGGATTTTGCCCAGCAGAATGAATAGCGTGCCCAGTAAGACCAGGGCAACCCCGATTCCAAGTGTGAGCCGTCCTAATGAGTTGATGTCCATAGCCTCTGGATGTCAGAACAAGGTAGCCTGTCGCGGGGGACGTTCGTCCGGGATGCCCAGGTGCTCGTAGGCCAAGCGTGTCGCCACTCGTCCACGTGGTGTGCGTTCAATGAAGCCAAGTTGGAGCAAGTAAGGCTCATACACATCCATGATCGTATCAGCCTCCTCGCTGATTGAGGCTGCAATCGTATCAAGCCCCACAGGGCCGCCGTCGAATTTTTCAATGATAGTGAGTAAGACACGGCGATCGATATCGTCGAGGCCGAGCGGGTCAACTTCGAGCAAATCCAGGGCCTGCTCAGCAACGGGGCCGGTGATGATGCCATCGGCGCGTACCTGGGCGAAGTCGCGGACGCGTTTGAGCAGGCGTAAGGCCACGCGGGGCGTCCCTCGCGCACGCTGAGCGATTGCATGAATGCCTTCGCTGTCAACGGGCGCTTCCAGAAGGTTGGCCGCCCGTTCGACGATATTCGCTATGGCATCGAGCGCGTAGAAATCCAGTCGATAAATAGCCCCAAAGCGTGCGCGTAACGGCGCGGTCAGCAAGGCAAGGCGCGTCGTTGCCCCGATCACGGTGAAACGCGGCAGGTTAAGGCGCACATTCTTGGCGGATGGGCCTTTGCCAATCACAATATCAAGTGCAAAATCTTCCATGGCCGGGTATAGAACCTCTTCGACGGCACGGCCCAACCTGTGAATTTCATCGATGAAAAGAATGTCTCCTTCACGCAGGTGGGTTAGAATTGCCGCAAGGTCACCGGCTCGTTCAATGGATGGGCCAGCCGTGATCCGGACGTTGACTTCCATTTCGTTACCAATCACATGAGCAAAAGTTGTTTTTCCCAGTCCCGGCGGGCCGTAGAAAAGGACGTGATCGAGGGCTTCCTTTCGTGCTTTGGCAGCCTCAATTAGAATGCGCAAGTTTTCCACAACGCGCACCTGGCCAGTCATTTCATCAAGCTTATGTGGTCGCAGCGCGTTATCCAGGCGGTCTTCCGGACGCGGGGTTCCGGTCACCATGCGTTTGAGGTCTGCCATACGAAACTCCGATCTGAATCTGTCGCCAGCGAGTATACCGTTGGAGGCTGAACAGGTAAAGGCTGGGCTTTGACAAGGCAAGGGATGCGGTTACAATCAGCCGAACGAAGTCGCCGAAGGAGGAATGGATGGTTCGTAGCAACGTTTATGTGTCAGAGCATCCGCTGGTCAAGCACAAACTGACCTTGCTTCGGAATGCCGCGACAGAGCACAAGAAATTCCGTGAGCTGATCCGCGAGTTGGCCATGCTGTTGGGTTATGAGGCCATGGCTGATTTGAAGCTCGAACCAATGCAGGTGCAGACTCCGCTCGCCACCGCGCCCGGATATATGCTTCAGGAAGAAGTGGGCCTGGTGCCGATTTTGAGGGCGGGCCTTGGCATGGTAGATGGTATTCACGAGATGATCCCCGGTGCCCAGGTCTGGCACTTGGGCATCTATCGTGACGAGACGACGCTGCGCCCGATATCCTATTACAACAAGTTGCCTGTCGACCCAACCGTCCAGGTGTGTTTGTTACTTGACCCGATGCTGGCAACAGGCGGGTCGGCGGTTGCGGCAATCGAGGTGCTGAAAGATTGGGGCGTGCACCGGATCAAGTTCGTCGGATTGATCGCTGCACCGGAAGGCATCGCGACGGTTGCCGAGGCGCATCCAGATGTACCGATTTATCTCGCGGCCATCGACGATCATCTGAATGAAAACGGCTTCATTGTGCCGGGGCTGGGCGATGCAGGTGATCGCCAGTTTGGAACCGGATAGGGCAGTAGTTATCTGGCCGGCCTGAGGCGTCATCACCGTGTGCTGGCGTGATATGGAAGGCAGAGAATGCTCTCTGTCTGTACCATCGTTTTGTGCGGGTGGGCTGTGTTCGCTCTCCGTTCATTGCTACAAGACAGGCGATAGCTCGAGGAAATATGGATTCTGACGAACTGGTATCGTTTGCAGTCGTTTTCGCGGTGTCGTTTGGGTTATCGCTGTTGTTGACGCCTGTCACCCGGCGGCTTGGCATGCGATTGAGTATTGTCGACGTACCGCGCGGTCGCCACGTTCACCCGAACGTAACATCCAAGTTTGGCGGCATGGCCCTGTATGTGTCATTCACAACTGCTGTGATTCTGGCGCAATTTCTCCCGGTGGAGCGAACCGACGACAAGGAGATTATCCGCCTGGCGGGTTTGTTGCTGGGCGGCTTGTTTTTGTTCGTATTCGGCATGTTGGACGACCGGTATGAATTCAGCGCCCTGCCGCAGTACGTGGCCCAACTCATAGCCGCAGCGATTGCCGTGATGTTCCTGATTTTCATTGAAGGATTTAACAACCCTCTGACCGGCCAGTTGACCCCTGAATGGCCCTACGTGGTCACGGTGACGCTCACATTGTTCTGGCTGGGCTTTATGATGAATACCGTGAACTGGTTGGACGGTCTTGATGGCCTGGCGGCGGGCGTGTGTGGTGTGGCCGCCTTCATGATCTTCCTTCACGCGGCGTTCCGGCTAGATCAGGTGAGCGTAGGGCTGCTTCCCCTAGCATTGGTCGGCGCAACATTGGGCTTCCTCCCATTCAATTTCCCGCCCGCGAAGGTTTTCATGGGCAGCAATGGGGCGCTTTTTCTGGGGTATACGATTGGTGTGCTGGGCATTATCGGCGGGGCTAAGATGGCTACTGTCCTGCTGGTGATGGGATTGCCCTTGCTCGATGTGGTGTGGCAGATCGTGCGGCGAATCAGTTCTGGACGGAGTCCGACGGAAGGCGACCGGGGGCATGTGCATTACCGGCTGCTGGCCCTGGGACTATCCCCTCGGCAGATCGTGGTGGGATATTACGTGTTTTGCACGTTGTTCGGCATCATTGCGTTGGTAACCGCAAGCCGCCTGTTCAAGCTGATCGCCTTGCTGGTGATGGGGGCTGTTTTGGGGATAGGATTTATCGTCCTGAGCCGGTGGACGCGGGAGGATGTAGTTGTTGAGTGACCCTTGTGCCACGTGCCAGGAGTTACTCGGGATCATACAGGTTATCTAGCACGCCGTCTTCTGGATCAAACTCCGAATACTGCAGTTCCTCGTCTTCCAGCGCCGTATCGTCAGGAGGTTCGGTTTGTTGGGGCGTCCGCGTGAACGGCGTGCGCCGGTCGATGGGGCGTGGTTGGTCTCTTTCAACTTCCTGGTCGCGGGGATGTGGCGCAGCGTCACGTCGCTGAGGGTCAAGCCCCGTGCCCGTTCGCTGGAGTGGTGGTGCACTCTGACCGGTCTTGGGGCGGCGGTTTCTCTCGTCTGGTGATTGCGATAACCGGATTAGACGGTCTGCTGTGGCCGGAGACGAGGACGTCCTCGCGCTTCTGTCGGCAGGCGAACGATCAACGGGGCGTGCGGGGGTGAGCGCCCGACCCGGTGAAGTGGTGGCGGGGGGCGATGGCGTTCTGCGAACTGGCGGACTTGGGGATCTGTCCGGCGCAGGGCGGCCCGCCGGGGGCGGTTTTGCGGTGACGCTCGCTGCTTTTCGAGGCGCACGCCCCGGGCGTTCCGCAGATAGGCGCGTCGCTTCGTCCGTGGGCACCGGAATGGGAAGATGCAGATTATAGATCGACGGCAATGGCGCGTCGGGTGGCAGCGGCGCACTGGAACCGGGTTGGCGCGTTGTTTCTCGACTTGGGCGCTGGCTGTATTCGAATTTCCGGTGCATGAGGCGCTCCAGAAGCTCTTCGCTGGCACTGATCACCACGATTGAGGGGATTTCCACCATCAGCACCGTTACGAAGGCAGTTGTCAGCAGTTCGACACCATGAGCAACCGGCCCCGTAAACGTTTCGAGCAGCACCTCACCGACGCCAATGACGACCAGAAATACGACGATACACGCGAATAATAGCAGCACCAATGGCCAGCCTTCGCGATCGGCGGGCGTGGGTAGCATGGCATTGCTGATGGCAAACATCAGGTATAGCCACAGATAGAAATCCGGGGTGCTACCAACTTCCTGGAGTGCAGGACCGATAACCGTGATATCCGCCGTCGTGAGCGCCTGCAAGACATTTTCGAGGTTGAGAATATGGTTGCTGATGAGCCATATGAGTGACAGGCCTGCAAATAAGGGAGCAGCGCCAATGATTGCCGCCTGGAACCACATGGCCTCCTGGATTTGCACAAAATTGAGGCGAAGAGTGCCATCTTCTTGGGCTTCGGGCCACGCCAGTACACGTTTGATACGAACATTCAGCGCCCCCGCTACCAGGTACTGCGTGAATTCATGCACGAAGACGCCTGGAAACAGCAACACATAATAGAGCGCGGTAGCGCTTTTTTTGTTATTGGTCAAGACCCAGCCCACACCGTAGAGGTGGCTGTGAATCCACTTCTCAACATAAATGAGGAGGATTAAAACCGCAGCGAGCGCTAACCACGGTGTGAGCAGGGCACTGAGATTCATCTCTTAAGCGCTGGAATTAGCCTAATCCTTTGGCTTCGATGGCGATGCGAACCAGTTCCACGAATGCGTCTTCTTTCAGGGATGCTCCGCCGACCAGAGCGCCGTCGATATGCGGCTGGCTCATGAACTCTGCCATGTTTGCGGGCTTGACACTACCACCATATTGAATGCGCATGGCTTCAGCGTGATCGTTTCCGTACAACTCGGCAAGAATGGCGCGAATCGAACCAATGATGGCATTGGCTTGTTCTCCCGATGCGCTCCGGCCTGTGCCAATGGCCCAAATTGGCTCGTAAGCGACGACGATTTTCGCCAAATCCTCAGCGGGAATGCCAGCGAAGGCCGCACGGATCTGGCGACCGACGAATTCTAGGGTTTGTCCGGCCTCATTGATTTCGAGGCTTTCGCCGACGGCTATGATGGGGTGCAGCCCATGCGCCAGAGCCGCCTTGGCCTTTTTGTTGACCATTTCATCGGTCACGCCCTGGTATGCACGCGTCTCTGAGTGGCCAATGATGACGTACGTAACCAGGCCTTCGAGCATGCCCGGCGCTATCTGGCCGGTAAAGGCTCCTTGCTCCTCCCAGTGTACGTCCTGAGCGCCAACTGCAATATCAGTATCCGCCAGGGCCGCCTGAACGCCAGGTAAGGCAACATAGGGCGGGCACACAACGCGCTCAACAGCGTTCAACTCAGAAAGCGGCTCTTTGATGGCATTCGCAAAGGCAACGGCATCCTGAGGCGTTTTATGCATTTTCCAGTTGCCGGCGATGATGGGTGTACGCATAGGGGATTTTCCCTCCATTGGATATGAGATAGAAACCAGGCTCACGGCTGGTAGGCACGCTGCAATTCATGAGCTTCGAACTTAACCCATTCGGGCGCATTGTCAAGTTGTGCTGCGTGCGTCCAGTCGGCCATCGCATTATCAATTTGGCCCGTGGCTTGGTAGTACAAACCACGCACCAGATAGGCTTCGGCTATGTCCTCGTCGGCTTGAAAAGCTTCAGACAGGTATTTCAGTGCCTGCCGTTGCGCGAGGGCACGATCGGCCTGAAGAATGGCTAATGCATGAAAGGTGGATACGAGGGCATTTGGCTCACGTCGGTCGGCAAAGAGTGACGTGGTGATCCGTGTTTGAAGCGGGTTACTGTTTGCTATGCTATATAGAAAGCTTCCGGCTTCATTACGAACGTTGGGCGTAAGTTTGGATCGCGTCAGCGCGTCAAGATAAAGCCAGGTTGCCAGATCGGTATATCCCGCCCTGGCTGCCTGCCGCGCGATGAGAGCCGTTCTTTCTCCGGATGGATCATTGAGTAACCGGGTTGCTGTCGCCAGGGACAGGTAGGTCAGTTCGCGGTTGTCTTCTTTGGCGGCGGCGAGCGCCAAAGCCAGGTGTGCAAGTGGATCATCCGGATACTGGGCAACGAGGGCCTGGGCCTCTGCCAGTGATAACTCTGGCAATTGTCCGATTGGCAGGGGAGAAGGCGGCGGTTGGTTGTCCGAAGGATTAGTGGTTGGCTGGGAGGGTGTTTCTGAGTCTGAAACGGTGCGGGCGATGAGAAACAGACTCGCCAGGCATATCAGAAGCAACGCGCCAATTCCTCCGAACTTCCATAGTTTCCCGTGACGCTTCCGGGCACGCGCCGCTTCCGGCGACAACGCCGGCGGTACGGTAGTGTCCGGCCATTCCGTTGTTGGCGTAATCTGCATCGGTGTGCCGAAATCGGGCGGCAATGCTGTCTGGTCTTGCGGTGATGGAACGCTCATCGCCATGACAGGCTGTGAAGAGTCTTCGAAGGCCGCTCGCAGCGCTTCAACCATTTGTGTGGCGGAGGCGTAACGGGCTTCTGGTTCTTTGGCCAATGCCCGGAGCAAGACTTGCTCTACGAGGAGTGGCACCTCGGCGTTGACTTCGGTTGGCAGGGGCAATGCCGTGTAAATGTGGTCGTGGATGATGGAATACGGCGTGTCAGCGTTGAAGGGCACACGACCAACCACTAACTCGTAGATCACCACGCCCAATGAATAAATGTCGGTGGCCGGGCCTAGATCGCGTAGACCCCTGGCCTGTTCCGGCGAAATATACTGAGGCGTGCCCAGCATCATGTCCTGGCTCAGTGTAGACTCGCCTGCTTGAACGATCCGCGCCAGTCCAAAATCGGTGATGTAGGGCGTGCCATCGCTCCC
Organism: uncultured Anaerolineaceae bacterium; assembly: GCA_964611395.1. Classification (GTDB taxonomy): domain Bacteria; phylum Chloroflexota; class Anaerolineae; order Aggregatilineales; family Aggregatilineaceae; genus CAZSXY01. The sequence goes on along the minus strand of CAZSXY010000067.1, from coordinate 3,760 downwards.
CAGCATGATGTTGGATGGTTTGATGTCGCGGTGCAAAATGCCCTGGGAATGAGCGTAGGTCAAGGCGTTTGCGACAGCCTCAAGCACGTAGAGTGTTTCTTCGATGGTGAGCGGTTCCCGGCGAATGCGCTGTTTCAACGTTTGCCCGTCGATGTACTTCATCACCAAATAGGGCTGCCCGGCGACATCGGCGAAGTCGTAGACAGGGATGATGTTCGGGTGGTCTAGCCTGGCGATGATCTGGGCTTCACGCTTGAAGCGTCCAAGGAAGTTCGGGTCTTCCTTGAAGGACGGATGCAACACCTTGATGGCTACGAATCGGTCAAGGTTCGAGTGGTAGGCCTGGTACACGGTTGCCATGCCACCGTGACCTAGGCGGGCCGTGACTTGATACGGCCCAACTGTCTGTCCGACGGTTAAGCCCATGTTGCTGCCTTGGAGGAGATGAGCCAACAGTTCTTCTTCATTATATGCTTCAGTATTGCCCGGAGCGTAATGAAATGCAAGGGAAGTGTTAAATCCGGTGGAGACCCCCCACCGGATTTAACCGACTTGTTTCGATGGCTAGTCCAGATCGTTCAGCGCGACGACTCCCGGCAGTTCTTTGCCTTCCAGAAGCTCCAAGCTGGCTCCACCACCGGTTGAGATGTGCGACATGCGATCGGCCAGCCCGGCTTTCTTGACAGCGGCAGCCGAGTCGCCACCACCAATAATCGTGGTCGCGTTCGATTCTGCCAGAATTGCGGCAACCTGGTAGGTGCCCTTGGCGAAGTTGGGCATTTCGAAAACTCCCATCGGGCCGTTCCACACGATGGTTTTGGCCCCGTTGAGGACTTCGCGAAACGCGTCAATTGTGCTGGGGCCGATGTCCAAAATGCGCCAACCGTCGGGAACCCCATCGGCTGCTTTGACAATGCGTGTGTTTGCCTCGTTGTCGAACGCATCGGCAATGACGACTTCGTCGGGCAGAACCAGCTTCTCGCCGCCCTTTTCTACCAGCATTATGGCCGTGTCGAGAGCGTCCTCTTCAACCAACGAGTCACCGGTAGCCCAGCCCTTGGCCTTGAAGAAGGTGTTGGCCATTCCGCCCCCAATGAGCAACCTGTCGCACTTGTTGAACAGTGACTCGATCACCCCGATCTTGTCGGAGACTTTTGCTCCGCCGAGGATCGCCACGAACGGCTTTTCCGGGTTGGCGATGGCGTTGACGAGGTAGTTCAGCTCTTTTTCCATCAGGAAGCCGCCCACAGCCGGAAGATAATGCGTGACTCCCTCAGTGGACGCGTGGGCGCGGTGCGCCGAGCCAAACGCATCATTGACATAAACGTCGCCAAGCTCAGCTAATTGCGCCGCAAACGCTGCGCTGTTCTTCTTTTCTTCGGCGTGGAAGCGCGTATTTTCTAGCAGTAATACGCCGCCTGTTGGAAGAGCTGCGGCTGCGGATTTGGCTTCCTCTCCAACGCAATCCTCAGCGAAGGAGACGTCCACGCCGAGCAGATCGGACAACACAGGGACGACCGGTTTGAGCGAATAGGCGGGGTCTGGTTCGCCCTTGGGACGCCCCAGGTGGGACATCAAGGCCACGTAGCGCGGCTTTTGGTCTAGAATGTACTTGAGAGTGGGAATAGCGGCCCTGACGCGCGTATCATCGGTCACAACGCCGTCTTTGATCGGAACATTGAAGTCGACGCGGACGAGTACTCGCTTGCCGGTCAGATCGATATCACGAATCGTTTTCTTGTTCACTGCAGCAAACTCCTCTGTTCAAGATGATGGGGGCAGGGCGCGATGGCCCGTACCCCCATGATACGTTCAACCAAGTTTCTGCACGCGTGCCGACTTAGAGCCTGTCGGCGATCATCTTGGCCAGATCAGCGGTCCGGGCTGAGTAACCCCATTCGTTGTCGTACCAGGCCATCAGTTTGATCATGGAGCCCTGGAAGACAGACGTGAACTTGGCATCGACAATGCTGGAACGATCGTCGGCCTTGTAGTCCATCGAAACGAGCTCTTCTTCTTCGAAGCCCAGGATACCTTTCATCGGGCCTGCGGCGGCAGCCTTGAACGCCGCGTGCAGTTCTTCTGTCGTGGTTTCCTTCTCGACCTCGATCACGCAATCTACCAGTGAGACGGTCGGGGTTGGGACACGCACGGCGATGCCATCAAACTTGCCTTTGAGTTCGGGGATGACCAGGGCCACGGCTTTGGCCGCGCCGGTGGTGGTCGGGATCATACTGAGGGCGGCAGCACGCGCGCGGCGCAGGTCCGAGTGAGGCAGGTCGAGAATGCGCTGATCATTGGTGTACGAGTGGATCGTCGTCATCACGGCACGCTTGATAGTGAAATTATCGTGCACGACCTTTGCGGCGGGGGCCAAGCAGTTGGTGGTGCAAGAGGCGTTGGATACGATGTGGTGTTTTTCTGGATCGTACATATCCTGATTAACGCCAAGCACCAGGGTGATGTCGATTTCACCCTTGGCGGGCGCGGTAATGATGACCTTTTTGGCTCCGGCATCGATGTGCGGCTGAGCCGTTTCTTTGTTGCGGAAAACACCCGTGCCTTCGATCACGATGTCCACACCGAGGTCGCCCCACGGCAGTTTGCCGGGGTCTTTTTCGCTGAAGGCGCGGATGAGCTTACCGTTGACCTTCAGCCCCTCGCCCACGACTTCAACGGTGCCATCAAACTTGCCGTAGCTTGAGTCGTACCTGTAGAGGTGTGCCATGGTTGGCAGGTCGCCCAGGTCGTTGAACGCTACGACTTCCAGATCATTGGGGTATTTCTCCATCATGATCTTCATGACCTGGCGGCCAATTCGACCAAAGCCGTTGATACCTACGCGAACAGTCATGTCGCTCTCCTTATGTGTTAAGTTACACGAATTACCAGGTTGCCCGGTTATCCGGGCGATCCGCTTGATTTAGGTGATTGGCTTAGCTGAGCTTGTGCAGCAGAGCCACTAGGCACGGACACTGCCTGCACAGCAGCGTCATACATAGCAAGCAGTGCCTGAGCTAACTTCTTGGGATCGTGCCGCCATGGGCGCTCACTGTCTGTGAGATCCGTCATATGCAGCCCATAACGTTGCGCGATGGGGCCGGATTCCGGCGATAGTAGCACGTAATGCGTGTTCGCACCGGCATTCTTGGTGGGATAGCTGCTATTGGCAAGGATGGCCTCAAAGGCGTTTTGGCCAATGTGCTTTTCTAGAACCGATACGTGATCCATAACGGTGAAACCATCGGTCTCGCCGGCTTGTGTGGCCACGTTGCACACATACACCTTGAACGCGTGGCTAGCACGGATTGCTTCCGTAATGCCGCTCACCAACAGGGTTGGCAGCAGACTGGTGTACAGGCTTCCCGGACCGATGACAATGAGATCGGCGCTGAGAATGGCCCGGACTGCTTCAGGATACGCCCGGACGTGATCGGGCACTAGAAAGACACGCTCGATGCGGCCGCCGGATTCTGGGATCCGCGATTCGCCACGAATACGCCGGAAACCTTCCTCGCCGGGCAATTGGACTTCTGCAACCAGGGTTACATTGTCCTGCAACGTCGCCGGCAGCACCCGCCCTTCAACCGCCAGGACACGGCTTGTTTCCGCAATAGCCTGATCCATGCTCCCCGTGATGTCAGCCAGCGCGGTCAAAAACAGGTTGCCGAAGTTATGCCCTTCCAGCCCGCCATTGGCGAAGCGATACTGGAAAAGCTGGGTCATCAGGTCTTCGTCATTGGCGAGCGCGGCGATGTTG
>CAZSXY010000066.1:0-21564 GCA_964611395.1 uncultured Anaerolineaceae bacterium | reverse complement strand
AACTACCCTGCTCACGTCAGAGATTTCGTATATCCTTGACTTTATCCACTTCCTTCGTCTTTAGGTGTCGCCGCGCGGCGAGCCAGCTTCTCGAAAGATTTTGAGCCACGCTTCAGCGTGTTGACGGCGTCTGTCCTTCAGATCAAACAATTTTAGGGCAACCAACATATCTTGCACCGCTTCTTCGGCGTTGCCCGAATGGAAAAACGCAACGGCGCGATGAAAATAAATCTCTGGCCGGGAGGGTTCGATGTGTTGCGCTCGCGAAAAGTGGTCGATGGCTTGGGCGTAGTTCCCTTCTTTGAAGGCGGTTATGCCACGCCCGTAATGGGCCAGCCATTGCGTGGGGTCTAGCTTGAGACCATGGGCAAAGTCCTTTTCCGCATCTGTGTCCCAGTTGCTCTGCAGCAATATCAGGCCGCGAGCAACATAGTATTCAGCCTTCTTAGGATCGTGCTTTATAGCTGCATCCATATCGGCGATGGCCAGGTCGAGTTTCTTTTTGGCATAGTAATCCAACCCGCGCTCGTAATAGCGATCGGCGATGGACAACCACCGGGGAGCAGGTTTGCGGGAACGCTGGCTGGCGCGTTCGGGCTGGTTCATTGGGTCATTCCTGCGTTCGCACATGAAGGGATATACGTTCACTTCTAGGGTAGTATACACTGCAGCCCGGCAAGATGCTGAGTGGTTAGAGCGATTTTTGCGTGGCTTGTGGCGAATGGAGAACTCCGCTTGTTCCGAACGGACATTGCCAGTCTTGGGCGTTCGAGTATACTTTGGGCTATCAGCTAGCAGGTGATGGGGTGTACCAGTGGTAACATGTGAGTTTTGTGGTCACGACAATCCGGAGGGTGAATTGTTGTGCGCCCATTGTGGATTGCCACTTGGAATCTTTCCCGGTGACGGTCAATCTGAGTGTCCGGATCTCGATTCCACGCGGCGGTTGGTTTTGTCCGATGTCGATTCTGTTCTGCGCTGGGGAACGGCTAGGCTGGGAGCCGGGCAGCGGTTGCTTCTGCATATACGCGGGCACGACAAGCCGTTGGTGCTCAAGGTCGCCGAGCGCGTTGAATTGGGGCGAACGGATACGAAAACAGGCGATGCCCCGGATGTGAAACTCGATGCGTATGGGGCCAGTGAAGCGGGAGTTTCACGCCGGCACGCCGCCTTATCTTTTGAAAACGGCGTCCTCAAAGTCATGGATTTAGGGAGTGCTAATGCCACATATATCAATGGGCAGAAGCTTTTTCCCAACCAGCCCCGCATCCTGCGCGACGGAGACGAGTTGCGTCTGGGAAGGATGGTTATCAGAGTCCAGTTTGCGTGATCTTCAGGGCTGAAATGATTCTTGTGCGCCCGCTTGTCAAGTGGGCGCGTGGTGTCTTGAGAGAAGAAAAGAGCATGTCGAATAAAAACGATCGTGCCTGGTACAAAGATGCGGTGTTTTATGAGCTATATGTCCGCGCGTTTAAGGACGGTAATGGGGATGGGCATGGCGACTTGAAAGGATTGCTGAGCAAACTTGATTACTTGCAAGCGTTAGGGGTTGACTGCATCTGGCTGTTGCCGATTTGCCCGTCTCCATTGGTTGACGATGGCTACGACGTGTCAGATTACCGGAATATCCACGAAGACTATGGCACGCTTGATGACTTCAAGGCGCTGGTCGATGGGATTCATGCACGCGGCATGCGTCTGATCATCGATGTGGTCGTGAACCATACTTCAGACCAACATCCCTGGTTTGTCGAGGCGCGCTCGTCAAAGGATTCGCCCAAACGAGACTGGTATGTCTGGAGCGACACGCCGGAAAAGTACGGTGAAGCCCGCATCATCTTTCAGGACACTGAATCGTCCAACTGGGCCTACGACGAGCAGTCGCGCCAGTATTACTGGCATCGCTTTTATACTCAGCAGCCCGACCTCAACTACGATAATCCCGCAGTGCAACAAGAGATGTTGGATATATTGGACTTCTGGTTGGGGTTAGGCGTGGATGGATTTCGTATCGACGCAGTGCCCTATTTGTACGAACGCGAAAGCACAAACTGCGAGAATCTGCCCGAAACGCACGCCTACGTCAGACGCATGCGTGCACATATGGACGCCAAATGGCCGGGGCGTATCTTGCTTGCCGAAGCAAATCAATGGCCGGAGGATGTGCGCGCCTATTTCGGTGATAACGACGAATTTCATATGGCGTTTCATTTTCCCATTATGCCCCGGTTATACATGGCGCTCAAACAGCGCACGCGGCGCTCCATTGTTGATATTCTGCGGCGTACTCCGGATATTCCACCGCAGACTCAATGGTGTATTTTCCTGCGCAACCACGATGAGCTTACGCTCGAAATGGTCACCCCAGAAGAACGCGAGTATATGTGGGATGTTTATGCTCCCGAACCTCGCATGCGCCTCAATTTAGGCATTCGACGGCGGCTGGCCCCGTTGCTTGACAACGATATGCGGCGCATCCGGCTGCTTCATGCCCTGTTGTTTTCGTTGCCCGGTTCGCCGATCCTGTACTACGGAGATGAGATCGGGATGGGGGATAACATCTGGCTGCATGATCGCAATGGGGTGCGCACTCCTATGCAATGGGAACCATCGAAAAACGCCGGTTTTTCGGACGCTGATGAACTTTATGAACCAGTCATAGACGATGATGTGTACGGGTATCATCATATCAATGTGGCTCAGCAGATGGCCGATCCGGAGTCGTTGTGGCATGCCGTCCGGCACATGATGCGCGTGCGCAAGCAATACCGTGCTTTTGGGCGAGGCGATTTTGTATTTGAATTGCCAGAGAATGAAGCCATCCTGGGCTATTGGCGGGTTTATGCAGATGGCGTGGAAGGGGACGAACGTTTCCTGGTTCTGGTAAATCTTAGCGACGAACGGCAGTCCGCGTCGCTTGATCTAGCCGCGTATGCTGGCATAAAACCCGTCGATGTGCTGACAGGCCGGGGGTGGCCGGAAGTCCGGCAAGCCCCCTATACACTGGAGCTTGAGCCATACGCTTACCTTTGGCTGCGCTTCTAGACCCATGCCTGATCGCCTGAGAGAGTGCAGTCAGGCGAATTCATCCTCTACCTGTGTTTTGACGACATGCACGCCAAGTGTGCTGGCAATGACTATTGCCGCCGTCCGGGCAAATGTCTCGGCGGCTTCGTAAGCGTCCTGGTCTTCCCGGTGCTGGCGCAAGTATTCGATGCCAGCCTTGGAATTTATCGAGAATTTATCGCCCACCGTGGCCCGTTTGCGCGATAGCTCACTGCTGGTTGCGTGCGTCGTTTGCATCAGCAACAGCGACTCATCAGCAAGCGTCAGATAGACTTCCCACAGGTAATGGATATGGGTCACCTCAGTGGCAAGATTGTCGCCTTCGGGCTGGGTCGTGTGCTCATGCGTGATGGTGAGGCGCACTTCTACGTTGTGGACTTCATCCGTGCGAATTTCCCGCCCCTGCTGTCCACCAAAGAATCCGCCAAGCAGACCGGTGGGCGGTTGGAGCCGTATCGTGCCGTGGTCGGGGTCAATCACGCATTGATTAAATGAAGGGGCGACCGCACCTCGTTTTTGGGCGGTCAGGTCTTTGGCCAGCCGGAGAATTACCCCGCCTTTCCCTTTTCCAAGCCAGATTCCAGGGTACTGTACTGGAAGTGTCACCGATTGGGCGAATAACCGCACACGCTGGGGACCGATGTCCTCGCGTTTGTGTGGGGAAAGGGGGCCTGTAATACCACTTCGTGCCATTCCCGGTGGGCGGGCGGGTGGCAGCTTCTTGGCTCCAAATATCTTTAGCGGGCAGCCAATGTACTCGGCGAGGGGACGGGCGACTTGTTGGGCGGCCTCGGCGTAGATTGCATTGTTGCCCGGTGGCCATCGCACCAGTTCGAGCCAGCGCGGTTTATCCTTTTCCTCGCGGGCAATATGGAGGCCCAACAACCAGCGCTGAGATTTATTCTCATATCCCAACACAACTGCACGAACATACTCGATGGAAAGTACTGTGCCGGGGAGGCCTCGCGCATCGGCGAATTCGGACAGATATTCCATGATTCCGCTGCCGCGCGTCACCTTGAACAACGGCTCATGCGCCGGCATATCCGATCCGCTTGGGTACACCCGCCAGTTACCGTCGCGGATTTCGATTTCCACGTCCTCTGCTTGAATGACAGTCATAGGTTACCCCACTTTTGTTGATTCTTTGGTTATCCTTAGTGTAAGGAAAATTGGCCGACAAGTCTAGCAGGGACGGTTCTTGATCAAAAAAACAGGTACCCAACAAAAGTTGGGTCACCTGCTGTGTTCCAGTTTAGGGTGGCTGGGAGAGCGCTTACTTGATTTCGACGGTCGCGCCAGCCGCTTCCAGCTTGCTCTTGGCGTCGTCGGCAGCTTCCTTGCTCACGTCTTCCATAACGTTGTTCGGCGCGCCCTCGACCAGGTCTTTGGCTTCCTTCAGACCCAGGCTGGTCAGGCTGCGAACAACCTTGATGACCTCGATCTTCTTCGGGCCGACGTCTTTCAACACCACGGTGAACTCGGTCTGTTCTTCTTCCGGCTCGGCAGCCGCTGCGGCACCACCCGCCATCATCATCGGCATGGCACCCATCGCCATCGGCGCGGCAGCCTCGACACCCCACGCTTCTTCCAGCATCTTCTTGAGTTCAGCGGCTTCCATCACGGTGAGAGCGCTGAGTTCTTCAACCAGTTTCTGCAGATCGGCCATTGTGAGAGTTTCCTTTCGTTTCGAGCGTTTTGAATTCGCCTGTTTGACTTGTGATTCGGATTGTTAAGCAGCGTTATGCTGCGTCCTTCTGGCTGTATGCTGCCAGGACGTTGACCACACCATCGGTCGCCGCCTTGATAACGGCAACAACCTGGCGACCGGGTTCGTCGAGTAGCCCGACAAACTGTGTCATTGGCATGGTGATCATACCCGCCATCTGCGCCCGGAGTTCTTCGAGCGACGGGAGCTTCGAAATGGCTTCGAGTTCGCTTTCAGCAACCACCGAGTCGCCGATTACACCGCCTTTGACAACCATGATCTCGTTATCATCGGCGTACTCCAACACCAGCTTCACGGTCTTGGGCAGATCGCCGAAGGCAACGGCAAGCGCAACCGGCCCCTTGAGCAAGTCTTCGGGGACGGTCATGCCGAGTTCCTGCAACGCGACCTTGAGCAATGTATTCTTGGTGATCGTGAATTTCGCGTTGTTTTCGCGAAGCTTGGCGCGCAGATCATCCAGTTGGTTCACCGTCATGCCCCGGTACTCGGTGACGATGAAGCCACGAGCTTGTTGCAGCATCTCGATGTACTGGGACACCAGTTTCTGTTTACGCTGTTTGTTAATAGCCAAGCGCGCATCCTCCTTTCTTCGGAATGTGAATTCCGCAGAGGAGACCAAAAAACGGTCTCCGCGTATCAGGCGAAGACCGTGTCACATGTCAATCCGTGGAAACACGCACTGAGTGATCCGGTAGGGGTCTTCACCTCGGCAGGGCGTTCTCATTAAGCCTCGTACGGCCCCTGCTGTCTGCGGTAAAAGGCCAGCCTAAACTGGGATATCATGTTGCGTCGATCATCATACCAGTGGCCAACGCCAGCGTCAAGGCTTGATCCCCCCGCATTCGGGATGCGTCACGGGCCTGGCTTTTCCCGGCCTAGCCACTGCGCGATCTTGCGTCGAATAAATGTTCGCCGTGCTGTTTGCCACGCAACCTGCGCCAGCCTGCCCTGAGTCGTTGTCGCGGCTTCTCGCGTTGGCTTGGCGTACCGGTCTTCAATGTAGGAATGGGTAATGGTATTGATCGGCTGCTCAATTTCGGGAAGTTGCCCAACCAGGTGGCGTCTTCGCTCGTCGGGGGTCGCGGATTCGCTGAAGCGCAGACCGATCCATGAACTGTAAATGCTCAGGCGCGCGTAAGCACGCTGGATGGTGGAGAGATTGCCCAGCCCGCGATATTCAATGTACCAGATGACAACTAACACCCAGAGTACAAGGCCCAACACGATGAGGGCAAAGATACCCAGTGTCAGCAGAACAATGCGCAGGATGTTGCTGTTGTCTCCGTCGCCGACATGCGTGACATCCGGTGGGGGGGGCGGGGTCGCACTGGGAACCGGCGTCGGTGTTGGTGTTGAAGGCTGGAACAGGGATTCGGCTGGGCCTGTTGGCGTTGCTCCGGCTCCGAACTCGTCCGTTGGTGCAATGGCTGTCGGCGTCGCCGTGGGCAACGGCGTTAGCGTCGGCGGTGGCGTTACTGTGGGCAGCAGGGCCTGCGGCAGCCGGTCATCCTGCCGGGAGATCGGCGCTTCGTCGGTGGTCGGCTCAAATTCCACCCAGCCATAATCTGGGAAGTAGACTTCGACCCATGTATGCGCGTCGCGTTCACGAACGAGAAAGGCATTCCGTTCCGCGTCCCACGTTCCCTGGGCAAATCCTGCGGCCATGCGGGCGGGAATGCCTTGTGAGCGGAGCATCAACACCATTGCTGTTGCGTAGTAATTGCAGTACCCCTGCCGTTGCTCGAACAAGAACCACTCAATCGGATCGCCGTTTTGCGGTGGGGCCGGGATTGATTCGTTGTACTGGATATTGGTGCGGAGCCATATCTCGATGGCTCTGGCTTTGTCGTACGCCGTTACTGCACCGGCTTGAGTGACAATTTGTGCGGCCAGATCACGAACGCGCGGGGATACATCATTCGCGCCTTGCAGGTAGCGGCGCAAGACCCATTCCGGATAGTCTTGCCCGGCAGAGCGCAGCATATCCGCCGAAGCCGTGCTGACCAGCGACGTGATCTTGTATTGGTCGCCGGTGCGCAGCGTTTCGCGGGCGCGGATAATGGCGACATCCGCAGGTTCGTTCTCGTTGACGCACGTGCGGCCAAAATCCGTCACGCAGTCGAGTTCGGCTTCGACCGGCAGGCCGAGTGTCACCGGTTGGGGCGCGGCATACACTAAGCGAGATGCGCGAATGAGCATTGTAAACGTCTGTTGCGCGGCGGTTTTCGCCCCGGCGGGAAAGGACCCGATGTTCAGGCGTAGTCCCAGATCATCTGTGAACGCGCGAACGGTGCGGATGTGTTGCCAGCGCCACGAACTGGCGTCGTATGTGTCGTAAACGGTCGAGCGCCAGTAATAACGGGCGTCTGGCGGCCCCGTCACTTCGACGTACATGACAGGTTGGTCGCCAAGTTGAATGGCGCCGCTGAGTCGCAGCTCTGTGCCGCCATAATAATCGGCTGTGGCGATCCCTTGCGCTTCCAGCGAAGAAAAGAGGCGATTCCACAACTCGGCGATTTCGATCACAGTATCATTGGATAGTAATTTCTGGAGACGTTCAAGGTCCTGGTCGTCTTTGCCGGTTGGGGCATTCCACGCAATCAGCACAAGAATGACGGACAGAAGCCCCCCCGTTTGCAAGAATGCGCGCCGGACGTACCCTGGAAAACTGACATGGTGCACGAACCAGTGATATTCTCGTATATCGATGTAGGATCGGATGAGAAGCATGAGCGATACGATCACGAAGGCGATCAGGTAGATGTCGAGTGACTTGTCGCCCTGGTAGTAGAACTGGTTGGTGATCAAGACGAGGCCCGTGGGCAGAATGACGCGCCACACGCGGTTAACGCGGAATGTATGCCAGGCGATGTTGTGCCCCAGGAACCAGAACAGAACCGACAGAAAGATGACGAAGGTGGCCGCGTCGTTGGCCGGTTGATCCCCGGCAAGCGCTTCGTCGATCCACACGGCGACCTGGTGCAGCAACTCATCGGTTCGCGCCCACAGTGGGCCACTGGTGATCTGAATATAGGCATTCGTCACCAGGATGGCGGCAATGCTATAGACGGAACTCAGAATCAGTGCCAGGAGTTCTGAGTAGTGGCTGCGTGCGAGCAAAAAGCCAAAGCCTACGGAGAGGATGCTCACCACCACCAGCGATTGGAGGCTGTCTGACCAGTGCGCTGCGCCAACCGCCAAAGCCGTAATGACCAGTAAGGCCCATGCCATGAGCAGACTGGTGAAATCCCCGCGCATGAAGACTGTGCTGAAATAGCCACGCGTTTTTCCGCGTCGATCGTTGGCATGGCGCATCCATCGCTTCCTGTGCGATTCTGCCGCGGGCACGGGGGACATATGAGGGGTTGTCGCCATTGCTTTTTGCCGCCACCTGGTTTGCGTTTGTATGGTGCACAGTTCGAGATGATTCTAAGTGTTTCGCGATTAGTCGCCAAAACTCATGATCTTGGTTGTGTTCCGGCCCCGAAGGGCATATAATTCCCGCCATGATACCGAAAAAGCATATCTTTCTACTGGTCGTTTTCCTAACGTTTGCTCTGTTGGTGGCCTGTGAGCCATTGGCTCCGGCGCAGTCACCCGTTTATGTCGTTGTCACCGGTGAAACTCCTGGAACCCTCACCGGCGTGACCGGCCCGACGCCGCCCTTTGCGGGAAATGTGGCAGTTACACCCGAAGCGCCGGCGCTTGCCAATGCTGGCGGTGTGGTGAATACGCCGGTTCCTTCGGCGACGCCTGTGCCGGTGGCTACTGCATTACCCACAGCGACCCCGTTCACGTGTTCAGAGACTACGGGGCGGGTTATTCAGTCGTCGTTTTTCAGTGCGGTGATAGGAGACGAAGTTTCCTATTTCATGTACCAGCCGCCGTGCTTTTTCGATACGTTCCAACGGTATCCTTATGTCATCTTGTTGCACGGAACCGGATACGATGACTCGATGTGGGTTGACCTGGGTGTTCCGTCCGTCATGGATCAGGGTATTGCTAATGGCACTTTGCCCCCGATGGTCGTCATTATGCCGGATGGCGGCGCGCTTGCTGAGCTGAATAACCAGCCCGACGGAGCCTCCTTCGAGACGCTGATTCTCGATGAATTGATCCCTGTGGTCGAGCAGGATTTTTGCCTGTGGGGGTCGCGCGAGGGACGGGCATTGGGTGGCATTTCGCGGGGGGGCTTCTGGGCTTTCAGCATTGGCCTGCGGAACCCGGACGTCTTTAGCGCCCTGGGTGGACATAGCCCCCATCTCGAACCTGATAATGCGCTACCGGAGTATAACCCGCTCGATCTCGCTTCGAGGGCTAACCTGCCGGTTTACCCGCCGCGTATTTACATGGATCACGGGGCAAATGACTATGTCAGTCCCCATGCGCTGCGCATGTCCGAGCTTCTACGCCAGCGTGGCATCGACCACGATTACTTTGTCGATCCCATTGGCGAGCACGACATGACATACTGGTCTTCGCATGTAGCCGAGTATCTTTCCTTCTACGGCCAGCAGTGGCCCCTGGACGTGGCCGATCTGCCAAGTTGCCTGGTTCCGAGTCCTTGAGCGGGCCAGTGAGGTGACCGGCAGAATACGAGAGTAGGATTACAGCCGTCTCATGGGGGCGGCTGTATGCATTCTATAGAAGTGTGTCGAACAGTTGGGCCAGCAGCCAGAAGACGGTGAATGCGCCAATCGCTGACAGCACAATGACAACCAGGCAACTCCAGCGCCCGACGCGGGTGCGCAAGATGTACCGGAGCGCCGTCAAGAAAATGACCGAGCCGCCACCGGCAAAGATTGCGCCTATGTCATCTGCCTGTCCAGCAATGGGGATGAAATCGGGGATGGCATCAATAGGCGAAAACGCGTAGAGCGCAGTGAGCACGATGATGGCAAGGATACTTCCGCTGATGCCCCAGTCGAGCGCCTGTTGGACGATTGGGTCTTGGGGGGCCTGGGAGCGCCGGTGCCTGGCAGAGTGTCCGACACCGGGCGGCGGTGGTACGATGTCATCGTCATAATCGCTGGCGTACTCATCGCCATAATCGTACTCGTAAGCGTCGTATTCGTCGTAGTCGGTTCGTTCCGGCATGGAGCGCTCTTTCTTTGCCAAGCGAATGTGCTATGAGTATAGCAGAAAGACGCGTTGATTTTTACGGTGGAACAAGGCGAGAGATAGGCACGATCTCACGCTTTTGACTGTAATCCGGTATAATCGCCACAGTTCGAGCGGGGTTAACGCCCCCAGGTGAAACTATTGGCCTGTCGGTGGGATGCACATGGAACTTTTGAAGTTAGTGGCGGTCATCAAACGGCGCTGGTGGATCATCATCATTCCCGTCATTATCGCATTCGCGCTCACCCTGCCAGTCATGGGGCAGTTGGTCAATCCTCCGGTACAGTATGAAGTGCGTGTTCGGCTGACGGCGGCAGCTCCGCCGGGTGCTGAATCGACGGTAACGGATACCCCTTATGAAGATGCCGTCTATGTCCCCTGGCTGGCGTCCGAATATGTTGCTGTGAACCTGCCGCATTGGATTGTCAGCGATAGCTTTGCCGCCGAAGTTAGCGCGGTGCTGAGCGAGCGAGGGCTGGAGTTATCGACTCGCGATCTCAAAGGGGTGTTCCGCGCGGACAGCTACCGTAGCATCATCACCCTCTTTGTGAGTTGGGGGGATCCGGACGCAATCGAGGCGATCACTCAGGCTGCGATTACAGTGCTGCAAGAGCGCAACCAGAGTTATTTCCCCCAGTTCGCTGCTGAACCGGCGCACGTTGTGCCGTTGGATGATGTGGAAGTGATCCAGGTTGCCGCCCCGCTCGCGCAACGAATTGATCCGCTTGTGCGCTTGTTGTTGGGGGCCATAGTCGGGGCGGGTTTGGCGATGGTGGCGGAAACCGTTGATCGCAGTCTTTACACCCGCGAGGATGTGGAAATATTGGGCTTTGATGTGTTGGGCGAGATTCCACGCGAGTAACGGGGCAAAACCGACTTTTTCCGGACGGTTGCCCGATAACCGTCCCCGATTGCTTTTTCCCCTGCTATAATACCCCTGCTTTCAATGCACGATCTGCGAATGGTGAGGACGACGAGCCAATGAACTTGACCCATTATGTGCGAATTCTGATACGTCGTGGTTGGATCATTGTTTTGGCTATGATAATCACGGCGGGTGCGGCGTTCGGGCTGAGCAAAGCGCAGACGCCCGTCTATCGCGCCACGCAGAAAGTATTGCTTCAACCGGCCCGCAACGATTTCGGCCTGACCGAAACTCTGCGCATTTTGCTGCGGAGTTATGTGGTCTACCTGAACACCGACCAGCAGGCCGCTAACGCGATCGACCGGCTGCAACTGGACATGACGCCGGGCGAATTGCGGAGCCACACCACCATTAGCTCCGATCCCACCCAACTCATTGTTCAGATCGACGTTGATATGGAAGATGGCCCCCTCGCCGCGCAGATTGCGACGGAGCTGGGGCAATTGCTCGTCGAGTATCGCACGGAAGACAACCGGGATTTGCGGCGTGAAGATCGCATTGACGCTATCCTGATCGACACCGCCACTTATGGCTTGCATTCACCCAAGACCAAAATAAACACGCTGGCCGGTGCGGTGCTGGGCATGGTGCTGGGCGGTGCGATCGTGTTTGTGTTGGAATATCTTGAATCCAACATCTTGCGCTCGAAAGAAGACGTTGAAACTTTCCTGGGGTTGCCGTTGTTGGCGGCGATCCCTGCCGACAATAGCCACACATGAGGTGCTCTGATGCCTGAGGTTAACCTGATCACGTTGACCGATCCACGTGCGCCCGCGTCCGAAGCATATCGCACGCTGCGCACGAACCTGATGTTCTATGGGGTGGACCGGGCTATTCGTTCGCTCGTCGTCACATCGCCTGTGCCCGGTGAGGGAAAAAGCAGCGTGCTTGCCAATCTTGCGGTGACGTTGGCGCAAAGCGGGCATGAGACGGTCATCGTTGACTGCGATCTGCGCAAGCCTAGCCAGCACGAATTGTGGGGGCTGGCAAATGACAGCGGTTTGACCAGCATGCTTCTGGATGATGCCGCGCTGGCAAATCCGCCGGTGCAGGACGTGAACATCGAGCGCTTGCGGGTTCTGACCAGCGGGCCGCTGCCCCCGAATCCGGCAGATGTCATCGGGTCCCGGCGCATGGACGAGGTGATCGCCGCTCTCAAGCAAAAGGCTGACTATATCCTGTTTGACGCGCCGCCGGTGCTGGCCGTGACCGACGCGGCGCTGTTGGGGCACAAGGTCGATGGGTTGCTGCTGGTTTTGCGGGCCGGTACATCGCGCCGGGATCATGCACGGCGGGCGCAAGAAGAACTTGAGCGGGTAAAAGTGCCCGTCATCGGAACCGTTTTGACGAATGCACCACGTGACAGTGTGGTTTCCAGCTATTATGCAGGGTAACCCGTAGCCGACAAGGGGGTCATGGCACAGTGAAAGGTCTTATTCTCAGTGGCGGCAAGGGAACGCGCCTGTACCCGCTGACGTATACGCGGGCCAAGCAACTCATTCCCGTCGCCAACAAGCCCGTCCTGTTCCGCGTGATCGAGGCGATTCGTGACGCGGACGTGAGCGAAATTGGAATTGTTATCGGTGACACCGGGCCGGAGATACGCGAAGCTGTCGGGGACGGGACACAGTTTGGCGTGGAAATCACCTATATTGAGCAGGATGCGCCGTTAGGTCTGGCGCATGCGGTGAAAATTTCGCGCGATTTCTTGGGCGACGATCGCTTCGTTATGTTTCTTGGCGATAACGTCATCCAGGGCGGGATCAGCCCTCTGATCGCGGAGTTTGCCCACCATCACGAGTGGAACAGCCAGATCGTGCTGAAAGAGGTTACATACCCCGAACAATATGGTGTGGCCCGTTTGAACGGCGAAGGGCGCGTGGTAGAACTCATTGAAAAACCAAAGAATCCCCCCTCAAACCTGGCGCTGGTAGGGATTTATATGTTCGACCACCATATTTTCGAGGCGACCGAGGCGATCAAACCTTCGTGGCGTGGTGAGTTGGAAATCACGGACGCTATCCAATGGCTTGTCGAGCATGGGTATGTGGTTTATCCGCATGTTCACAAGGGGTGGTGGATTGATACCGGGCGTCCGGGCGATATGCTCGACGCCAACAGCCTGGTGCTGGAAGAACTGACGCCGGAGATTCGGGGCACAATCGATGAGACCTCCGAAGTTGATCGGCGCGTCACAATCGAAGAAGGTGCGGTGATCGTCAACAGCGTGGTGCGCGGGCCAGCGATCATCGGGCGGAACTCGCGGATCATCAATAGCTATGTTGGGCCGTTTTCGAGCATCTATCATGATGTGGTGGTTGAGAACAGCGAGATCGAACGCAGCATTGTTCTTGAGCACAGCGTCATTCGCAATATTTCCGCCCGCATTCAAGATAGCCTGATTGGTCGCCATGCTGAAGTGGGCGTGACGACGTTGCGCCCGAAAGCGATCAAGATGCATTTGGGCGATCATAGCCGTCTGGGGTTGCTGTAGCCTATGGTGGGGTTCAACCGTTCTATCCGGCTCGTCGTTGCCGATCTGGATGGCACGTTGCTAAATTCGCAGCACGAAATTACACCCTTCACCGAGAAGATGATTCGCGCGGCTCAGGCGCAGGGTGTCTTATTTACGGTTGCGACCGGCAAGACCTTCCCCTCTACGGTGGATGTCATCAAGCAGTTTGCAATTGATATTCCCGTCATTTGCGGGAACGGCACACAAGTGTTTGCCCCCGATGGCACGTTGTTGCACGAAGACCCAATCCCGCAAGATTACGCGCTGGAAGCGATTGATCTGGCGCAGGCACGCGGCTTTGCCCCCATCATCTACACGGCGAAGGGCTTGATGGCGAGTGCGCGTGACGCCAACGTCGAGGAACTGGTGGCGCACCACGAGCCGGAGCCGGAGCTGGTCGGAGATTTGAAACAGGCGTTGCTTCATGGACGCAAAGCATACAAACTCGTATTAATGCGCCAGGACCCGTCTGAAGTCGTGCGCTTCCAACAGGAACTGTTGCGTGTGTTCGATGGGCGAGCGCAGATTGTGAATTCGGGACTCCTGTCATTGGTCGAGGTTATGCCTTGCGGCGTCACAAAAGGAACCGCGCTTGTGCCTATCCTGGAACATGTGGGTCTCGACCTCGAAGAAACCATGTGCCTCGGTGATAACTGCAACGATCTGGACATGATCCGGCGGGCGGGCATTGGGGTCGCCATGGGTCACGCCCCGCCTGATGTGCGCCAGTATGCGGATTATGTGACTGGAACGAATGATGAAGATGGCGTTGCGCACGCGATTCAGCGCCTGGTCTTGAGATCGCAGGCGACCGATACTGGTTTGCCGCCGTCGATGCTGAGGGGAGATACATCATGAAGAACATCCTGGTGACAGGTGGGGCCGGTTTTATTGGCAGCGCTTTCGTGAGGCGCATGGTCCAGAAATATCCCGACTATTCGATCGTTGTGCTGGACAAGCTCACGTACGCTGGCAACCTGGATAACTTGCTGCCCGTGCAAGACGCACCGAATTACCACTTCGAGCGCGGCGATATTGCCCATCGTGAGACCGTCCGGCGCGTGCTTGAAACGCATAACATTGACACCATCGTTAACTTCGCGGCAGAGACCCATGTCGATCGGTCGATCCTGGAGCCGGATGCATTCATCCAGACAGATGTCGTGGGGCTATATATCTTGCTCGATGTTGCGCGGCAGCTAGGCATCACGCGAATCCACCACGTCAGCACCGATGAGGTGTACGGGTCCATTGACGAGGGGGTCTTTCGGGAAGGCGACCTGCTGGAGCCAAACAGCCCCTATGCGGCGAGCAAAGCAGGCGGCGAAATGATGCTGCGGGCGTACCATGTGACATATGGCATGCACACCACGGTGACGCGCGGTAGTAACACCTTCGGCCCCTACCAGTATCCGGAGAAACTGGCTCCCTTCTTCATTACCGAAGCCATCGATGATCGCCCGCTTCCGTTATATGGTGATGGCATGCAGGTGCGCGACTGGCTGTATGTCGATGATCATTGCGATGCGATCGACACTGTACTACATAAAGGGCAGCCTGGGGCTATCTTTAACGTGGGTGGCGAGCACGAGCTGCACAATATTGAGGTAACACGTTTTATTCTCAAAGTTTTGGGCAAGCCTGAGAGCCTGATCCGCCATGTGGCCGACCGTCCGGGGCATGACCGGCGCTATGCGTTGACCAACGACAAGATCCGGTCTGAACTGGGGTGGGAACCCCGGTTCAGCTTTGAGGCGGCCATGACGGCAACCGTGCGCTGGTATCAGGAGAATGAATGGTGGTGGCGCAAAATCAAAACCGGCGAATACCTCGAATATTATAAGCGGCAATATGCCGGGCGACTCACCCAGGCTGACTAATCGGCGCGCTTGCAGTTCGGTTACCTCGTCAAACGTCGGGATACCCGGCGTTTGTTTTTTTGTGCGATAAGATGAGGGGGCTTAAGTGGCCGGGATTTGCACAATCATGTCGTTCGTATCACGGACGGCCAGGCCTAGAATGGCATCATTTGGGTAAAACGCAATGCCGGGGAACAGCCCGATCACAAAGCCTTCGTATTTCGTTCGCAGAATTCCCCCATCTGGGCCGATGGGCCGCCCGTAAATATCGACCATGCGGGCAACCGGTTCGCCTTCTCGCACCCAATCGCCAGGGGCAACCATATGCTGGATGATGCATGCCTGGGGCACGCGCGGGTGGAGTGTTCTGCGGACCGGGTAGCCGGGTTTGATGATAGGAATATCGCAAAGTGGTTCAGGCGGATCGGGTAACATGCCTGCCCACCGTATGACGTTGCGAATTGCAGTAACCACTGAGTTCACTTGGGTTGAATTTACGGTCTTTTGCCCGCCCACTTCGATAGTTATAGCGGGAATGCGCGCCTTGTTAAGCGTTGCGCCGCTCACCGACCGGTGTAAATCCAGTTCCATGTAGCGCTGGGAGGCATATTCGTTGACGACCGTGAGGCCCAACGCGTCGAGCATGTCGCCAACGATCTGCTGCAACTTTACAGCTTTGGGCCGGTCAACAGAATTGTGGTAAAAGACCGGATCGCGAAATGCAAAGGGGATTGACCGGATGCCGAAATCGTGCAGGTCGATCAGGTAATCTGCGGTGGCGTCGATTCGATCAAATAGTCGGGCATAAGCCTGCTCAAGCGCATGCGCGAACTGGTTTGGTCGCTTCCCGTCCTTGGGGATAAATCCGGGAAACAGGCGGTTGGGGTCGCGCCCTGGAAGGTAGTAGGGGCTACGTTCACCGATACGCAGACCTGCCGGGCTAAGCGTCGGAATGGCGATGATTGTTCCGCGAAGTGACGTGAGTAGTTCGGCGGTGATCAGCCGGTGTATCACGGCGATGCCATCATATTCACCGCCATGAATGTTAGCCGTCAACCAGAGCACCGGCTGTTCACTATTGGCTCCCTGGGCGATAATGACAGGAAAGAACTCGGTGCCGCCGGTGGGTAGCGGAAGCGCCTCGAACTCCCCGTAGACGATGCGGCCCGGCTGACTGATTGCGGTCCCGATTTGAATCGTCATGGTCGTGTGGCCCGTGTTTCATGTGCGCGACAATTGCGCCAGCGCGCTGGCAAGTTGTGCCGCGACGAGTTCGAGTAACATCACGTGTTGCTGGGTTATGGCATTGGGCTGTTGGCGGCATGCCAGAATGACGCCAAAGCGCAGCGTCATGCCAACGGGGACGCATGCGCCGGAATGAAAGCGCTTTTCCTGGATAAACGGGTGATTGGGACGGTCTTCGGGGCCAACGGTGCGGCTCTGTCCGTTCAGCGAAACCCAGCCGACCAGCGTCTCCGTGGGACTTTGTTGCTGTGGCGCACTCTTGACCAGTTCTGGCGAACCAACCTGGGCGCGCAGATGAAGCTCCGGCGGGTCTGTCGTGGTCATTGTGTAGTAGGCAACATAGTCATAACCGAGTGTTTGGATTGCCTCGACGGCGGCCTGCAGTTTCGATTGAGCGGAGCCAGCTTTGCGCAACGATTTTGCGAAGGCGCGCACCGGCGGAAGCGCATCGGCACGCAGCGTTTCCAGGTTGCGTTCTTCGGTCAGACGCTTGATTCGACCTATCAGGTCATCATTCTGGAATGGGTCAACAGATAGTTCATCGGCGTGTCCGGGCATTCCAAAGTCGGCTTCCCGGTCAACCAGAACGATCAACAGGCGAGGGTAGGTCTGGCGCAGTTCCTTCACCAGCGCGAAGGTGTCCCCCAGTTGGTTATCCAGCACCAGCACATCGGTGCGATTGTGTGCCGTCGCAAGATGCTCTTGGGCCTCCGATTGGTCGGTCACCAGTGTCAGTGATAGTTGCGGGTCTTTGGCCAGGTTGTCTCGATATTCGCCCAGCGATTCGCGTTTTACGACGGCTAACACGTGGATCTGTGGGGGGGTGCCCATGATAGTCTACCGTTCCCGGCGTGCCTGTTGTACGTTGCGCGACAGTGTGCCGTTTATTATAGGGATGATTGGTGTGGGCTACAACAACCTGCCGCTTGTGGCGTCAAGGGGGGTCGTCTGGCGCTGCGCAGTATCTTCCTGCCTGCCGCCGCGTAGCAACAGCGCAAACACCAGGGCGATGCTGCTGACTGCCGCACCAATGTATTGCAATTCGTTGATGACATCGACCGCTGCTTCCAGGTTGGCTGTTTGTGATGCCAGCAACGTATCTTCCAGGCTTGCGGCGGTGTCGGGGATGTAGCTGGCGGCCAGGACATCAAAGCGGTCGAGCGCATAAATGGTCAGGGATGAAATGGCCACCGTCATACCGACGAGGCGCAGGATGAGAATCAGCGCTGACGCTACCCCGCGCTCGTGTTCAGACACATCATTCAATACGGCGGTTCCCACCGGCGAAATGGTCAAGCCAAGCCCGACGCCTATAAGCATCATTTGCCCGCCCATGAGCCAATAAGGAGTGTCGCTTTCCCACGTCGAACCCGCGAGGGCGAAGCCAATGGCAGCGAGCGACAAGCCGAGGGTGGTTGGGAAGCGATAGCCCCGGCGTTCACTCAGCCACCCCCCCGGCAACGCTGCCAGGGCCATCGGCACCGTCAGACCTGATAGCAGCAGCCCGGCGATGTAGGCGGCGTGCTGAATATGATCGCTGGTGGGGCTTTCCACCCGGAAATTTACGAGTAGCGGCGCACTCACCAGACTGATGGCGAGGCAGAATCCAACCAGGAAGTTCGTAATTGAAGACGCGGAAAAATTCCGGCTGCGGAACATGCCCAGGCGCAGCAACGGGTACCGGACTCTGGCCTCCACGAGCAAAAATAATGCAAAAGCAACGGCAGCGCCGCCGAGAAGAGGCGGGCCATAGTTGGTGGTGGTGCCTTTCAGGTCTTCGAAGCTGGTGGCTGATCCGGCAGTTTCCGGGCTTGTCCCCAGCCCCAGGTTCAAGCCGATCAGCGCCAGGGTAATGAGCACTGTGCCCAGGACATCAAAGCGACCGTTGTCATGCGGTTGCTGAATGTCCCGCAGAACCCACCACGCACCGGCAGCCGCCAGAACACTGATGGGGATGTTCAGGATGAACAGCGTTTCCCACGAGGGCATAGACACCGCCAGGCCGATAGACTCAAGAGTCTCGACGATGGAGCCGCCGTATTGACCGAAAAACCGAACCATCACGCCGCCGTAAAGATGTCCCAGGACCCAACCCATCGTATCAATGGCTCCCACCACGCCCAGCGGCCTGGCTCGCTTCTCTGGGGGAAATAAATCGCCGACCAGGGCTATTGTGACGGGCACCATTGCTCCCGCGCCCAACGCCTGAACCACCCGCCCGGCAATGACCAGGTAAAGATGCCGTTCTTCGAGCCGCGGTGGTGGCTGGTCAAGGACTTGACGGTAGAAACGCGCAATCCAGCTATTGATTGTTGCGTTGTCATAGGCTGTGACGAAATAGGAGCCGATCATAAAGATGATCAGGCACGCAATGTAAATCGAGCGTCTTCCGAATAGATCGGACAATCGCCCCGTGAACGTCATGCTGATTGCATAAGCCAGTAAGTAACCGTTGACGGCCCACGATGCCTGGTCGAGATATTCTTTGACAGGCAGGTCAAGGCTGACGATCACTTCAGGGAGAACGGCTGAAATGATGGTCAGATCGAGTGCCCCGATAAAAACGGGCAAACTGACGATTGCCAGCACAAACCACGGAGATGCGGAGGAAGATGACGATCGAGTCATGAAGTGTCACCGCCTATCGGTGGGGTGATGGTGAGGGGATCGTTGTAACTCAGGATAGAAATGAGCCAGATCGTTGCGTTGTCGGAACCGGCGTTCTCTGGGGCAGGCTCGACCAATTTTATCTGTGCCAGGCGGTGATCATCAGTGTGTACAAACACCTCGATATCAAGTTGCCCTTGCCGGGTCCGAATGAGTCCGAGCGTCAATGCGTATACATCCGCGGCGTTGATCGTTCCCCGCAAATGGTAAGTGTCGAGGCCATCACGGTCGGTTTTCCCGACAAGTTCCAGGTTCTCAATAGTCGTCAGAGCATAAGGGATGCCGCCGGGTTGGGCGAGTAACGAAGCGGGCGAGAACCCGCTGATCAGTTGTTCCTCAAGCCAGCGGTTTGCGGTAAGAAGTTCGCCGCGAAAATATTGGTCTGTGCCCAGTGCGATCAATTCCGCTGTGGTGCTGAAGTCGCCTAGGCTAAACTGAATCCGGGCAATGAGGCGATCCGGAGTCTGAAAAGCGCCGCTGACGTACTTGAAAGCCGGCGTGTAGTCGTCTGGCAGGTCAAGCCCCTGGAGCGGGATTTCGACCGGGTAGCCGCTGACGTCGATTTCATACTGAAACGTACTGGCGTTCTGGAGTTGTTCCGCGCTTTCGTTGATCAACGTGTGAGCTTCCGGCAAGTCGGCGGGTTCGCTGCTCTCGCCGTTCGTGCACGCGGCCAGCGGCGCTATACCCATGAGCACAACCAGAAAAAATTTACGGGCAAGGCACATTTCAAAAGCCTCCAGTGCTGGGGCGGTTGTTTCTTCACGCGCTCGGCCAAAGACGATGAGCGCCGGACGCGAGTTTATGGCCAGAACGACCATCGCTGATCGTTTTCTGTCGCCATAATAATCACGATCCGGCGTTCTGCCAACCCAGAAATCGTTAGGAGTTGGTGGAGCGGGAACGTCCCAGGATATCAATGACGCGGGCAACAAGGTCATACCGGCCGAACGCCGGCATGATGTATGTTCCCTCGGCCAGGTCACTGACAGCCAGCAGCAGGTCTTGGGCGATCGTCACCCCCTCCGCCGGCGCGTTTTCTGCCGCATTCGCGATCCGTTGGCGGATTGCCTCCGGGATGTCGATACCCGGAATCTCATTATGGAGGAATGCCGCGTGCCGCGTGCTGTACAGTGGCAGAATCCCCGCCAGAAGCGGGAGCTTCAAATCTTCGGCAAACTGGTTTGCATACGCAGCACGGAAACGCTCAAGCGTTCGTGGGTCAAATACGGGCTGGGTAAGGGCGAAATCGGCTCCGGCGTCGATCTTCTTGCGTAACAATCGCGCTTCCCTGCTCAGATCGCGAGCGTTGACGTTTAGCGCGCACCCCACCTGGAACGACGTAGGCTGTCCGATGGAATTTCCCGCGAGGTCGGTGCCGGTGTTCAGGTTGTGTTTGATCAGCCGAATCAGGCTTGAAGGGACGATGTCGTGCGTGTCGAACGAATCGGGATAGTCTCCAATATTGGTCGGATCACCCATCACGACGAAGATGTTGCGAACATTGAGCGCGTGCGCGGCCAGCAAATCCCCCTGTATGCGCAGCAGATTGCGTCCGCGTGTGGGGAAGTGGAGCACTGTCTCAAGCTCTACGTCGTGTTGAATCAGATGGCAGACGGCCCAGGGACTCATGCGCATACGGGCCATTGGGCTGTCCGAGACGTTGATGAAGTCTGTTCCCGCCTCGCGCAGCAGCTCGGCGGAGGCAACGATTTTTTGGGCGGTGTAACCGCGCGGCGGCGGCATTTCCACCGTGACCACAAACTGCCCGGCGGCCAGCTTGTGGGCCAGTTGGGTTGGAGCCTCAGGAACATCACGCACCACCGTCTCGGCTAACTCAGATACAGTGATCATGGTCGGATGTTCGCGCAGCGGATCGTCAAGCGCCTCGCGCATAGCTTTGATATGATCGGGCGTCGTGCCGCAGCACCCCCCGACCATGCACGCGCCCGCATCCTGGAATGCGAGGGCATATTCGCCGAAATAGTCCGGTGTGGCAGGGTACATTACCCGCCCGCCTGCGATTTCCGGCCAGCCGGCGTTAGGCACGACGGAGAACAGCGCGTCGGGAACCGCCCGCCGCATCAGTTGCAGAATGCGCAAGAGTTGCGCCGGGCCGCTACTGCAATTGACTCCAATCACATCGGCCCCGCTGTCATGTAAGGCGCGGGCTACCTGTGCAGGCGTGTCGCCCAGAAGCGTGCGATTGTCACGCGTAAAGGTCATTTGCGCGATGATGGGTATTTCGGCGTCGATCTGCCGCGCAGCCGTGATAGCGCTTGTAATTTCTTTGATGTCGGAGAATGTTTCGAAGAGCAACAGGTCGGCGCCCGCTTCGACCAATGCCTGCACCTGGATTTGGAACGCAGCGGAAGCGTCTTGCGGGGTGGTGCGCCCGAACGGAGCCAGCCGAATCCCCAATGGGCCGACGGAACCG
>CAZSXY010000065.1:0-21802 GCA_964611395.1 uncultured Anaerolineaceae bacterium | reverse complement strand
CCGCGCGCGCCCCGTGGCGGAAAACGACCCGGCAGCGACCGGCGACAGCTCACCGAAAGCCGCCCCCACACCGCCCCCTGTCGAACCCGCCACCGCATCACCGGAAACGCAACCCGCCGAGAGCACCACGCCCGCCCAGCCGCCCCTCATCCCGCCCGATGCCGGCGCAGCGCCCGACCTGGCCGCCATCGCCGGATAGTTTCCGTAACGACCCGGGGCCGGGTCAACCGGCCCCGCACAAGGAGTAGCACCATGACCAAACGTAATTGTGGACGCTGCCACACCTGTGGCACACCGCTCCTGAAAGTGCTCGATGGCGAGGAGTGGTGCACGACCTGCCAGCAGTACCGTCGCTATCGATCACATGGCTGGAGTCACGGCCAAGACGACACCTGCCCACCCTTACCACAGAAGAAAGCACAGAAGGAATCTGCGCCAAAATCCGCACAAGGAGGAGTAACATGGCTACCAAGAGTAAACCCTACAGCGAGATAGCCACCATGCCGGTTAATGCGATTCGCTTCTGCGACAGCAAGCGCGCCTGGGGCGACCTCTACAACGAATTTCTGTTGCGCCTGGAGAAAACTCCGGCCACTGAGGCGTTGTACGTCGTCTTTGAGGACGAGCAGCTGCTCAAGTCAGTGCGTCATGCCTTTGCTGGTTATATGAAGCGGGACGGTCTCACACCTGAGGAAGTGATTTTTCGGACTGGTCGCTACAACGGCCAGCGCGTGCTCACCGCTCGGCGCGGCCCTAAGTACAACGGCAGCAAGAGCAAGTAGTCCGGGGGCGCACCCGCGCCCCCGAAGGAAGAGTACCATGATCGGACACCTTGACGATCTAGAACAGTTCATCGACGCGGTTGAAAACGGAGATCCCATCGGCCAAGATGAGATCGAAATGGCCCGTGCGGCCCTGGATGCGCTTCAGAACGCGCTGAAAGCACCCATCCATGTCAGTATCCATGACGAATTACTGCCGCACGGCGTTAGCGCAGAGGATATTGCAGCAGCCGTCTTTGTCAGCAGGAGTTGATCCCACGACATCCAGGTGGGCAAATAGCACCTGCGCCAAACGCAGCGCGAGCGGAAGTGCTCCGGCCAAGAGTCCACTTCCGCTCGCCACCCCAATACGGAGGTGTTTCTATGCTATCGCTACCTATCCCTACCGACAAGAAAGTGATCATCATGGTTCGCGGCCAACGCTGCATCGTCGCCCGCTTCCGCGCCACTGCGTTCCACGAGGTGTACGAAATCGAGGAAGCCGCCAACTGGCATGAGCTGGAAGACGCCGCGCGGCGCGCGGTCGAGGCACAGGTCGGAGCCATCACCCACGACGAGCACTACCCGTGCCCGGCGGAGTTGGCGATGCAGGCCGTGTGGCCGTAGGGCTGGCAACCACAGGGGGCGAGGCAAACACTCCGCTCCCTCACCGTGCTCGGCTTGCGATGTGACAGGCTGCTCATGGATGTACAGAGCATCAACACATCGCCACTGACACCACCTGTAGTATGATGCCAGCAAGGTAAAGAACGGAGACGACAAACGCCCCGCAGAAAGGACCAGAATGAACGACACCCAGCAGAACACCACCTATGGCACGCCCGCCGAGCAGGGAAATCGCGCCGGCAAGGCCGAAAATATGGCACGTGAGCGTATGACGCGGCAACGCCCCGGCGCTTGGATGCGCCGCACAACCAAAATCAGCGAACTCGGCCGCTGCTGGATCGACAACGCCCGCGAAGAGGCCCGCCGGTTGGCGGCTGGGGCCGACATCGCCGAGCACCTCCATGATCGCGGATTCGAGATCGCCCGCATCGACGCCGAGGGGGTGCTGGTACGATTGCAAACACGCAAGATCGCCGGCCACGAAGTGGAAATTGCCCTGGCGGAAAGGCCGGACCTCCCGTACGGCCTGGTGGATACCGACGGGTATCAAACCGATTGCATCCGCGTAGACATCAAGGGGCGCGATGGCGCTTAGCCCTTCATGACCCTTACCGTATACGCGGCACGGTTCTCCATGAATTGCTTCCCCGATTCCTGCGGACAGTGCTATACTGGCTCACACTATAGTGTTGTCACATTCCCCAAAGTGAGTCAGCCATGTCTGCTTACACCTACCAGCAATTCGCTGCAAAATGGGAGCGCGCCGAACTCAAAGAACGCGCTAGCTATCAAGAGCACTTCATGGACCTCTGCCGCCTGGTCGATCACCCCACTCCGGCAGAGATAGACCCCGACGGCACCTTCTTCACCTTCGAAGCCGGGGTCAAGACCACAGGCGGCAGCCAGGGTTACGCCGATGTGTGGTACAAAGACCACTTCGCCATCGAGTACAAGGGCAAAGGCAAATACGACTCGCTCGACGACGCCTACCAGCAACTGCTCCGCTACCGCGAGAACCTGGGCAACCCGCCCTTGCTGGTCGTGTGCGACATCGAGCATTGGGAGATTCACACCAACTTCACCGGCACCGCGAAGGTCGTCCACCGCTTCACCAACGCCGACATCGCCACCTCGCGGCGCGTCCAGCGTATCTTGAGCAATCTCTTCTACGATCCCTACCTGCTCCATCCGGAGCGCAGTTCCGCCCAGGTCACGGCGGACGCCGCCGACGTCTTCCGCCAGATCGCCGACAACATGCGCGCCTGGGATGCCGCGCCGGAGCGCATCGCGCACTTCCTGACCAAGCTCGTCTTTTGCCTGTTCGCCGAGGATGTCGGCCTGCTGCCGCCAGGGGTGAGCGGCAAAGGACTCTTCACCGAGGTGGTCGCCAACACCCGCAACCAGCCCAGCCGCTTCGTGAACTACACCGAGCAGCTTTTCCGGGCCATGGCCGAAGGCGGCCACGTTCAGTTCCAGGACGTGCCCTGGTTCGATGGCACGCTCTTCGATGATGTCTACGCCGAGGAATTAAGCGCCGAGGCCCTGATCAATCTGGAGAAAGCGTGCGACCTCGACTGGTCTGCCGTCGAACCGGCCATCTTCGGCACGCTGTTCGAGCGCAGCCTGGACCCGTCCAAGCGGGCGCAGCTTGGCGCGCACTACACCAGCCGCGAGGACATCCTGCTCATCGTCGAGCCGGTGCTGATGCAGCCGCTCCGCCGCGCCTGGGCAGCTACCCAGGCCGAAGCGGAACCCGTCCGCGCCCGCTATGACGAGGCGTTGCAAAGCGGCACGCGGGCCGTCCAGACGCGCTACGCCAACCGGCTCCTGGCCCTGCGCGAGCAGATGCTCGACCGGCTGCGCAGCGTGACCGTGCTCGACCCGGCCTGTGGCTCCGGCAACTTCCTGTACGTGGCGCTGCAACTGCTCAAAGACCTGGAAAAAGAGGTGATCAACCACCCGCTGTTTGCCGGGCTGCCGCTGGCCTTTCCGGAAGTCCACCCCCGCCAGCTTTACGGCATCGAGATCAACCCCATCGCCCACGACCTGGCCAGCATCGTCGTGTGGATCGGTTACTTGCAGTGGCACTACAACAACGGCCTGCAGCACCTGCTCAAGCGCGAGCCGATCCTCGAACCGCTGGACAACATCACGCTGATGGATGCGATCCTGGCCTTCGATGAAGACGGCAACCCGGTCGAGCCGGAGTGGCCCGCCGTCGATGTGATTGTGAGCAACCCGCCGTTTCTGGGCGGAAATAAATTGCGGCAAGAGTTTGACGACAACTACCTGGAGCAACTATGGAAGCTCTATGCCGGTCGCGTACCCGGCTTTGCTGATCTTGTCTGCTATTGGTTTGAGAAATCTCGAAATCAGATTGCGAGTGGACGAACTCGTCGCGCTGGTTTACTAGCAACGAACTCTATCAGAGGAGGAGCGAATCGGGTAGTAATCGATCAGATCAAGAAAACCGGTGATATATTCATGGCTTGGTCGGATAGACCATGGATTTTGGAAGGGGCTGCTGTCCGCGTTTCTATGATTGGTTTTGATGATGGCAATGAAATATCGAGGACGCTTGACGGTCAAGAAGTATCCCACATTAATGCCGATCTAACCGGGCAGGTGGACATTACGAAGGCCAAGCAATTGACAGAAAACGAGAACATCGCTTTTCGAGGAAATCAAAAAGGTGGTTCATTCGATATTGGATATTCTGTTGCCAAGGATATGATGGAAGCGTCTAATTCGAGTGGTAGGTCGAATAAAGATGTGATCAAGCCGTGGTGGAACGGCCTGGATATTACAAGGCGTCCGCGTAATATGTGGCTTATCGACTTCGGTACAGACATATCTCTCGAAGAAGCCAGTCTCTATGAAGCCCCTCTACAATACGTGGAACAACACGTGAAAGTACACCTGGACACTACTAGTCGAAAGGAATCCCGCGACCGCTGGTGGTTGCACATTAGACCTCGTCCGGAAATGCGCGAGGCCATAGCTCAGCTTGATCGCTATCTCGCTACTCCCCATGTCTCAAAACACCGACTCTGGTTATGGATTGATGCCGAGATCATACCGGATCACCAGCTAATCGTGGTGGCGTCTGAAAACGACTATTTCTTCGGCGTGCTGCACTCGCGCATCCACGAACTGTGGGCGCTGCGCATGGGCACATGGCTCGGCAAGGGCAACGATCCCCGCTACACGCCGACCACCACCTTCGAAACCTTCCCCTTCCCCTGGCCGCCGGGACA
This sequence comes from uncultured Anaerolineaceae bacterium, assembly GCA_964611395.1. GTDB lineage: Bacteria > Chloroflexota > Anaerolineae > Aggregatilineales > Aggregatilineaceae > CAZSXY01. The sequence goes on along the minus strand of CAZSXY010000065.1, from coordinate 17,157 downwards.
GGAACCGACCGGTCACCCCGCTTACCTCGCCATCAGCGAAGCCGCCCGCCAGCTCCACGAGGAGCGCGAGGCGTGGCTCAACCCGCCCGGCGTGCCGGAGAGCAGGCTAAAAGATCGGACGTTGACCAACCTGTATAATGCCCTGCTGGTGTTTCGCGAGGTTCCGCCGCCGCCGGGACGCAAGCACCCGAAGATCAAGCCCGCTGCCGGTGACTTCGCCCCCCGCCTCGACGAACTGCACCGCGCCCTGGATCGCGCCGTGTGTGACGCCTATGGGTGGGCGCATGACGTGCTCGGCGACGATGAGGAGATACTTCGACGGCTGCTGGCGCTGAACTTGGAGAGGTCCCGTTCTCATTAACTCTCCGAACCGGATCCGCTTCCTGGTTTTTTGGTGTGAGTTGCGCCTCAGGAAAATTGGTATAGGCTGAAGATGAGTATCATGCAAGGAGGAAGTGCGATGAAAAAAGTAGCATTCATTCTCTTCGCATTGATATTAATAACAAATATCTGGGTTGTACCATCTGATGCTCAGACCGACGAGGCTGGGATTGTGTCCATTTCGGTGGACGAGTTCCGGCTCGACATTTCTCGAATTTGGAGCATAAAGAAAGCTGGCTACGAAAAGCCCGACGAGGACGTTTTTCTGATCTTTGAAATCACTCTGCACAATGACAAATCAGCCGAAACGATATTCTATGGCAAAGACTTTCCTTTACATATAGATGGGGATGACTTCGAACTTCAAAACATGAAGGAAGTTCGCAACGAGTTCTACTTGGGTCGAGATTATCCTGGTTTCAACAATGGTCAGCCAGTAGCCGCAAACAGCAGTGAACCGAGTCTGTTGGTTTACGATTTACCTGAGGGATTCTCCTCTGTCACACTCGAGTTTAACCCTGAAAACAGCCACTCATCGTTAGTTTTGGAGCTGACTCTCAAGGAAGATGGAGAGTATCTCTTTAATCCGCTTACACCTCAGGAAGTAGTAGGCTTTGAAATTCAGGTGGCAACGCTCACCCCGTCCCCAACGGCCACAACAACCAACACGCCTACACGTGCCCCTACCGCAACAACTCGCCCGCAGACGCGATATGTCACGATAGAAACATCAGAAGTTCGGGAGTGTCCAAGTATACAGTGCGAGATATTGGGACAACTGGAATACGGTGACTCATTCACGGTGATTGATTGGCAAGTTGATGCTAATGGCAACAAGTGGTATAGCTTTGATGCGTTTGGTCTCGTTGCCTGGGTTTCCGACCAGCACACAAGCGCTACAAATCCCGTGCCTACACCGACAGCCCACCCTCGGATGCAACCCAAAAGGCGTTACGTGACTGCAGCAAAACTCAACGTGCGCAGCTGCGCAAGCACCACATGCAATATCGTGACACAATTGGAATATGGCGATTCTTTTTCTGCAATTGTGCAAGATGCAGCGCCTGATGGCTCAACCTGGTATGGATTTGAGCATGCAGGGAACACAGTCTGGGTTGCAGGGTGGCTTACCAGCTCTCAACGGCCAGCCCCACAAGCTCCTTCACAGCCTCAAAGTAAGCCCCCCGTCCAAGCACAGCCTACACCACCGCCAGCTCCAGCATACACCTGCGATTGCAGCAAGACTTGTCCGCAAATGTCTTCGTGTGATGAGGCTTACTTCCAGTTGAACCAATGCGGGTGTGGTCGACGCGATGGTGATAACGATGGTGTACCTTGCGAGAGTATCTGTCCGGGCGGATAATACGCAAACCAGAGAATAGAAGATACACGCGCTTCCTCAGGGGGTTCGGGCATGGCTGGCCGGGCTGGAGGTCAAACCTCGTCCACCAGCCTCTGAGGCTATACTGGTGCAACCACACTCTACCATGCCCTTGAGTCTAACTTTGACTCTGGCTCAATAACTGAGGGCAGGTCAGTATGATCCGTTAGGGTACTGAACACGTGGGCTAAGGGTTCGGGCATTTTCCGCATCCAGTTTACTACATGCCGGATGTCTTGGTCGAGTGTAACTCAGTCGTACATTAGATACCCATCAAAAAGATTCAGCCCACTTACAATATAGGCGAGCTTGTTGATGCCTGTTATAATTTGAGCAATCAAGAACTAACGAATCTTCGGGGCGGGGTGAAATTCCCCACCGACGGTAAGGCGTGCGTGCCAAGCCCGTGACCCGAGCCATATCTCTTCATTGAACCTTAAACACTGAACGAGGGATATGCATCGCGATGGTGTTCAACCAAAGCGACGGTGGATCTGGTGAAAGACCAGAGCCGACGGTGATAGTCCGGATGGGAGAAGATTCAACGCATAGCTGACAGTCAGTTGTGTTTGTAATTGCGCTGCTCAAACCGTAATGCTTTCGGTATCGGTTTTTGCTAGTGCCCATTTACAGTACACATTGTCCGCCAGCCATTCTCAGCCCTCTGGTATAGAGAGCCCATTTGACTTTGCGTTGACTCCACATGCTCCGAAGACAGATTTTCGGAGCATTTTTCATGTCTGACCACATCCAATGGATGCAGCGCGCCCTCAAATTGGCGCGTCTGGCAGAAGGCTACACCAGCCCTAACCCGATGGTCGGGTCTGTCATCGTACGCGATGGGCATGTCGTTGGCGAGGGTTATCACCACCGCGCCGGGATGCCCCATGCGGAGATTGAAGCGCTACGCGACGCGGGCGAGGCCGCGCAAGGCGCGACCCTCTACGTCACACTCGAGCCCTGCAACCATCACGGCAGAACACCCCCGTGCACCGAGGCGATCATCAACGCCAGAATCACGCATGTCGTCTACGCTATTTCCGACCCGAACCCCGCCGCCAGCGGCGGGGCGCAGCGTCTGCGCGAGGCCGGCCTGCAAGTCACCGCCCATATCTGCGCGGATGAAGCCAGCGATCTTAACCGTTTTTTTCTCCATCACGTCCAAACCAGCCTGCCCTATGTGATTGCCAAGTACGCCATATCTCTCGATGGCAAGGTCGCAACTCATACTGGGCACAGCCAGTGGATTACCGGCGAAGCTGCTCGTCAACGCGGACATCAACTTCGCCACGCGGTCGATGCGATACTGGTCGGCTCGGGCACGGCTATCGTGGATAATCCCCGTCTGACAACGCGCCTGCCTGTTGAAAACCCACAACATCCCCTGCGCGTCTTGCTGGACAGCAGAGGCAAAGTTCCCCTGAACAGCCAGTTATTTTCACCGGATTTACCAGGTCGGACCCTCGTCGCAACGACTAGTGCTATGTCCACTGAATATGAGAAACGGCTTATTGAGTGTGGGATTGAGGTTGTTCGTCTGCCGGAGAACGACTGGCACCGGGTAGATATTGCCGAGTTACTCAAGGAACTGGGACAACGGGGCATACAGAGTCTACTGATTGAAGGTGGCACCACCGTACTCGGGGCGTTCTTCGACGACGATCTAGTGAATGAGGTATGGGCATACATTGCACCAGCTATCATCGGTGGCGAGAACGCGCCATCGGCGATTGGCGGGTTTGGGGCCGCGACGATGGCACAAGCTCTGCGTCTCTCCAACACGCGGATCGAGCAACTTGGAGATGACGTATTGATACATGGAAAAGTGAAGTCAAACGAAAAGGGATAAGGATGTTTACCGGAATTGTGGAAGAAGTCGGCACGGTACGTCAATTACGTCGCAGTGGTCTGGGCTACGATCTTTCTCTTGCCTGTAAAACGGTCGTTGAAGACACGCGACTGGGCGACAGCATTGCTGTAAACGGGGTTTGCCTGACAGTGACACGGTTGCAGGCAGATGGGTTTACGGTCGGTCTTTCACCGGAAACGCGGAACCGCACCAATCTTATCCAACTGAAGAGCGGCAGCCCGGTGAATCTAGAGCGATCTGTCACGCCGATGACTCGCTTGAGTGGGCACTTCGTGCAGGGGCATATTGATGGCTGTGGAACGGTCACGCGGTTTCGCCGCGACGACGACGCGCTGTGGGTGACGGTCCAGGCTTACCCTGAGATCATGCGCTATATCGTGCCAAAGGGCTATATCGCCCTGGACGGTGCCAGCCTGACGGTAGTCAACGTGGGCGATGACTGGTTCACCGTGCAACTTGTCGCCTACACGCAGCAGTTCATCACCCTGCCCCAAAAGCAGGTGGGCGACCTGATCAACATTGAGGTCGACGTGCTGGGCAAGTATGTCGAAAAGATGCTTAACCTGAAACAGAGACTGACATCAAATATCACGTTGGAGTTTCTAGTGGAGAACGGCTATGAATAGCCTTATTGCAAGTGTGGAGGAAGCGCTGGCGGATTATCGCGCTGGCAAGTTCGTCATTATCGTGGACGATGAAGACCGAGAGAACGAGGGTGATCTCGCCATTGCCGCTGAACATGTAACACCGGAAGCGGTCAATTTCATGGCAACGCTCGGACGTGGACTGATCTGTCTCGCAATGACTGGCGACATGCTGGATCGCCTGCAAATCCCGCTGATGGTGCCACAAGCCCAGAATCACAGTGGTTTTGGGACCGACTTTACTATCTCCGTCGAAGCGAAGACGGGGGTGACAACCGGTATATCGGCTTATGATCGCGCCCGCACCATCCGCACGCTGATTGATCCAGGCTCAACACCGAACGACATCGCCATGCCAGGCCACGTCTTCCCCCTACGAGCGCGGGATGGCGGGGTGCTGGAAAGACGCGGACAGACTGAAGCGAGCGTCGATCTGGCGAAGTTGGCCGGTTTAACGCCCGCCGGTGTGATCTGTGAGATTATGTCCGACGATGGCACAATGGCACGGCTTCCCGAACTGATCAAATTCTCACAGCGACATAGCATTAAGATCGTGACGGTGGAAGCATTGGCACAGTACCGACTACAACAAAGCGGTCATAATCCGGCTAAACGCTGTCCTCGCATCGGTCCAATCGCGAGGGTTGCAACCAGCCGCCTACCGACACGTTACGGCGAGTTCACCGCGATAGTTTACCGCGATGCCCAGGGCAAAGAACATATGGCGCTGACAATGGGTAACGTCAACGCTGGAAAAACGCCCCTGGTGCGCCTGCATTCCGAATGCCTGACGGGTGATGTACTCGGTTCGCGGCGCTGTGACTGTGGCGAGCAGTTACGGGCAGCTCTCGCACAGATCGCAGATGAAGGGCATGGTGGTGTGCTGCTGTATCTGCGGCAGGAAGGACGTGGCATCGGTCTGGGGAACAAGATCAAGGCGTATGCACTACAAGATCAGGGATTGGACACAGTTGAAGCCAATCACCAGTTGGGTTTTCCTGCCGATGCTCGCAGTTATGATGTCGCGGTGCAAATACTGGAGGAGCTCGGCATATCCGCAGTGCGCCTGCTTACCAACAATCCCGAAAAAGTATCCGGTTTGGAAAAACGCGGGATTCGCGTGGTGGAAAGGATCGCTCATGAAATCACACCGCATCACGAGAACATCGCTTATCTCCAGACCAAAGCCCTGAAGATGGGGCATCAACTTAACTTGTGTACTGTTACTGAAACCGATTAGGAGCATAGAAATGGGCAACATCTACGAAGGCAAATTGATCGGCACCGGGCTGAAGATCGGTATCGTTACCGCACGTTGGAACGATTTTATGGGCAGCAAGCTGCTGGAAGGCGCAAAAGACGCGCTTATTCGCCATAATGTCAGCGCGGATGACATAGACATCGCCTATGTGCCGGGCAGCTTTGAAATTCCGCTGGCGGCACAGAAAATGGCGTACAGCAAACGCTACGATGCGATTGTCTGCCTGGGCGTACTCATTCGCGGCTCAACACCACACTTTGATTACATCGCCAACGAAACCAGTAAGGGGATCGCACAGGCCTCCTGGCAGAGCGGAATTCCGGTCGCGTTCGGTGTTATCACGACGGAGAACATCGAACAAGCAATCGAACGTTCCGGCAGTAAGGCGGGTAACAAAGGGGCTGAGGCTGCCATGGCAGCAATTGAGATGGTGAATCTGCTCCGCCAGCTTGAAAATGGCTTGATATCTTGAGTGTGCGCATCGCAGACTTCATTTCAAGTACTCGCCCCAATGCTAGCGGAAATCACGCCAATCCACATCCGCCGCACCTTTACACAACTTTTACAACGCGATCACGCTTCAACAACATCCCCCGTGTACACTGATAACATCAGGACAACGTATGACAGCGAAAGGGGATCACCATGAAGAAAGTCACTGTGTTTCTGCTGGCAGCGCTGACCCTCGCTGGCGTCGTGTTCGCCGGACAAACCTACGACGCTCGCGCCCAAGAAGTTCCTCAAACGCCGTATTATTTCGTCGCCATCCACTGCGAGCCGGTCTCGCCCGACCGCGTCGCGGAAGAATTTTCTGTGTTGCGGGAGATGGTCGCTTACGCCGACGCCTACAGCATCAAGCTAACGATCATGTTCACGGTCCCCTGGGCGGATTACGTCGCCACCGACTCCGATCTGCTGACCGAAGTGCAGGGCTGGATGGTCAACGGGCACGAGATCGCCGCCCACCATCACAGCATCTATCACGGAAGCTGGGACGGATACACGAACTTCCCGCCGGAAACCGTGCAGGCGCAAGACAAACGCCCTGGCGCTTATCGCGGCTCATTGGATGATTATATCGCGGCTCTGCGCCAAGTGAATCCGGACATCCAAGCTGGCTGCGTGAACGACGAACACGACAAGCAGGTGATGCCAGACGCCATCATCTACGATACCTGCTCCGGCTTTGCCAACACGGGCACAGTTGGTGAACGCTTCTCCGACAACGTACCGGAGAAGGGGATCAACCGGTTCGTCCTCGTGGGCACGGTGAACGACATTCCGCGCAAGTGGTTGGCCCACTACCAAGTCTACCAGAATCCGCGCGCCGCCATCGAAACCATGCTGCGGATGGACGGCGGCGTGTACGGCGTGGTGACGCACGCCACCGCTGGTCAGGACCCTCCGCTCTATGCGTTCCTGGACGCGGTGCACGCCGTCGATCCAGAAGGCACGCTCAGCCGCACCGTCTCGGCGATCATGGAAGAAGCCCTGTTGCCGGAGGTGACGTTGCCGGACGAAGTGATCAACGCGGTTTACGAGCAAAACGGACGCCCACCAGTGTCCGGAAACGGCTACGGCCCCGGCAACCAAAAGTGCGGGGACGGCGTATGCGATCAGGTGGAACGTGCGCATCCCGACTTGTGTCCCCAAGATTGCCTGCAATCGCCATGAGGACACGCGCGGGCGTCGGTGCTGGTGCGCTGGTGGGCATCGGGCTTGCTGCCAGCGTTAGCGTATGCGTTGCCGGCGACGCATCAGTTGCCGTTACTGCCAGCGGAACCACGCGCACAATGCATGCCCGCTGACACGAGCGGCTCTTCCCAAACTCCCCCCGCTGACCGTAACCAAATGCGCGGCAGGGGCTCTCGTCTCTCCCCTGCCGCGGGCGTTGTCCTGCGGGCGGCGCGTCTTACTCCTCGTCACCCTCCAGGGCGCGGATCAGTTCGTCGAGGTTGGCGGGTTGGTGGCCCAGGTAAGTGTGTTCCTCGCTGGCGCACATGCGCAACGTGGGGATGATGTAGGCGTCGGCGTAGTCCTCGACGGGCGTGTCGCGCGTGGCCTGTTCAATCAACTCGATGGCCTGGCGAAGCGCTTCGCGGGCATCTTCGAGGTCTTCTACGCGTTCGGATACGATGGTCGACATTTTCGACTCCTTTGGCTCAGGGGACGTCCCCTCCGTACGTTGGTCACACCTTACCTCTGGCGTGCCGACATGAGAGGAGCAGATGAGCCGGTCGTGGGTGAGCGGAGTGTCACAATCCCGCGTATCGAGTTGCTCCATGCATCAGCCCGCTTGCCAACACATCGAGCCGTTCCCGCAGGTTCGCCGCACCCCGCACCGCCAGATCAATCGCATCATACCACGCCGTCGCCCACAGCACGGCGTGGTCGTTTTACCGATTGACACGCAGCGCCAGAGTGACCATGTCCTCAATCGTCCAGATGGCGGCGGGCCATGCGGGTAGCGGATTATTACCACCGTAGTACCACACCCCAAAAACGTCCAGGTGATCCATCGTTGCATTGATGAAAGCGGCAGTATCTCCACTGTTCGGAGGCCATCCCCCACCATCGGGCGCGAGTTCTGTCACGAACCATAGGGGCCGACATTCCATCCGGGCCTGGATTAGCTCGAAGCGATAAGTTGTATATTGGGTCTGGTCGTTTTTGGTCATCAATGAAACGGGATAATAGGGATAGATATTGATGCCGAATGGATGCCCGCGCCGCGCCATACTGCAATGCAAACGATCAAGGACGGGCAGCCAATCGAGCTCAGGAGCGCCAGTATTCCACGCCGTAGGAATGCACAGCCACCCGCGCCGATCACACAAATCAAGCGCGGCGGTGGCCCACCGTGCGTACCACTCCGCATCCGGCCACACGCACTCATTGGACAACACCACGTAGTCAAACGTAGCCGTACCACGTTGGTGTTCAACGTAGCTAATGCGATCGGCAGCACTGGCTTCTGGAGACATGTTCACATTGGGACAATCGCCAGGGAACTGCGACCAGGGCACGAATACCGTCAGAATATCCGTTTGCGCCAGGCGGTCGGTCAGTTCGGTGTCCTGCACAACAAAGGCGACCGCTTCCGTCCCTGGTGGAAGTGCATTCGCGAATGCCTGGAGTGCGGCGAGGCTGGCCCCTGGCGTAACCTTGAAGCCAACCCCCCGCTTTATGGTAAAGGGGAGTTTTCATACTCGATAGGCAACTCCCAGCAAGGCGCATCATCATCGAGCCGCACCAGTTCGCGTCCCAAATACCACAGCGCCACCCACCCTTCGCGGTCGCCTAACTTGCCCCATTCCTCGCGATTTGGCGCGCCTTCTGGATACCGCACCAGAACACGTTCAATCGGCACACGCTCCGCCTGTTTCAGTAATCCAATTTTCGCGCCCGTGATAGCCGGTGCGTTGCGAATGTTGATATTACTGTTTATCGCCCCAGCCATGCACAATAGATCATCAGGAACGACAGTGGGACGCGGTGTAGGCGGAGGAAATTCGGTCGATTCCTGGGTGGCCGTAGCCCCCGGTGTGACCTCCTGCGTGGGAGTCACCGGGGGTACGGTTGGGGTGGGAGTAGCCGACGCCGATGGGGGAATCGGCGTGGCTGTAACCGTCTGCGTCGGTGTCAGCGTCGGCGTTGGCGATAGTGGCGTCACCGTTGGGCGAGGCGCATCCGTTGCCGTCGCAATCACCGGATATACGCGCACGTCATGCCGGACGCCGTCGACTTCGACGACGTAGCTGCACGCGGCGAGCAGCAACGCGACTACCACCGGCGCGACGTTAATCGTCCGTTTCATCGTCACCCCAGACATATCCCAGGTCTACGTGGCCACAAAACGGGCATTCCGCCCCCGCGTGCCGCAGCGGGACGACTGTGGCCCACGTCTGCTCGCACTCCGGACACCTGGTTTCTGTCGCCAGCCACTGGCCCGCATGCTCCGGCGCATCGTAGACCTGCATCCCCCGGATATCCCAGCGCCAAGCCATCACGCGGATCAGGTTAATGTGGGGCATCGCCTATATTGACCTCTTGCGGCGGCGGTTCCACCACGCCGTCCGTCAGTTGTCCCGCATATTCCAACAATACCCGCACTGCCGCCACCACATTTCCCGGCAGCTCGCGCACCAGCGTATCGTCATCCTCATCAACCAATGTGCTCAAGGCCGTCACCGCCTCGTGCGCCGGCCTCAGCACGGGACCGTACCCCGCCAGCGCCACATCCGCCCGCTGCACGATTACCTCGATCAGCGGCTGCAGCAGCCCCGCGATCTCGGCCAGCTTCTTCCCGTAGTAGGCGAACACGCCGAGTGTGATCACGCCCACCACCCCCAACACGATGATCGTCAGTTCTTCCGTGCTCACTTTGTGTCTCCTTCTTCTTGCTTCTGCGCTGCCGCGCTCTCGTCTGTTTTCTTTTCACCAGAGCCGTCTGGTGACGTAACTGCGTCCAAGCCATGCGCACAATCTCCCTTCGGTGCCGCACTGCTCACGATGCGTTGGGCGCGGGCCTTCACGTCCGTGGCAATGTCTTCGACCATACTGTTGGCAGCCGCCAGTAATTGCTGCAACGCCTCGAACCTCGGCGCGAGCTTTTCGTCTGTTCGCGCCGGCACAGCCTGGATCGCACTGTGCAGCTCGTCGAAACGTTCCACGCTGGCGCTGTGGTGCGTTTCCAGCACCCGGCGCGTGCCCATGATCAACGTCTGGGTCTCTTTCTCGGCCCCGTGCAACAGCTTGATCGCCTTCGTGCTTTCTTCGATATTGGCTACGGCTGCCGCCACCAGCTTCACCAGCTCCAACTTCAACACGTCTTCGCGCTCGACGTGCGCGTTCCGTCCTTGAAGCACCAGGTAGACCAGCAACGCCAGCGTGGCGAAGGGGCTTATCTCGTTGAAAAGGCTGATTACATCCAATGCTGTCATATTTTCTCCATCTCTTGAGACGGTAGCCGAACCTATGTGAAGGTGGCTACAGGGCCAAACCGGGTCATCGATCCACTCGGATCGACAAACAAGACGCGAACGGTGTGTGTCTTTCCATCGAAAGGCATCACCAACGAATGAGTCACAAGGCCATCGACAACAGTGGCGCTTGCCTGTGTCCCCTTGCCCACATACTTCAGATCGACGTATATCTCATACGCCCAATCAACAGGCGGTTCGGAAAAGGTGATCTCAACGTTGTTTCTGTCTCGCACCACGCTAGTCTCAGCGGGGCCATCTACCGGGATCGTCTTGGGCAGGCTCTTGACGCTCACAACCGCCGAATCCGAGTCGGAGTCGATGTACTCCAACACCTTGTCCAGCACATCCATATTGAACGCAACAATGAGATCGTCGGCTGAAGCCTTTTCAAGCACTTCAGCAAAAAACTGAGTCTTGAGCGCCGGATGAACACTCGTGCCATCAACCGCATCGCCCAACGTGTCAACGATCTGCAACAACAGTGTGCGCTTGTCAGTGGCAACCGCCACCAGCGACTTGATCAGATCGACAATGCCAGCCTCAATAGCCAGTTGGACAATCGCCCGGTTCGCAACTTGTGGCGTACCTAGATTCTGTATTCCCATCCTTGCCATCTCCTATGTCTTGATGAGGTAATTAACAGCCAGGAACGGCGGCATGTTGTTGTGGGCGCTGCCGCCACCGGTGCTGCCAGTGGTACTCGCTTGTGTTCCGAGGCCATCAGTTCCCCAACCAGTCGTTTTATTAAATCCTCCGGTCTCGGTATACGTGTGTGTGTGCGCTGGCATCTCCGCTTCCGTCAGCGTGTGTGTTTCCTCACCGCCCGAACCGCCTAGCACATCTGCCTGAGTGTCAGTGACGCGGTTGGCACTGCTGCCGCCCATGTTGTCCAGACCGAGCGGGAACCGGCCCCGCAAGTCAGGCACGTTAAACGTTGTGCTGCCATCACCGGCCCCGAAGGTCGTGCCAATCATGTCAAACAAATCAGCATACGTTGTTCGAGATACCGCAGAACCGTCGCACAACAGCCAGCCATTCGGAGCATTGCTGCCTGCACTGGGAACGATCTTCCCAGGCCAGTCGCTCCGCGCCCAGGTGCGTTCTCCCGTGATCTCCGCATCCGAGATCGCCGTAAACCCATCAGCCACAGACACTTGCGCCAGCGGCTCCTGCCACAGCGTCCCGGCGTTCTGAGTCAGGGTCGGCGGCGTCGGCGATGCATCAGGCGTGCCCTGTACGACTTTCAACGTGATGGTCTGCGCGGCCCAATCACATTCGGCGACGATCCGGTCAATGCGCGGATTGCCGGACGTGTTATCCGCGATAGTGAGCGTTTCGTCGGCATCCGTGACCATCATGCGGCCATAAATCACGACCTTCCCCGGCTGCACCACCACGCTTTTCGCATTCGGCGTACTCTCCACAACGCGCAGACCGCTCAGCACGCCGGTGCGTTCGCCGAAGATCGCTTTCACAAAATCGGCAAACACGCTGTCCGTATAGGGGCCAGCGTCCCCAATCCCGCCCGACCCGGTGTTGCCAGCCCAAAACATTGATTGTCTTGCCATGCCATTTCCTCACAATCTCACAATGCAATGTACCGTGCGTTGTATCGAACTTGAACAGACGTGACGCCCCCAAATGTGCCGGAACCACTGACCGCGACAACATTCTGGCCGGGAGCGAGATACCAGTTGACCAGATCGCCATCTTCAAGCTCATCAAACGACAGCACACCGTTCCTGGTAATGCGCAGGTTGCCCGGTTCGAGCGTGACGGTTATCGTGTCACTGGCACTAGCTGCCACGCCGAGTACGAACAATGCGCCAGTCGTTTCGTTCATCACGACCATGCGCGTATATGGCCCATTGATGACGATTTCAGGATACGCCCGCCATGTGCCGGGATTGTCGATAGTCGCTCCAAGAATGGCGCTGCCTTCAGCCACAAACCACAGGTCATCCGGCAGGGCGAAGGGCAACACGAACGCGCTTGCCGGTTGCGGTGTCAGCGTCTCCGTGATCCTGGCCGGGTCGTAAAACGAAGGATCGGGACAGAACAGCGACAGGCCAACTTCTGCCGACACACCATCAAACCCATCACTGATGGACAGGCTGGAGTCGATCCAGCAATCAATGTCACGCCGCGACCCATCGGGCAGGACACGCCGGTAGGTCAGGGCTACGCCATCTGCGGGGCTAACCGCACTGAGTAGCGCACTGCGCAACGCCAGCAAGCCCGATCGGTTACGCCCATGCAGATCGAACGCCAACGAGATAGTTCTTGGCTGCAAGGCGTGATCTTCAACACTGACGCCATGTTGCTTGTAGCCCTGCCGGGTGACATAGCTGACCGGGATGTTCCCTATGCCAGTCGCACGAGCACCGTAGTCGCGCAACAGGAACACCCCACCAGCCGTGATGAGATAGTCATTCTCATTCATACCAACGTCACCTCACGCCACGACGACCCATCATCGAAGTACAACTTGCCGGTGTCGGCTGCCGCCGCCAGTCGCCCCACCTGCCCCGCAGTCGGGAAGTCGCCGGTGGTGGCGTAGACCGGCACGCTGCCAGCCACTTCAGCGCGTTCTTGCCGTGCCGCGCGGCTCATATCCTCTTTCATCGTGCGCAAAGCGTCTTTCACCGACTTCCATTGCGCATCGAACATCGAGACTAGATCGTTGTTATGCAACGCCATAGCGTTCTCTCACAATCGGTTTGACGGTCTCGCTTCCTTCTGAGGCTTCGACATTGACGCCAACGACCCGCATGTCGTTCTCGTAATCGTCCCAGGCCACCGTTATGATGTCGCCGAGATCGAACAGGTCGTGGTAGTAGGCCGCGCCATGCGTCAATTCGAAGCTAAACTCCTTCTTGGCCGCGTTGTTGGCGAGAGAAGACTTCGCCTGCTCGATGTACTCCGTTGCGTCTTCGACCTGACGCAAATCCTCAACAATGGCGGCATAGCTGTAGGCCGTTTCAGCGACGTTACTCGCCATGCTGCCGAAAAACTCTCGGTTGTCGCCAGCGCCCTTCCCCAACAGGATCACCACCGTCTTTTCTTCGCGCCAATCCAACAACAGTCGCGGCTTGGTGATGGTTCCAAGTTGCGGCGTCAGGTAAACGAACCGGTTGCCGGGATAGTTCGTTGTCTTGGTCTTGTCTGCGCCCATGACTTCGGCATAGAACTTGAGCGATACACCGCTATCACGCTCGATGCGGAAGTCCATCCGGTCACCGGTGGCAAGCTCTTGCAACGTGGCAAGTAAACCGTCCCATGCTTTTCGGAATGGGACAATCTCACCGACACCGGCTGGCGTCACTACGGTGAGATAATCCACTTGCTGCGAAGGCGTGGAGCCATGCGCCGAAGCGCCAGCGCCAGCCTGCTCGTAGACCAATTCGGCCATCAGCGAGTCAATGGCGTCTTGCTTCGTACTCCAACCGCCCGCCATGAGCGGATCGTTGCGTGGATCGACCACGCGCTGTAGCAGCAGGAACTCAAGGCTGAAGCCGGACACAATCAGCCGTTCGATCCCGTTGTCGTCAACGAACTTGTCAAGCAACACCACCATGTAGGTTCCTTCAAATTGCTTGCCGCTGATGACCGGATGACGAAATATCTCGAACCACGTATGCTTCGAAAGCAGACTTGCCGCCGCGTGACTGGCCGGAATCGTGAACTGCGCGACACTGACATCATTCAGCTTGCGCTCGAACCGCAATGTCGCCAGCGTTTTCGAGTCGAGCAGCGCCGCCGTGTCACCACTACTGTCCAGAATGCTCACCGTGTAATCGGCAATCACGACATCACCCCTAGCGCATTCAGTTCGTACATGGTGCGGCGCACACTGGCCGCATCAGCCCTACCGTAGAAGTTCTGGTTGACCGTCATGCCCGATCCGCGATCAATGATGATCGGCTGAGCAGCCATCGGCCCCGGCGCAGCATACGGCCCAATGCGGTCTGCTATGCGCTCCATCGCGGCGACCCACCGCGCCGGGAAGGCTATGTAAGGCTTGGAGGCGGATACTAGCGTCTCGCCAGCGTGTACTCTCGCCAGCCCTGCGCCCAAGAATGCGCCTCTGGCCGCTTCGGGAACGTCGAGTGTCAAGCGCGGAATGGTGATGGGGTCCAGCTTCTGCTTGTCGATTCCCAGTTTGTCCAGACCCCACTCAAGCACGTCATAGCCCAACAAGCCGTTCACCTTGTCCACGACATAGTTCAGCCCTTGTTCGAGCAGGCCCAAGAGAGAGTTGATCGCATTCACGATGGGCGGTTTGATGGCGTTCATGAGCGCGGTACCCAATCCCGAAAGCCACTCGCCCAACAGCCCCGGCAGCGACAGAATCTTGTTCTTGAACGAATCCTCACCATCCCCGGCCAGCTTGTCCCATATCTCGCCAACCTTGTCCTTGAAGGGCTGCACCAGGTTCTCGTCGAGTTTGGTTCCCAATCCTTCGATCCATTTCACCACGTCACCCGGAAAGCGCTCAAGAACACTACGCAGGCTGTAGTAGTTATGGGGATCGGAAAGCTTTTTCCAAACGGTGCCAATGATGATCTTGAGATTGTCCAGGACGCCCTCCCAGGCTTTCAGGCCTTCGGGTACATCGATTCCGATTTTCTCCCCGGCCCATTCCGCGATGCCTAACGGTATCGCCGTAATGGTGTCCAGGATGCCATCCAGAGTCTTCTTGAAGTCGCCCTCCTTGATACCATCTGCCGCCTGGTTTATTGCATCGGCAATGCCGCCGAAATTGGTCTTTATGGCGTATATCGTCCCGGCGATCAGAACCAGGGGAAGGGATGCGGCAAGCAATCCAGGAGCCGCCGATGCAATTGTCACTATGCCACTCACCACCGCGCCAAAACCACCGATGAGGGCCGATATACCGGCCAGCACCAGACTACCGGCAATCCCCGCCATGCTGGTCGCCACGCCAGCTATGCCGGACACAATCGCGGGTGCCGCTATCGCGCCCAATCCCAACGCAATGCTGTCCAGCAGCGCCGGGTCAACGTCGTCGAACAAGCCTGTGAACTTGTTCCAAGTCCCCTCAAACGAGTTGTAGAATCCTTCGAAGGTCTTGTAGAGAGAGCCTTCCCCGGTACCAAAGACCTTGTTAAACGTGTCGGTCAAGCCCTGGAACGGCGTGGACTCACCGATCTGCCCGAAAATTTCAGACAGCTTTTGCCGGTTCTGCTCGAACTGCGCCAACTGCCCCGCAGCGCCAGTCGCAGACAGCCCTTCGGTGAAGCCGCTTTGCATATCGCCCCACAGGGCAGCGATTTCTTCATCGGTTACGCCCATGAACGAGCCGGTAGGATCGTATTGCGTCAGGTCGGGGAAGCCACCAACACCAGCCATAGCCGCCGCCAGATCGCTACTGCTGCCACCACCGCCAGCCTTGCCAAGACTGGCCTGCTTGACCTTCTCTTTGGTCTGCTGCTCATCCTGCTCAGTCCTACGTTTCTGTATACCGAGCAATGCTCTCTCGTATGCTTGCCGCGCTCTCATCATCGAGAGCTGGTACTCGGCTTGAGAGGTCATGTCTTCATACATGCTCAACTGGCGGGCAATCGCTTCACTTTGGCGATCCATCGCCCTGACCGCTTCCGCCGTAGCACCACCGGCAAAGAACGCCTTGACGGTGTTCGTCAGCCGTTTCTTGATGGCGTCTTGCGCTTTCGTCAAAGGCTCCGTAATCGCTTCGAACTTGGCCTTGACGATTTCAAGGTGATCGATGAACGGCTGCAACGCCGCATCGAGCTTCGCCAGCCGTGCCACCACCTGTTCCTGAGACAGTTTGCCAATGCTGCCAAGCTCCGCATCGACCATTGCCGCCATTTCTTGCACTGGCGTCAGCGGAACACCGGTGAAGCCTTCCAGCCATGCCGCCATGATGTTCGCGCCGCCCTTGTCGATGTCCTTGAGCGGCCCCTTCTTCGGCGGCGAAAAGCCCATCAGGAAGTCGGCAATAAACTGCGCAATCCCAATCACAGCCGGGAATATGAGATCGTTTGCGGCCCACAAAATACCTTCGGCGAATGCGCCAAAGACATACCCGGCACGCTTGGCAAACTCAGCCGGATCGAGAAGCTTGGCTATCGGCTCGATGACGTATTTCTTGATCACGTCAGCCACCGGCCCAAGCGCCTTCCCCGCCTGCTCAAGCAACCAATGGAAGCCGCGCCCTACCAGCCGCAGCGTGCCCACAATCAGCACCATCCAGCGGTGGAGCGTGTTGAGCAAAGGCGACAGTACATCGCCGATGGTCGCGGTCACGCCTTCCCAGGCGCTCGTCAGCGGCCCGAAGATGGCATTCGAGATTTCGTAGATCAGCGGCAACAGGATGTTGTTCAGCGGCCATACGATGACGCTGAGGATCGTCTTGCCAATCGCCAGCACAAAGTTGAAAATCGGCTGTATCGCAATCGCGGCCCTGTCGAGCGTGTTGGTGATCAACGTACTGATCTGCGCCATGCGCTCGGCGGCGGTCAGCGTCCCACCACCGTAGGCTTCTACCGCATCCTTACCCGCCTCAAGCGTGGCGTTCAGCAAGGCGATCTGTTTATCTTGCGCCGTTAGCTGATCCACCGTCTTGCCAATGGCAGCAGCATACTTCTCAT
>CAZSXY010000064.1:17989-21904 GCA_964611395.1 uncultured Anaerolineaceae bacterium | reverse complement strand
ACTTCACCGTCGGGTAAACCAACAAGCAAATCATCGATCAGGCTCATGACCCATCATCCCCACAACGGTTCTCGACACAACTGGTCACAGTAACGATGTATCATACTGCGACTGGTGGTCACCGCCAACCCCAATGTTCCGAGTACGGGGTCGTTGCACCGGGTGTCGGCTTCTCAAACAATATCTGAGCACTATCCCCAACATGTTTGTTATCCGTTCCTCGAAAAGAACAGTCCGGGCTGATTGGATTCAGTGGTGAAATCATGTACAATGGAATAGCAAGCACGCCTATTGCACGTATCACCTTCGTTCTAGGTAGAGTCTTTGTGGGGGCTACTATGCAACCAACCCTTCCGTCTCATCTGGCTCCTGAAAAAAACGTTTCACAGGAAGCGAAAACGGTAGATATTATTAAAGTCTCAGCGCGGTCGCGCTCGACTGCCGTTGCAGGTGCCATTGCGGGCGTTGTGCGTGAGCACAACCGTGCCGAAGTTCAAGCTATCGGGGCCGGAGCGGTCAACCAGGCCGTGAAAGCCACCGCCATCGCTCGCGGTTACCTGCGCGACGACAACATCGATGTCATCGTGATACCTTTCTTTATAGAGGTCACGATCGACGATCAGGAACGAACTGCCGTCCGCATGGTGGTTGAACCCCGGTAAGCGGACCGGCAACCGGTTCTGACGCCAACTCTTTCGCCATCCAACGAGTGCACACGGTCTTTGATGCTCATCAAAGGCCGTGTTGTGTGTAGCACAAAAACGGCTTCGATCTCTGTCGTTGCGCTGGCCCGCGTCATCCACCTTGTGGAGTGGCCTGTTCTGCACCGAAACCGTTCGGTCGCAGCGGGCCAATGCCATGCTGCGTTATAATTCGCGCGTTCGGAATCCACCTGACAGGGGAGAACTCATGCCCGCATCACCCATTCCCGACACGCCCCGACCGGCCACGTCTCACACGCTGGCAGCATGGAGCGCCGTCCTGCTAACGGTGCTGGTGCTGGGCGGTCTATACGCGGCCACGTTACAGACCCACATCAGCGGCAGCTTCCCCGAAAGCACACCGGAGAGCGTCCTGAAAAACGAGTATATCAAAGACGTGAGCGAGATTCAGGTTGCGCTGAATGTATGGGGCACCATTCACCACACCGGTTACCCGCTTTTCGCAATACTGGGCAACCTGTTTACGCCCGTGCTGCGAGCGACAGGCATAGCGCCAGCCGCAGCCGCCAGTCTCTATGCTGCCGCGTGGGGCGTGCTCATGCTGGCCGGACTGGGGCTGCTTATCTGGCGATTGACGGGCCGCCCGGCGCTGGCCGCCGCAAGCGTGATCCTGCTTGGCGCGGCGCGTTCGATCTGGATTCATCATGTGATCGCCGAAGTCTATAGCATGAGCCTGGCCCTGACCATGATCATGTTGCTGGTGGCGCTGTGGCCGTCACGCATGGCCATCCAGCGGCGCGTGCTGTGGCTGGCCTTCCTGGGAGGCATGGGGGTGGCGCATCACCGGGCCGTAGTCTTCATTGCCCCCGGCCTCATTCTGGCGGTGTGGCCAGAACTCCGGCGCGCGCGCCCGCGCTGGGGGCGGCTTATCGTCGCCGGTGCAGCCCTGGCATTGTTGGGGTTCATTCCTTATATATATTTGCCGTTGCGCGAATGGCAGGGTGGCGCGTGGGTCTATGGCGAGCCTGGCACTTTACGCGGCTTCTGGACCGAGTTCAGCGGCAAAGAAGCCGACCGGCTGGTCAAACTCCCCGCCAGCACGAGCGAATTGTGGGATAATATCACACACGTGTGGGATATTCTGGGAAACGAGCTGACATCCCCCGGACGGGCGATAGCGCTGGTGTGTTTGCTGGGGGCAGTGACGGTTGCCCCGCGCCGTCGTGCGGCACGGATCGTGGCTTTGAGCGCTGCCGGCCCGACGATTTTCGCCGTCTTTTACCACACCGCCGTGTTGCCGCAGGCGATCCTCATGCCGGTCATCCTGGCCCTTGTCGTCGGCGTCGCCCTGGCGCTGGATGGGGTGATGACCGCGTGGCGCAGGATAGCCCCGCTCGCCCCGATTGCCCTGATCGCCTGGGCCGGAGCGCTGGTCGTATACCATTACGACTATGTGCGCGAGCTGGTCTCCGAACCGACCGGGCAACACCTGATCGAACGACTCGACCATCTCCCCCGCGAGGGCAACCCCGCGCTCATGCTCCCCTGGGGGCCGCGCTATGCGGCGGTGTCTTACGCGCGGCTGGTCACGCGCGAATACGCCGACGTGGTCATGGTCGACCACAAGGGCGATTACCGGGGATTGCTCGCGGCAGGCTACCAACTCTACACCGAGCCGGAGACGTTTTACACCTACCCGCCCCCCTGGCCGAGCGCGTATGGAGAACCGTCCGCGTGGTGGCGCACCCGCCTCGGCGCGTTGGTGGTGTCGTCCGCCGCACCGGGCTTCGTCCGCCTATCCAATATTCCAGAGCTGGTCACTCCCGACGACTCGCTGGGCGAGCCACTGGTCTATGGCATCACCCGGCAGGCCGCCTGGCTCACCTGTGATGCCACGCACCTTTACCTGCACGTGATCTGGAGCGCGGACACTCGCCCGACCGGAGACCCAAGCATCTTTGTGCATCTCACGGGCGACGCGCCGGAACCCAACCCCATCAACGCAGATCGCCGCCACCCCGTCTACGGGCTGTATCCCTTCACCCAGTTTTCACCCGGCCAGCTTGTGCGCGACGATTTTACGCTGCCTCGCCTACCGGACAAAACCAGGATACGGTTCGGTCTTTACGAGCAAACGCCCGAGGGCTTTGTGAATTACGGGGAGATGGTATTGCCCACCGGCGATTGCGCGATGGAATCCCCCTGATCGGCAAGCTGCGGTTCGCACAAGCCATGACTGGCAACCACTGGTATACTTAGGCTGTGAGGTTTTTGGCTGAGGAGTATAACTTTATGCGAGATTTCGTTTCCAAGCGGGTGCGGGCGGTTCCCCCGTCAGGCATTCGCAAATTCTTTGACATCAGCGCGGACATGGACGATGTGATCTCCCTGGGCATAGGCGAGCCAGACTTCGTCACGCCCGACCCCATCATCCGTGCTGGAATTCGCGCCCTGGAAGCGGGGCACACCCATTACACCAGCAACAGCGGCACGCCACAGTTGCGCCGTGCCATCGTAGCCTACCTGGAACGGTTGTATGGCATCGGCTATAACCCCGACACCGAGATTCTGGTCACCGTTGGGGTCAGCGAGGCGCTTTATCTCGTCATGAATGCCGTGCTCAACCCTGGAGATGAGGTCATCATCCCCCAGCCCAGTTTTGTGTCCTACGCGCCCGAAGTGACCTTCGCCGGAGGCGTGCCGGTCATCGTCGAGACCTACGTCGAACACGATTTCCAGGTTACCGGCGCTGACGTCGAAGCCGCCGTCACGCCCCAGACAAAAGCCATCCTGATCGGCTATCCCAATAACCCCACCGGGGCGGTCATGTCCCGCGAACGGTTGCTGGAAATCGCCGCCGTAGCCGAAAAATACGATCTACTGGTGATCTCCGACGAGATCTACGACCGGCTGGTTTACGGGGTGGAGCATGTTCACTTTGCCATGCTGCCAGGCATGAGGGACCGCACGATTGTGCTCAGCGGGTTCAGCAAGAGTCACGCCATGACCGGCTGGCGTCTGGGCTACGCCGCGGCCCCTGCCGAGCTGATCGCAGCCATGCGCAAGATTCACCAATACACCATCATGTCCGCGCCCACCATCGCGCAATTTGCGGTCGCGAACTCGCTGACCGAAGCCGACGAAGAAGTCGAGAAAATGCGTGCCGAGTATGACCGGCGACGCCGGCTCATCGTCGATGGCTTCAACGCGATGGGGCTAAGCTGCTTTGAACCACGTGGCGCTTTTTACGCGT
>CAZSXY010000064.1:4130-17889 GCA_964611395.1 uncultured Anaerolineaceae bacterium | reverse complement strand
GGCTTCAACGCGATGGGGCTAAGCTGCTTTGAACCACGTGGCGCTTTTTACGCGTTTCCCAATGTTTCCGCATCGGGCATGGATGAACAAACATTTGCTGAAACGCTGCTGAAGGAAGAACAGGTCGCGGTCATCCCCGGCACCGCGTTTGGCGCTTGCGGCGCGGGGTTTGTGCGTGCCTGTTACGCCACGGCTTATGAACAGATCGAACAGGCCCTGGAACGCATCCATCGCTTCATGCAGCGACACGGATAACCGCCAGGGGCCTTTCCGGGATGTGATCAGGCTTATCTATCGACCGCCTTTAGCCGCGCAGGAGTGGAACCGTGGACGCAAGCGACCGCGAACAGATCCTGAAATCGCTCGACACGATCATGGCCGAGCGCCACCAGACCCGTACAACGCTACTCCAAACGCTCAAGGAATTCAGCACGCACCTTTTCGATGCGCTGGAAGCCGCCTTGACCGCGTTAACCGAAGCCGGCATTCCGGGGCTTGGCAAATATCGCCGGTTGGCGCATCCGAGCGGGGGGATTGAGAGTTTTCAGATGTTCATCGAAGACTGGAGCATCATCTTCGTGCCCCTGCGTGGGCTGGCACGCCCCAACGTGCACGACGAAGCCCGCATCCCCTCCGCCCAGTTCAAGCAACCCAGCGCGCGCATTGCCGTTTTCTTGAGCGACAACCCGCAGGGTAACGCCTTTTATGATTTCCTGATCTTTCAAGATCGTTCCTGGTTTGCCTGGGGGTATGGCTGGCCCAAACAGCAGGCGGATCTCGAAAGCACCGACTTTGAATCCCTTGCGTACGAGATCATCTACAGTTTCGTCAAAGACATCTTCACGACCTGGCACCCCCGCGACACAACCGTCCTGGCTACGGCTCTCGACACTAAGAAGCGGTGCTATACCTTTGGCCTGCCCGGCGAAGAACCACAAGGCATCTGACCACAACCGCCAGCCCTCCGATCCCTGTTGCCCCTGCATGGAAATCCATACAGGGGCGATTTTTTGGGTGTTCAATGGGGCACAAACCATAGAACAAACTTGCGAAAACGGGCATTTTTGGCGTTGAGATTCACAAACCGGAGATAGATTCGCGAATCTTAAAATTTTCCCCGACTTTAAAAATTTTAAGGTGGGAAAAAGCGAAAATTACCCACATATACCAAAAAGTCCAAGATTTTGGAGCTACCATCCACGCATCCCCCCAGATGTTGTGCTTACAGATAATGCGAGTCACGCACTGACTCTTTTGCGGGGCGATTTTAGGATTCCGAACAACGAGTCGACCGGAGGGAATCTTAAAGAATCCGGTTTTTTAAGATTCCAGGCGCGAATCTGATTGAGAGTCCGGGGACTCTCTGCTACAATGATTTTACTCCATTTGATCGGGGGGAACCCACCACAACACGCCGGACAAAAGCACCACGAGCGAGGGCCACCGGCAGGCCAACACCAACCGCGTGTGGGGGTTCAATCGACCGGAATATAAAGACCCCATAGATTTTCTTCACCGCAGGTCACGACGGTTTATGAGCGACAGCCCTGCGTATAGGATCGCTTTGTCTATAGCTGATTTGAGGCGAGTCAGATGCTAACCCCAAAAGATGCGTGGCAGGCCACGCTCGGCCAGCTTCAACTCCAACTGAACCGGGCCACGTTCGACACCTGGCTGAAAGGCTCCGAAGTGGTGGCCCATGAGGACGGCGAATTCATTGTGCACGTGCGGCACGCCTACGCCAAAGATTGGTTAGAGAAACACCTCAAAGCCCAGATCATTCAGACGCTGGGCGCTATTTCCCAGCGCAGTGTCGCGGTCAATTTTGTGGTCAACCTGCCCGTTGCCCCCAACACCACCGAAGAAACGGGGCCGCTGTTCGCCTCGGCGTCTGCCGCGCAGAAGACATCACCGAACGGGGCAAAGCCTGCCGCCGCGCCGGACCAAGCAAAACCCGACGCCACTGCACCGGCTCCGGAAAAACCTGTGAATAACCAGCCCGTCGCAGAAAAATCGAGCGAAAAGGACCCGCCGCCGCAAGCGCAACTGGCGGCTCCCAATCCCGCGAAATTTTCCGAATGGGATCCGCGCGTAACCGACGTGAAGGGCACGCCGTCACGCGCAACCGCGCCGCACCCCGACACGCCGTTTAACCGGTTGTTCACCTTTGATCGCTTCGTGACCGGGCCAAGCAACCAGTTCGCCTTCGCTGCGGCCAAAGCCGTCGCCGAAACACCCGGCGAACAGTACAACCCGCTGGTTATCTACGGCGGCGTCGGCCTGGGAAAAACGCACCTGCTCCATGCGATCGGGCACGTGGCGCATGCGCGGGGCAAACGCGCGGTCTATCTTACCGCCGAGGAATTCACCAACGAGCTTGTCACCGCCATCAAAACGCACAAAACGGATGTCATGCGGGCCCGCTACCGCACGGTGGATGTGCTGCTACTGGATGATATTCAATTCTTAGCAGGAAAAACCAGTTCTGAGGAAGAGTTTTACCACACCTTTAACACGTTGCTCAGCCAGGGCAAGCAAATCGTTATCGCCAGCAACCAGCACCCGCGCCAACTGAAAAACATGGACGATCGTATCCGTTCACGGCTGTGCGGAGGTTTACTTGCCGACATCCAGGCCCCCGAAGTCAAAACCCGGCTGGCTATTCTCAAAACGAAATCCACCGCGCGCGGCACAGCATTGCCGGACGAGGTGGCCGGGGTGCTCGCCAGGCACGCAGCGGACAACGTCCGGGAGCTTGAGGGGTTGCTGACCCAGGTCCTGGCACGTGCGGCCCTGACCGGGCAGCCGCTCACTGTGACGCTGGCCGAGCAGGTGGTCAACAAAAACAGCCCGCAACCCATCAACCACCACCGCGCTCCCGAAATCGCCGATGTGCTCCAGGCGACAGCGACCTATCACCAGCTCTCGTTAGACGATCTGTTGAGCAAACGCCGCACAAAAGACGTTGTGCGCGCCCGGCAAATTGCCATGTACCTGGCCCGCGAAGAAACCAGCGCTTCGTTGCCCCAAATAGGCGCGGCATTAGGCGGGCGAAACCACAGCACCGTGCTTTACGGCTACAGAAAAATCGCCAAGAGCGTGGAAACGGATTCCGCCCTGCGCGAAGAGGTCAGCGCAATCCGCCGGCAATTGTCCTTGACGCCCCACGTGTAACCGGCTATCCCCTGTTCACCTGTCCGCTCATGCGCGCTGGCTTGGCTCAGCGCGTTTTTGATTCGCAACCGGCGGGCATACCGTGAACGCGCCCGACCCCTGTCGAAAACGGACGGCACTTTTCGACAATACCCCCGCCCGAAAACATTTTAACACAGTTATCCCACACGCCACTTCTGGCGGGCAACTATCCCACACCAACCCGCTATGTTCCGATCAACGCCGCCCTTACCTTCAATGAAAAGGCGCGCAACAATCGTTTTTTCGCCCTGCCTAATTCCTTCTGTCCAAAACTCGCTGCCGTTTTCAACACCCTGTCGATAGTGTTTTGCCATCAAAAAACGCCGCCCCATATCTAGCCCCAGACCAGCCTGTCGGCCCTACATACACCGCCGCTGAATTTCGGGTTCAACAGCGCCCATCACCCCTGATGACAGAGTCCAGAACCCCACCGACTTGTCAACATGGCGAGTCCACAATTGTGCGTGCCCCACCCACCAGATGTGGGATTGATGCGGGAAATACCTGGGGGCTATGCGCGCAACGGAGGCTATATGTGGGAAAATCACGCGTCGGGGGGTGGCCTATGATAAAAGCATGTTCCAGTTATCGACATCTTCACAGGCTCTACTACGACTACTACAATAATTTATTGATTGGGTGTTATAGGAAATGTTCTTTTCACTGCTCCGACAGCGCACCCATTTCCCCCTGGTTGCCCCACTGAAAATAATTGAGTACGATTCCCTGAAGCAGTCCAAAAGCGCAGGTAGTACAGGTATGTCTGTCGAATTCCCGGATAGCCGCCACGTTTACCAACAGGAAATTGACCGCCTGAGCCGTCTCGTCGAAATCAGCCTGGTGGTCAATTCCACCCTGGACTTGCGAGCGCTGTTGTCCACCATCATGAACCACGCCGCCGAAATTACCGGCGCGGAATCGGCCTCGATCATGCTCTACGACCAGAAATCCGGGCAGCTCCGGTTTGTTGCCACATCGACCAGCCCGGAAGCACCGGAATTGCTGGATATCCCCGTGCCATTAGATGGCAGCATTGCCGGCTCGATTCTACGCGACAATGCGCCGGTCATGTTGGACGATGTATCGCAGGACCCGCGCCATTTTCGCAGCACGGATGAAAAGAGCGGCTTCGTCACCCGCTCGCTGCTCGGCGTCCCGATGTGTTACAAAGATAAGCCCATCGGCGTGCTTGAGGCGGTTAATAAGAAGTCTGGAACCTGGGCGGACAATGACCGGCGCAGCCTGATCGTGCTGGCTTCGCAGGCGGCCATCGCGATCAAGAACGCGCAAATGGTGGAACAACTCCGGCGTGCGTACAACGAACTGGACCAGCTCGGTAAGTTAAAGGACGACTTTATCTCCATTGCGTCTCACGAACTGCGCACCCCGCTGAGCGTGATTTTGGGCTATGCGTCGTTCCTGCGAGAAGATGCTTCGGACGAATTAAGCGCTCATGCGGCTGCGGTGCTCAACAGCGCGTTGCGCATGCGCAATCTCATCGAGGATATGACCAATCTCCGGTATCTCAAGATGGGGGAGGCGGACATTCAACGCGAACGAGTGCCACTGGCGGCGATCTTCCAGGCGGCGGCACACGATGTAAAGGGCATGGCGGACGCGAAGGGCCATGCCCTGCACGTGGATATGCCGGACGAGCGCCTTGTGGTGGTCGTTGATCGCGTGATGTTCGGGATGGCGTTAACAAACTTGCTTTATAACGCGATCAAATTCACGCCTCGCGGTGGATCGATCACGATGACTTATGAGCGGATGCCGCGTGCCGCGTGGATTAAAGTCATCGATACGGGGGTGGGTATTCCGCCAGACCTGTTGGAGCGCATCTTCGATGCGTTTTTCCAGGTTGAGCATCACATGACGCGCCAGCATGGGGGCATGGGGCTCGGCCTGGCCATCGCGCGCGGCCTGGTGGCGGCTCATGGCGGGCATGTGTGGGCCGAAAGCGAGGGGCCGGGGAGTGGCAGCACGTTCATTGTCAACCTGCCGCTGCCGGACTAGACGGACGGGTAATCTAACAAAAGCACTTCCATCGCCAGCCGGGCGTTGGCGTTCTTCTCCAGGTAGTCGATGGTGCGGCGCGTGGCAGCCAGCGCACGCTCGGCCCCGGCGCGTCCCGTGAGTTTTGCTAAATAGGCGATCTGCTCCGCGCGATCGGCGTTGGTAATGGGGGCGTGGCTTCCGCTGGCTACCAGCAAGACGTCCCGCCAGAATCCCTGCCAGATATCCAGCACGGCCAGCAAGCCCGCTTTTTCCAGCGACATGCTGTTCACCAGGGCAAAGCGTTCCCGGCGATCCCCCGCGAGGATCGTGTCGAGCGCTTCCAGCGAGTCGTTGCGCAGTTCCATCTCGCCGGGGTCGTCCAAGGCGCGAATGGCCCAACCAATGCGCCCGCCAGAAAGTTGCGCCAGCATCTGGGCAACATCAGGCGGGGCGGCCCAGTGGGTCTCAAGCGCCGTGCGCACCGTTTCCAAGGGGAGCGGGCGCAGGTGGAGCGGCTGGCAACGCGAAACAATCGTGGGCAGCAACATATCCGCCGAGCGAGCCGTCATGATCAGGATCACATTGGGAGATGGTTCTTCCAGGGTTTTGAGCAGGGCGTTGGCTGCTGCCGGTTTTGCCTGGTGAAAATTGCGCAGAATAGCGACCCGGTAACGGGCCTCAAACGGGCGCAGCGCGAGGGTTTGTTGGAGGTCGCGCACCTGGTCGATTTTCAAGGTGCTGCCGCTCGCTCCTGGCTCAACAAGCGTGACGTCTGGATGCGCCTCTTTAGCCGTCAGTGTGCAGGAGCGGCAATGCCCGCAGGGTGGCTCTTCACCCGTGCAGTTCAACGCGGCGGCGAATGAGCGGGCCAGCGTTGTTTTGCCGATCTGGTCGGGGCCGGTCAGCAGGTATGCATGCCGCACGCGCCCGTTCCGGATCGCCCGGTCCAGTTGGTGAACGGCCCAATCGTGCCCAACGACAGGCCAGCTATGCGCTTGTGTGCCGGTCATGATCTGTCCTCATTACATCAGAAGCCGATGTAGTTAAGCGGATTCTGTGCGTTCCAGTTGGCGTCACGGATCTCAAAATGCAGGTGTGGCCCGGAACTGTTGCCCGTGTTGCCCACCAGCCCGATAAGATCGCCAATGCCCACTTGCTGGTTGCAGCGGACGGAGACGCGGGAAAGATGCCCGTATACGCTGAATGTCGAGCCGTGCGCGATGACGACGACGTTGCCGTAACCGGTGCGGTTCCACCCCGCGAAGACCACCGTCCCCGCGCCGGCGGCATAGACCGGCTCGCCCACGTTGGCCGACAGGTCGACGCCGGTATGTCCTCCCGGCACGAAGCCCCGCACCCACTTGTAATTATCCAGGGGGCGGCGCGCCCAGGGCGGTGATCCGCCGCCAATGTCTGCGGTGCAGCCCCACAGTGTATACGTCCCGCTCAATACGCCGCTGGCTCCGGCGCTGACGAAAACCGGTTGTTCAAAGAACAGTTCAAGCTCGGCTTCTCCGCCGGGAACCACTACCCACATACCTTTGACCAGGATGGTGTTCGGGGTAGACCCAAAAAGGTCGTTATATTCCGAGTCGATAATTGTGTACGGATCGACGTCGTACATCTCGGCTAAGTCGGCGATCCGGATCGGCTCGGTGACCTCGTGGTATACGCCGTCTTCCGGCAGAATGTTGAGCGTCACGCCGGGGCGCAGCGGATTATATTTGTTGCTCTTGTTCGACCACATCAGGGTGTTGCGGTCTTCCAGTCCAAATTTTTGGGCGATGCTGTCCAGGGTATCGCCTTCCTGCACCGTGTATTGGATCACCCTGGTGCGCTCTGTCGCCGGACGGATGGTGAACGGGGCGCTTTCGCGCAAGAGGCTTTCGCCCGGAAGCTCGTCCGGGGCTGGTGTGAGTAATGCCGCCGCTATCTCATCCGCCGCCGCTGTAGGGAAGAGCGCCCCCGACCCGGCGATGGCCGCCGCTGGCTCTTCGGTGACGGCAGCGCGGGTGCTCGTGGGCGGGATGGCGGTGACCGTTGCCTCCTGTGCGACGAGGGCTGCGTCAGGGAGAGCAGGCGTGGTGGTCGGAGAGTCGCTGTCTTTCGCTGCCAGCCAGATCATGGCGGCGACGGCGATGATGACCCCCGCCCCGACCAGCATGATCACTGCCGCGAGGCGTTGCAAAACGGGCGATTGCTCAGAGCGCGGCGGCCACTCATCGCTGAGCAGGGCGCTGGTTGCCAGCGAGGGGGCCGTGTCCTCCAGGCTGACCGGGGGTTCTTCGGCCACCAGGCGATCATGCACGCGAATCCCTTTGCTAGGGCTGGTGTCGTCGGCAGCGATCGGGGGTTCTTCCGCACGCAGCCGGTCGTCCGGTGAAGCGCCCTGGTGTGGATGAGCGTTGTCCGGGGTTGTCTCCGGTTCGTTGATCATACCAGCAAAACTCCCTATCCAGGTTCGTTACCATTACCCCCCAGTCCGGGCGGGATCGTACCGCAGGGATGGGGAATGCGCAATCGCGCTTGGAGATACTCTAACACCGAATTTCAAAATCTCTAATGTCGTTCTTATACACCACGCCTACAATAAAACAGGAAAAATCGGTTGGTGGTGAACATGGAGGTCGTAGTATGCCGCGGTACGAGTATCAATGCCAGGAGTGCGGTGTACGCTTCGAGCGCCATCAGCACTTCAACGAATCCCCCCTGAGTGCCTGCCCGGAGTGCGGCGGGAGTGTGCAGCGCTTGATCGGCCCGGTTGGGGTCATTTTTAAGGGGGCGGGCTTTTATGTGAACGACAGCCGAAAAAAGAGCAGCGAGAAGTCTGAGCCAACAGAGTAATGCGCTGTTTGCGCCATTGTATGTCACAACCCGGTCGTTGCGAACGTCCGGGTTTTTATTTGCGGATGGGTTAGCATTCCCCGCGTATCTCGCGTGCCAGCCGGGCGAAAAAGTCGCACATA
Source organism: uncultured Anaerolineaceae bacterium (assembly GCA_964611395.1). Classification (GTDB taxonomy): domain Bacteria; phylum Chloroflexota; class Anaerolineae; order Aggregatilineales; family Aggregatilineaceae; genus CAZSXY01. Next base: position 9,730 of record CAZSXY010000064.1, on the reverse strand, counting down.
GCCGCGTGGCGTTCCTGCGCAATGGCGCGACCCGTTGCGGTCAGCATCCGGTCTTTGATGCGCGAGAGCTTGTACACAAATTCATGATGCGGCGTGTGGTCACGGCCCCCGCCCGGATAGTCTTCAGGCACTTCGCCCCATAGTTTCTGGCGGGTCATGCCCCCATAGGCGTATGCCCGCGCGACCCCGATAGCGCCAATCGCATCCAGTTTGTCGGCGTCAAAGACGACCCTGGCTTCGAGCGTTTGGGGCGCGATGGCATTGCGGAACCGGTGGGCCTCAATCGCGTGCCCGACGGCCTCGATGAAGGCCTCGTCGGCTGGCGGGTCGATCTGGCGCAAGATGGCACGCGCCCGTTCTGCGCCCAGAAGGGCATGATCGGCGGTTTCGGTGTTGGTGACGTGCGCTTGCTGATCCTCGCCGGCGCGATGGATGTCGTGCAGCAGAACGGCGGTTTCGACGACGGTCATGTCCGCGCCCTCCGCCTCCCCAATCCGTCGCGCCAGGGCCAGAACTCGCAACACGTGGTCGAAGTCGTGCACCGGGTCGCTGTCGTCGTACAGCGTGCGGGCGAATTCTATCGTGATCATCGGGGGTTCCTCGTCTGAAATAAAAACGGCAGCCGCTACGGTGGGTCTGCCGTCAAAAGATGGCGGAGAGGGTGGGATTTGAACCCACGGAGCGGAGTTACCGCTCACGCGCTCTCCAGGCGCGCGCATTAGGCCAGACTATGCTACCTCTCCGTATGTGTGTCCAACAGCGGCAATTATAGCGGCGGGCCTGGGGTGGGTCAATACGCAGCCGGAAGATTGGCGCAGCCATTAATCGCCTGACCGGCAACGGATGGGGCGCGACGGTTTGCCCTTGATGTTGACCCCCATACCCAGGTATGGCGAGGGGTCGAGCGTATTTCCCGCTTGCGTTTCGTTCTTGAACGACCCGTCCGGTTCGCTTTTGACGATGCTGAAGTGGACGTGCAGCCCCACCGGGCGCAACGTGCTCCCGCTATACTCGCCCTGGTAGCCGAGCAACGTCCCCTGCCGCACCCATACGCCCTCGGTTCCGGGTGGGAATTCCGCCGCGATGTACGATTGGCTGCCATCACGCGAGGCCATGTGGGTGTAGTAAGTCCAGATCGTGCGCCCTGGGTGTAAGGGATCGTCGTGGCGGATGATCACCGTTGCTTTCCAGTCTGGCAGGCGAGTCAGGTGGCCGTCATAGGCCGCGTAGACCGGAACCGTCCCCGGCTCCCCATCCCCGAAGATGTCGATCCCGCTATGGCGCTTGAAGATGTTGTACGGTAGCGCCGAATCGCGCCATAGCAGGCCGATCAACCCGTCTGACGGCAGCAGAAAGGGTGCGCCGGGGCACGGATCGCGCTGGATGGTGGACAGGTCAGGCCGGTTGGCGCGATCCGCAAACCAGCGTTGGATGTACCGCGTGCTGTTGCTTTGGGTCTGGCTATAGAGGGTGAGCAAGACGAACCCGCCGCCCAGCGTGCCCGCCACCCCCGCCAGGGCCAAAAACGCTTTTTTCCACCATGCCAGGTGGCCAAGGCGTCGGGCTAGCGTAGATGGCATTGGATGGAATCGTGCGGCTAGGCCAGGAAGCCGTGTTTGCGCAGCCACTTTTCGAACGTGACTTCGCCCGGCTCGGTGATCATGCTGCCCCGGTCAATACCGCGCGGGCTGGGGGCCGTGAGCGGTTCCGGTTCTTCGTAGGGCAAGACTTCTCCAAGACGCGCCACGATAATCGTCGGAACCGACTTAAACCCGGTCCATGCGATGACGCGCTGTTCCGCTTCGGGGTCCTGGTCGATGAAGATTTCGCGGTAGGGGATGTTCTCCCGATCGAGGACGCGCTTGGCGGTGCGCACGAAAGGACAGGGGCGCGTCCGTGAATACATTACCAGTTCATAGTCCATCGTTCGTTAACTCTCCTCTCTTATGGGCCGGTTGTGCCTTGAGCCGCCGAGTCGGGGAGCAGGAAGCAGCGAATGCCGTTGGCGATGCCGCGTGCCACCAGGTCTTGCTGCTGCGTTAGCAACGCGCGATCGTTGCGCATAAACCCGATCTCGATAATTGCGGTGGGCGTATCAACCGCCACTTCGCTAAATGTGTGATACCCGGTCATGTCATAGGTGATGCCGGAGTGTTGGGGCAACCCCGTTGTGGCCCCATATTGGCTGATCAGGCAGGACAGCAGCTTCTCGTCTTCGCCCCGCGTTGTCTGGCGGCCTGAGGCCGAGGCTGCGTTGAACCCCGTGCCCGCCGCGCCGTAATCCTGACAATCATTCGTGTGAATAGACACCAGGACATCTGCCTGATACCCCCGCAACCGGGGGTCAAATTCTTCGAGCAAATCCACCGTGTAGCGCTCGGCGCTCAGGATGGTGACGACTTCGCGGGCGACCGCCTCGTTGATGGCCAGTTCCGTCAAGCCATCCGGGCACACAGCGCCGGGGTCCATGTCGAAGGCCTCGTCCTGGGGTCTGCCGCTGTGCCCGGCGATGATGCCGATGCGCACGTCGTGGGCATCGGTGGGTAACGGCGTCGGCTGGATCTGGATTACATGCTGGGTGGCCTGCACCTGATTCAGCCCGGCGCGGAATTCATCCGAAAAGAAATTCGGACGCGTCCACAGCGAAAAAATGGTGGACACCAGCAGCGCGGCGGCCAGGACGATGCCCAGGTTACGCAGCGTACTCCACCACACCGAGGCCGGTTGGCGGGGTGCGCGGCGCGTTCGTCGCGTGGCGGTGCGGCGCTGGAGCGGGATCGACAGGGGAGGCGCGGTTGCCGCAACGGCGCTGCCGTCAGGGGGCGCTTCCGGGGACGGGGCAGCGAGCGGCACAGGATCGATGGCGCTCGTGTCAAAGGACCATACTTCGAACGCGCCCTCATCCTCATCAAGCGGATCATCGATGAATTGCGGCCCGTCGTGCGGGAGGCTGTCGTCGTCCTGAATGTCGTTGAAATCGTTCCCGTCGAGTGCCATGTTGGTGCATGTATTCCTGGTTGCTGGCGATATGTGCCCGAATCTTAACGCACTCGCCCGAAAAGTGAAACCCGTTCGCAAGGATGCAGGCCGTGTTGGTAACCCCGCACGGCTTGCCTGCAAATGGTCATAGATCGCTGGATTACTGAGCGAGCACCTCGCGGTTGCGAACGCTGTGATAGATGCCTTCAAGCAATGCTCTGCGCACGGCTTCGGCGGCGTCTGTCCCTACGGCGGCTTGCGCTTCGCGAGTGCTGGCGGCCAGGTGTGGCGTGTGGACGACCTTCTCCAGCCCGATCAAAGGATTGTCTGGCGCGGGAGGTTCCACGTCGTACACGTCAAGCGCTGCCCCCGCCACCTTGCCGTTTTGGATCGCTTCGGCGAGGTTGGCGCTGTTGATCAATACCCCGCGGGCCGTGTTCACGAGCATAACGCCGTCTTTCATCTGGCTGATGGTGTGGGCATTGATCATTTCGCGCGTCTCGTCGGTGACGATGGCATGCAGCGAGATGATGTCGGCTTCGCCCAGGAGTTGCTTCAGGGTGGGGATCAGACCCAGGTGGCGTGCCAGGCGCTCTGGCGCAAAGGGATCGAACGCAATTGCCTTCATCCCTAGCCCCTTCACCCGTTGCGCGACCGCCCGTCCGACCCGCCCAAAGCCGATGATGCCCAGGGCTTTGCCCTGAAGCTGCGTGCCGACGAACTTTTTGCGGTCCCAGTGACCCTCACGCAATGACCGGTCGCCCTGGGGGATGTGTCGCGCCAGCGCCAGCATCAGGCCGATGGTGTGTTCGGCGGTGCTGATGGTGTTGGCATCGGGCGTGTTCATGACCACGATGCCGCGAGCCGTGCATTCGTCCAGGTTGATGTTGTCCACACCCACCCCGGCGCGGACAATGACCTTGAGGTTATCCGCGCGGGCCAGCATCTCGGCGTCCACCTTGGTATCACTGCGCACGATCAGGGCGTGCGCCTGGCCGATCATGGCCAGGGTTTCGTCACGAGTCATTTTCCCCGGAGCGTGAACTTCAAAGTCGGCGACAGCGTGGAGGGCATCAACTCCGGCCTGATGAAGATTGTCAGGAACAAGCACCAGGTATTTCATGCGTTACGCCTCCTTCTGCAAGAACTCGTCAATGGCGGCGAATAGCGCTTCGAGATGTTCGGGTTGGGTGTCGCCCATATGGGCGATGCGGAAGGCCTTCCCCTTCAGCTTGCCATAACCGTTGGAGATCACCATCCCCTGCTCGCGCAAGAAAGCGTTCATGGCGGCAACATCGATCGCGCGGGTGTTGGCGACATTGGTCACGGTGGGGGAGTGGTAGCCTTCTTCTGAGAACAGCTCAAACCCGGCCCGCCTGGCCCAGTCGCGCGTCATCTGTGCCATGCGCTCGTGGCGGGCGAAGCGTGCGTCCAGGCCCTCGGCCAGCATGTCGTCAAGTTGCTTGTCGGCGGCATACATCAGGGCGACGGGTGGCGTGGCGGGCGTATTGTTGCGCTGGTGATATTTGTCCAGTTGGAGCACATCAAAGTAGTACCCCCGGTTATTGACCTGCCTGGCCCGTTCCAAGACCGCAGGTGAAACGGCTCCGAAGGCCATGCCCGGCGGCAGCGCGAAGGCTTTTTGGGTGCTGGTCAAACACACGTCAATGCCCCACGCGTCCACGTCAATTTTCGCGCCGGCATAAATGCTCACGGCATCGACCAGGAACAGCGTTTCGGGGTAGTTCTTGAGTATTTCGGCGTAAGCTTCGACCGGGTTGCGCACGCCGGTGCTGGTTTCGTTCATGACGCAGGCGACCGCGTCGTACGTCCCGTGTTGCAGCGCCTCTTTGAGTTGTTCCGGCTTGACGGCCTGGCCCCATTCGACGGCGATGATATCGACCTGCTTGCCGTTCATCCGGCTGACTTCGGCCCAGCGCTCGCTGAACGCGCCGCATGTCAGGTGCAGAATCTTCGCCTCATCGCGCACGGCGCAGCGTGACGCCGATTCCCAGATGCCCGTCCCCGATGAGGTGTAAATGTAAACGGGATGCGTGGTGGCGAAGGTTTGCTGAAGCTTAGGTTGCATCCGCGCGTACAGGTCGGCGAATTCGGCGGAACGGTGCCCAATCATCCACTCGGCCTGGGCTTCCAGCACGTCGGCACGCACTTCGACCGGCCCGGGAATGAATAACCGGATATGCTCTGATTTCTTTGGTGACATTGTGAGAAATCCTCCGTTGCAAATAAAAATCCATTACTCACGAGCGGGGGCCGCGCACCCCTCATCAGGCGTGGGCGGCTAATTGCGCTTTCAGCTCCATGATGGGCGCGATTTCCGTCGGATCGGCTCCGTAGGCAATCGCCGTATAGAAACTGACGTAATCGCCGTATTGGATGGCGTGGCACATTTGCGCCAGCGCACTTTGCCCTTGGGGGCGGAATGTATCGGCCATGATCGCGTTTTGCAGGCAGAGCGTGAACGTCAACTCGTGGCGCAGCGCCACGCGCGGGTGATCGTGCTGCGCGGATGTAATGAAGACGGCGGCCATGTTGAACATGTGATCTGCCGGGAAGCCGATTCCGACGATGGTGTTATGATTGGCTTCGGGCATGCCTTC
>CAZSXY010000064.1:0-4030 GCA_964611395.1 uncultured Anaerolineaceae bacterium | reverse complement strand
GCCAGCTTGCCCCCGGTCGTGATGGCGAGTAGTGACACGTCGCGCTCCAGGGCTTGCTCGACAGCGGATAACGTCTCTTCGGTGTTGCCGGAAAAGCTGCTGGCAATCACCAACGTGTCCGGCCCTTGAACGAACGCGGGCAGGTCATAGCCGCGCACGACGGTGAACGGCACGGGCGATGTGCTGCTGATCAGCGCCGCGGTCAGGTCGCCGCCAATGGCCGAGCCGCCCATGCCCACCAGCACGATCTGGCGGGCGCTGAGGTACGAGTCGGGCAGCGGGTAGGTCTGGGCGGCGGCCCAAGCGCTTTCGAACTGGTCGGGCAGCGCGTCGATATGGCCCAGCATATTGTCACGGTCGATGTCGCTGGTGCGCTTGAGATCATCAAGATCGAGATTGAACGTCATATATTCCCTCACTCAAACCGCAGGTGATACTATACATAGTGCGGACAAACCGGCCTGATCCTACCTCATTCTGTGTAATTATCACATGGCTGCTTCCCTGGCGCGACTGCCGGGCATCATAAAAAGCAAAAAGCCCTTGCCCCACCTGCATAAATATATAAGGTCAACCCACCTGTGGCCCAGAATCAGCCTTGACAGGCCCCCCGCGAGGTGCTAAGATTCGCCCACTTTTAACTCAGGCGGCGCTAACCCTGCCACGTCAGGGCGATGGCAGCCGAATTGGATGAGTGATCGATCGTGAGGCCACCCGTGCCGTTAGTTTGGATGGCCTCATGTTCTGCAAGAGGAACGGGCGTCGGAGCGCCCGTTGTCACGCCTAACGTTAGCGAGGTGGTTGCCAGGGTTCTGACCGGTCGAAACTCTGGCCTAGAGATGGAGGCAGGTATGCCGACTATCAACCAATTGGTTCGCAAGGGTCGTCAGCCGAAGCACAAGAAGAGCAAAGCGCCGGCGCTGCAATACACCTTCAACTCGTTTTCGCAGCGACGCACGCGACAGCCTAAAGGCTCTCCGCAGAAGCGCGGTGTTTGCACGCAGGTGAAGACTATGACCCCCAAGAAGCCGAACTCGGCGCTGCGTAAGGTCGCGCGTGTTCGCCTGACCAACGGCATCGAAGTGACGGCTTATATTCCCGGTGAGGGGCATGGCTTGCAGGAGCACAGCGTGGTGCTCGTGCGTGGCGGTCGTGTCAAGGACCTGCCCGGTGTGCGTTATCACATCGTGCGCGGCACGTTGGATGCGGATGGCGTCGCCAACCGCGAGCAAGGGCGCAGCAAGTATGGCGCAAAGAGGCCGAAGAAAAAATAGTCAGCCTTTCTCTGGAGTGATTGGAAATGCCGAGACGGTTTAGACCCCCCAAGCGACAGATTGAACCAGACGTCAAGTACAACAACGTCCATGTCGCAATGTTCATCAACCGCATGATGCGGGGCGGCAAGAAAAGCACGGCTCGCCGTGTATTTTATGACGCCATGGAACTGGTCGAGCAGCGCGCCAAACGCGACCCGGTTGAGGTTTTTGAGCAGGCGCTCCGCAACGCCACGCCGATTTTGGAAGTCAAGCCGCGCCGTGTGGGCGGTTCGACGTACCAGGTTCCGGTAGAAGTGGAGCCGGGCCGCGCCCTGTCGCTGGCGATGCGCTGGTTGCTCGCTGCGGCGCGCTCGCGCGGTGGCCGTAGCATGGCTGAAAAGCTGGCCGCAGAACTTATGGACGCTGCCAGCGAGCAGGGTGCAGCCATCAAGAAGAAGCAAGATACGCATCGCATGGCGGAAGCTAACCGTGCGTTTGCTCACTATCGCTGGTAATTAAGGAACACATCGTAACATTATGGCCAAGAAAGCCATCACCGGACGCGCCCTGGACCTGGCGCGGGTACGCAACATCGGCATCATCGCCCATATTGATGCTGGCAAGACAACCACCACCGAGCGTGTGTTGTACTATGCCGGGCTGATTCACCGCATGGGCGAGGTGCATGATGGTGCGGCCACGACCGACTACATGGAACAGGAAAAAGAGCGCGGGATTACCATCACGGCGGCTGCCGTCACAGCCTTCTGGCGCAATCACCAGATCAACCTCATCGACACGCCAGGGCATGTGGACTTCACCGCCGAGGTGCAGCGTAGCTTGCGCGTCCTGGATGGTGGTGTGGTTGTCTTTGACGGCGTGGCGGGCGTCGAGCCGCAGTCGGAAACCGTCTGGCGGCAGGCCAACGACTATCACGTCCCGCGCATTTGCTTTGTCAATAAGATGGATCGCGTCGGCGCGGATTTCCATCGCTGTGTGCGCATGATCGTTGACCGTCTGCATGGGAACCCGATCCCGATTCAAATCCCCTATGGGGAAGGCTCCGGCTTCAACGGGATCATCGACCTGGTCACCATGGAATTAATCACATATGGCGATGATCTGGGGACTGCGATTGAGCAACGCCCCATTCCGGCGGATGCTCTTGATGAGGCCGAGATGTTTCGCGCCGAGATGATTGAGCACATTGTCGAGACCAACGAGGCGCTGACCGAGAAGTACATCAATGAGGAACCGATCAGCAACGAAGAATTGGTCCAGGCGCTCCGCCAGGCCACAATCCAGGGCTTGATCCAGCCGGTGTTGTGCGGTTCCGCGCTTAAGAACAAGGGTGTGCAGCTTCTCCTTGACGCCGTCGTAGACTATCTTCCATCCCCGCTTGACGTTCCCCCGATTCAGGGCACAAATCCCAAGACAGACGCAATCGAGGAACGTCATCCTTCAGACGATGAGCCACTGGCCGCGCTGGTCTTTAAGATCGTGACCGACCCGTTTGTTGGGCGGTTGGCGTTCTTCCGGGTGTACTCCGGTGTGATCCAGGCGGGGTCGACGGTGCTCAATACGTCGAAGAACCGTAAGGAGCGGATCGGGCGCGTCGTGCGAATGTTCGCTGACCGCCGTGAAGATGTTGACGAGGTTCATGCCGGTGACATCGCTGCCACGCTGGGTTTGAAGGACACCTTCACCGGCGAGACACTCGCGGCGCAACACCGCCCCATCATTCTGGAAGATATCCAGTTCCCGAAACCGGTGATCTCGGTCGCCATTGAGCCGAAGACAAAAGCCGATCAGGATAAGATGGGAGCGGCGCTGGCCAAGCTGGCGGAAGAAGACCCGACCTTTGTCGTGCGGGTCAACGAGCAGACGGGCCAGACGTTGATCTCAGGGATGGGCGAGCTACACCTTGAGGTGCTGGTTGACCGCCTGTTCCGCGAGTTCCATGTGGACGCCCGTGTTGGCAAGCCGCGTGTATCGTACCGCGAGACGATCCTCAAACCGGCTCGTGGCGAGGGACGTTTTGTGCGCCAGACGGGCGGTAGCGGCCAATACGGCCATGCCATTATCGAGGTTGAGCCACTGCCTGATGATTCCCCGGAAGATGTCGTCATCGAAAACAAAGTCGTTGGTGGGGCGATTCCGAAGGAATACATCCGCGCGGTGGAAACTGGCATCCGCGAAGCGGCGCAAAGTGGCGTGATCGCCGGGTATCCGGTGGTGCGCTTCAAGGCCTCCATTGTCGATGGATCGTACCACGAGGTGGACTCAAGCGAGATGGCGTTCAAGATCGCCGGTTCAATGGCGCTCAAGGACGCGGTCCGGCGAGCCAGGGCGATTCTCATGGAGCCGTACATGCGCGTGGAAGTGGTTGTCCCCGAAGAGTATGCCGGTGATGTGATGGGCGATCTGTCGGCACGCCGGGCAAACATCGGTGGGCTGGACCGGCGCGGCGACGGGCTTTCGTCGATCAAGGCCGAAGCGCCGTTGGGTGAGATGTTCGGGTATGCGACGAATCTGCGCAATATGTCGCAGGGGCGTGGCAGCTTTACGATGGAATTTGAACGCTATGTGCCTGTGCCCCAAAGTCTGATGGAACAGATCATCCGGGGTGGGCGTTAGTCATTCGCCCAGGATGGGGTAACAGGCTTCTGGTTAGGCCTAAAAGGCAAGCTTAGAACGGTCATTAGGAGGCATTATGGCTAAGGGCAAGTTTGAGCGGACGAAGCCCCATGTGAACGTGGGGACGATCGGCCACA
>CAZSXY010000063.1:0-21960 GCA_964611395.1 uncultured Anaerolineaceae bacterium | reverse complement strand
ACACTCGCGCGAACGGTCAGTACGTCTCGCCTTCGATGAATTCAATCGCGTCTCCCGTTTCTTCAAGTTCTGCGTCTTGCGCGTAGACCGGCGGTTGTGGGGGCGGCACAGGAGGTGCTGAATTGGTAGTCGCGTGCGATTGAACTGCGTGCCCGGTCACCTGGCTGGTGGCGCAATAGGGACACAAATTCCAGGGAAGCTCAAGCAATTCACCACAGTGCAGACACAGTTTCTTAAGTTTGGTATGGCAATAAGGGCATACCTGCCATTGATCCTTAACCGGACGGCCACAGCCGGGACAAATGGGCTTTTCCTCAATATTTTGCAGAAGCGCTTCTTCCTCCAGAGAGCGTTCATAGGTTTCTGAGAGGGTTTCTTGGGGGCGCAGCAAGACATAGATCGCCAGCCCGAAGATGCCCAATACCGCGACTACTATGCTTGCAGCAATCTGGGCGAGAGGATCGCGCGAACGCTGTCGCATGTCCCGCCATGTCCAGAGAATCAGTCCCAGCCACGTAGCCGCTACAACAGCCCCCGTTGCTGTAATCGTATATAGCAAAATAGTATTGATCGTTTCGCGGTCAAGTGTCATGTGATCTCTCCGGTGCCCGCATGATCCGTTCTGGTGATGCCCTGGTAGGAACGCGGTGAGTATAGCACGGGGCCGATCGGGGAGCAATCCACGTGCTGAACGGCTCTAGCTAGGCGTGTCGCCTGATTGGTCGTCTTCTGGCAGCGTCGCAACAAGCGAGACTTCGCTAAGAAATGCCTCGTACTCATGCCCAGACGAGTAAAATTCCACCTCTTTGATTGATCCAGGGCGCAGGTCTTCAGGCCAGTCGGTGAACAGGTTGCCTGATTCATAGGTGTACCAGGCACCCTTGTTGATTTGCTCATGAGGCTCAAGACACGAGTCACAGGTGCGGCGTCCCCCGGCGTCTGGGGAATACTCGGCATAAAAACCGTGATACCATATCCGGTGGTTGCCGTTTTGATCAAGATATGTGATCTTGAGCATGACTGGACACTCCGATCCAGCAATCCCACAGGCACTGAGACTCTGGTGTTGGACACGCATGGTCACCCTGATTTGCAGTGTTTCATAAGGCGTGACGTCCAGCCCCTGTGGACTATCTTCGCCACCAAAGACCTGGATGCAGCCTGTTTTCGCGGGACCGGGGTTAGGATGCAAACGCTCAATGTGAATGGTAGAGCGCCCGTCGATGGTCAGGAACTCAAAGATACCACCAGGTGCGTTAGGGAATCCTGGATCTGGAGCATGAGCGCAAACCCATTCTTCTGGCCACACCTGGTTTTGCCCAAAGGTGCTGTTGGGTAGCAAATCCAGGGCGGTGGCGTCGACGCGGATGCCCGAATTGTCCTGAGTGATTTCTCCCTGCGTAGAGGTTGCGAGATGCTGAACCGATCCGTCCTGGCTAACCAACGTAGCGCTGCCGTCACGAGTGGCCACATTGAGCAAAGAAGGCGTGCTTTCAATCAGAAAATTACCCTTCTCGCCGATGTAGGTTGTGCCCATCGGTGCATCGATCTCAATACGGATTTCCCGATCCAGGTCGCTGCCAATCCAAACTTCTACACGTCCTATGACGCCAGACAGGCGGATGCTGTAGGGGTTGTCACTGAGATTGAACCGCGGGCGCGAGGCACTGCGCAAAACTGCTACACTGTCATTGTGGAGCATGATTGTAGCAACCACGCGATTAGAGTAAGGATCGGTAAATTCGATGTATCCCTGGGACAGATTATCCGTTGTGAGGGTGCTGTTTCGCTCAACTGACGCGCTGCTCCGAATCGCCTTTTCGTCGGAGGCATCGGGTTCTGCTAGGCCAACGGTTCCCTTACCGACGTGGAGCGTAGCATTAAGGGAGGTGGGCGATTCAAAGATCAGCCAGCGGGCGAATATGACCGATCCCGTGCACAAGAGAAGAAAAACGACTAGCCCGCTGAGCATGGTAGCCCAGGCCAGGCGTTGTGGATTGGATCGAAGCATAGTCCCTCGTCAGTAGCGGATATGAAAGCCGCTGAATTCGCCAGATGCCTTGCTGTACGTTATGTCCACATGCGTGACATGCGCATGTGGCGGCCCTTGGTGGAGGAACACTTCGAATGACTCGAGGGCCTGCCGCGGCCCTTCAGCCAAAACTTCAACGGTTCCATCCCACCTGTTGCGGACCCAGCCTGTCAGCCCGCGCCGGGTAGCCTCTCGTTGCGTGGCGGCGCGAAAATAAACGCCCTGTACCAGCCCATGAATGACCGCATGCAGCCTCATCTTCGTGTCCGAGGCTTCTTCGGACATGGTGCATATCTCCCCGACGGCTTGGTTTTTCTGAGCGGTCATTATAACAAGCCCCCAGTGGCCTCACAATGATGGGGTGGGGGCTTGATAGGGAAAACGATAGTCGGTACTACCATCAATTGTTAGAGGGATCCGGAGGGCGGTTGCGAATCTCGTCCACGCGGTTGCGCATTAGATGGGCATCTTTGTCGTGCGGATTTGTGGCTATCGCTTGCGTGAAGGCTGAGTAGGCGGCGTCCCAGTCACGCCGGTCGATATAGATAAGCCCCATATTGTAATGTACATTGGGGTACGAGGAATCAAGTTCCACAACACGCCGGTATGCTGCCAATGCTTTTTCTTGCTTATCACGGGTGGAAGTGACGATTTTGCCCAGATAGGCAGCTGCCAGGTTCGCCCAAACCGAAGGGTTATCAGGAGCCAGTTCGCTGGCTTTTTCTAAGACGGGTACGGCGTAACGGTGCTTTCCAGCAAGAATGTAAGCACCTCCCAGGTTTGTCAGCACGTTGATATCATCAGGGCGAAACTGGTAGCAGCGTTCCAGCAGGGGGATTGCGTCATGCCCATTGCCGCCCGAAAGCAAAATCGCGGCCTGTCGCATCTGGTGGCGGAATTGCTCCTCGTTCTTTTGCTTGAGGTGCGCTTCCAGGCGTGTTTGATCATCCTGTTCAAAACCAGGGCGGGGAACGTGTTCCATGTCACTCATGGTCTGGTATCTCCGTTGACTTGCAGCATCACCATGTGCGGCAGATGTGAGTTTGTCCGATCAACGCGAGGGTGGGGGGCAGGCGCTAAAGCGTAGAGAGTTTCTAGCGAGCGAACTCTTCGTTGCCCCAGGGGCCATCGTCGTCACCCTCGCGTTCGATCATTTCATCCTCGTCAATTTCCTCTTCATAGTCCAAATCGGAATAGCTGAGGGCCTCGATCTCATCATCTTCGAAGTCGTCCAGATCGGCAAAGTCGAAAAGCGGCAGCAAAACATCACCGGTCAGCGATGCAGCAGCCTGCGCCTCGGCCACAGCATCGGCAAGTTCATCGTCATCGGTTGAGTCGGCAAGAGCCGCCAAATCACCTAAAACCTGGTTCGCCCGCTGGCCACCGATTTCCCCCAAAGCCCAAATCGCCATTTCCTGAATTTCGCGATCGTCTTCATAGGCCAACTCCGCCAAACGCGGAAGCGCTTTACGAAGCTCCAGTTCTCCGGCGGCACGGGCGGCCTCGTAGCGCATTTCGGGGTACTCGCTGGACAACTCCTCAATAATCTGAGGTAACCATTGCGCATCGCACGATCGGCCCATCGCAAACATGGCACTGACACGCATTGGTAGCTCGTCGGCATAGTAGGCTTCACGAATGAGTTCTGGAATACCAACGCGCCCACAATTACCGATAGCTTCCAGTGCCCGTCTCCGCACGTCCAGGTCCTCGCTGAAGTTGCGGTATAGCGACAGGAGCGTGTCTTGCAAGCGGTCACTCAAATGGGTGGAGAGTTTGCCAAGCTCACCCTGCAACACGAACTGCCCCAGTGCTTGTGTGGCGGTTGCGCGGACCGAAGCGAACGGATCATTTTGGGCGATATCCATCAGTCGTTCGATGACGCGGTTTGGACAATCTTCCAGCACGCCTTCAATGGCGGTGGTACGAACCTCGGCATCGGGATCGTCGAGAGCAGGATGGATAATTGCGCTGAAATCAAGCTCGAAATTCGTTTCGGCTGTTTCGACAAGCCAGATCGCAAGGCTACGACGACGCTCGACCGGCATTGCCAGCCAGACCTCATGAAAGGCTTCCAGATAGTCGCCATCCAGGTCTGAAAGCGAGTAGAGCACTTCCGCCGTGAAGGTCGCCTCGCCATCCTGGAGAAGCGCGAGCGCACGCTGGAAGCGAGCATTTCGTTCTTGGTCGTTAATCAGGCTGTTGATCATATGCGACAACCAACTTTCCCTATCGGATGCCATTGATATTGATCGGGTTGAAAATGTCGTTCAATACGGTAATAAAGACGATTCCCAGCAGGAGAATCACCCCGATGAAATGAATCAATCCTTCGCGTTCTGGCTCCATGGGCTTTCCGCGAATCAGTTCAATGACGACGAACAGAATGCGACCGCCATCGAGACCGGGAATGGGCAACAGATTCGTGAGCGCCAATGCAACACTGATCAATGCGGCGAACATCACGATGGGGTACATTTCGCCCTCATCCAGGCTCTGCTCGAAGACTGGCGCGCCAAGCTGCCCGATACCCACCGGACTAACGGGACGCGCCGCTTCAGGATCGATATTGCCCTGGACGAGATCATTGACGAATTCACCCATCATCTTGTGAAGTTCAATGAACTCATCCACGCCCGTCCTGATAGCTTCGTCCAGGGGCAAGGCACGGGTGTAAGTTTCTTCGTTGTGATTGATAGCGATCAACCCTATGGCTGCTGGTTTGACCCCAACGATACCAATTCCAATACGGACAACGCCATCGCTGTCAGGGCGTGGGGCCACAGGTATATCGAGACGTTCGTTGCCACGAAGGACAGTGACGACCATTTCTTCGTCTTCATGCGCCCGCGTGTAATCCTGGAGTTGCTCGATGCTGCTAATCTCAATGCCGTCGACAGCGACAATCAGGTCTTCTGGCAGGAAACCGGCATCGAAGGCAGGCATATCGCGTTCGACACTTTGGATGTAAACGCGCTCGATTGCTTTCTCACTACCGGTTGAGGCGATAAACGTCGTCTCGAAGTATTCGCCGTTGCGCTCAACAAGAAGCGTTACCGGTTGGTTGGCGGTTTCTTCGACCAGGGTGTTGAATTCAACGGCGGATTCCAGGGTCTCTCCGTTGAATTCGACAATCACGTCGCCCGGTAGCAGCCCGGCCGTTTCGGCTGCCGAACCGGGCTGGATATCGTACACCGTAACATCCGCGCGGGCGTAAGGCTGTCCAACGAGCGCCACCAAAATGAAAAGTGACAGCGCAGCAATAAAATTGATTCCGGGACCTGCTGCCATGAAAAACATGCGTTGCCAGGGGGAGGCTTCGAAGACGCTTTTGGGGTTTTTGATGCCGCGTTCTTCAATTTCCCGCCGGTCGTTGGAAAGCTCGTCTTCGGTCTTGGGCCGCACGAAATCTTCACCATAGGGGCGCACGAATCCACCGATGGGCAGCCAATTAAGCGTGTAAATGGTGTCGCCCTTAGTGAAGAGAACTTTCGCTCTGGGGGGGAACCCAATTCCAAATTCAAGCACTGTGATCCCCGCGAGTTTGGCCGCGATAAAGTGCCCAAACTCGTGGATGATAACCAGCGGGACCAGAACTAGAACGAACGATGCCAGCCCCAGCAAAAAGTTGTCCATGACTTTCCCTTGCTTGCCTGATGACCCAAGTAAACGGGGCGTCGAGCAAGGACGCCCCCGGATCGCTCACCAATGATCACATGCTCATAGGTATAGATGACTGTAGCTATTGAGATTATAGCTGCCAGCCCAGGCGAGAGCAAGACCAAGCCGCGTTCCTGGCGTGTTCTTCGGATAGATTTAATGCAAGTCTAATCTTTGGGGGTGGCTCAGATGCGGGAAACTCGTTGGCGGCGCGGGGCCGGTGGCTTGTAGAAACCAAAAACGTTGATTCGCTTCTGCATGCGTTCGGCTAGAGCAAGGGTGTGAGCGACAAAATCAATGGCATCGTCGTAATTGTCGATAGGGATGTGTATGTTCATTGTGCTACCACTGAAGGGCACAATCAAGAGAGAAAACGTGTAACCAGTCGTGAGCTGGCTTTCGGGCGCTCCATCACGGTTGTGGTCAGCAAACGCGAAATCGGGTTGCATACGAATGCCCACCCCGCCAATGTCCTCCCATCGAAGCACATCGGTGGCGCTGCCCGTGAGCGAAGCATGATGGCGTTCGATGCTCTGTTCTGAGACGGTGTAAACGTGACCAGACAGCGATTTCCAGGCAAACAAAGCTCGCTCCCGGTTTGTCTTCTCCATAATCTCGTGGTAGCGCCGGATTATACGACGCAAAGTCATCTGGCATTGGTGATACGATAAGGGGGTGGCATTAGTCATTACTTCTGGATGGTGGCGAATATAATCAAGCGCACGCAGGAGCGTGCAAATCATGACAACAAAGACGATTGCGGCTGTGAGTAACGCTACAGGTAACATGGCTGGTTCCCGCCAGTGCCAGCTAACCGATCACGGTGCGGACAACTCGCAAAGCCCCCACGCGGTGTAACGCATCCGCGACACGAGTTGCGGATGTCTCATCGACTAGCGCGATGATGTTCCCGCCGCGACCGCCACCTGATAACTTGGCTCCGTATGCTCCGGCGTCCCGCGCAGCGCTGCACAGCCGGTCAAGAGCGGTCGATGAGACAGTCAACCTGGAAAGAAGGGTATGGTTCTCGTTCATCAACGGGCCGAGTGATTCAATAGCCCCTGTTTCAATGGCTGTACGGGCAACCGTGGCGATGTTCCCAATACGCGCAAAGATTGCGCCGATCGTTGCCCGATCCGAGGCATACAGTCGGCGGACATCACCGACGGCCACATGGGTTGGGCTTTCCTGACCACTGTCTGCTACCAGGACCGTGAACGGTCGGGACACGTTCAGCGTTTCAAGAGGTTGGCCCCGCACATAATACACCGGTTGCTCGTACACAATGACGGTGTTGTCAATGCCGCTCGGCGTCCCATGATGGCGTTTCTCAACTTCGAAAACCAGCGTGTTTATGTCGTCATTAGCCAGCGGGCATTCAAGAGCAAGCCCGATCGCGCGAATCAGTGCGGTTGCTAATGCCGCACCACTGCCCAGCCCGCTGGCAATAGGGATCGTCGAGCGCACGGTCAGGCGAAGCGGGGGTTCAGGTATGCCAAAGCGCTCTAATACCAACCGGACGGGAAGACCAAGCGCATTATACAATGGGTCATTGGTATCAAACATCGACAGGCGCACCGTCCGGTTGACGTCCGGCGCAGTAATAACCAGGCCTTCACCATCCGATACCGGTTCTGCAACAACTGTAACCTGCATGGTCGTCAGGGGAACCGCAATCGCAGGCTGGCCGTACACAACGGCATGTTCACCAAATAAGATGATCTTCCCTGGGGCCGTGGCAGATGCGGCCTGCATAGCGCTATCCTAAGCAACGTATAGCATGATACCCACTGAGCAGACCCACAAAACTACTGTGGTTAGCAATGGGGCATCCTTGAACAGGAGTTCGTCAGGGGCACTCCCCTCACCACGGACGTGGATCAGATACAGGTAACGGAAAACGCCATACACGACAAATGGAATTGTTAGCATCATGCGATACCCATTCGTGCGAATGGTTTGCGCCTCAATGGTGTACAGCATGTATGTCAGAACGCTGCCGGTGGTGACCATGCGCAACATGTCATCAAGCAACGGCATATTGTAATCTTTGTACGTGGTGCGGATATCTTCGGCATTAGTGTCTAGCAGGAGCATCTCCTGGCGGCGCTTCCCAATCGCCAGGAATAAAGCCAGTAAACCCGCACACACATAAAGCCAGGGGGAAAAGCTCGACACATCAATCACGACAATACCGGCAACCACGCGCAGGATAAATCCGCCGGCGATGGCGAATACATCGAGGATGACGATGTTTTTCAGCCAAAAAGAGTAGCTCAGATGCAGTCCGAGGTAGGCTATCAAGACAACGGTAAGCTTCCAAGCCAGAAGTATACTGAGGACTAAAGCAAGAGCCGGCAAGATGACTGCCGCGATTTTGGCCCACCGAACCGGGAGCTGGCCCGAGGGTAAGGCACGATGGCGCTTGCGAGGATGGAGTCGGTCGCGGTCAATGTCAACCAGGTCGTTCACGAGATAGATCGTACTGGCTACCATAGATAACAGCACAAAGGCAACAAGGACGCGGGCAAACGGTTCTATTCTGGTAAGTTGCTGGTCGAAGAGAATACCAGCGAACACAAATCCGTTTTTTGCCCATTGAAGGGGTCGCATGGTACGAATCAGTCCCCGGACCGGGGTAGGTAACGTGTTCCAGATTGGAAGCAGGGACATTTTTACGGCTTGCACGGCGTATCCTCCGCCTGACAATCGATCACGCTGGCGCATTATACCAGGGTTAGGCGGCGCTCGATAGTGCAGTGAAACCGTGCTGTTGTGTGCAGTGACGATACGATAAACTTGGATTGTACGGACTTGCGAGGCGTTGATGGCCGAAAAGGTACGATTGGATATCTTGCTGGCTGAAAGGGGCATGGCCCCTAGCCGCGAAGTCGCGCGCCGGATGATCATGGCCGGGGAAGTGCGCGTAGATGGTCAGGTACGCGACAAACCCGGGATGCGAGTCGCGCGCGACGTTAAACTAAATGTGCGCGAGGCGCCACGTTTTGTCAGCCGGGGCGGGGAAAAGCTGGCGGCGGCCCTTGCGGCCTTTTCAATTGATGTTCGGGGGCGCGTGTGCGCCGATGTTGGGGCGAGTACAGGCGGATTCACGGATTGCTTACTCCAAAGTGGGGCAGCACGTGTTTATGCCATTGATGTAGGGTACGGCCAACTTGATTACCGGTTGCGCTCTGATGACCGGGTGGTTGTTATGGAACGCACCAATGCACGTTATGTTGAAGTGCTCGACGAACCAGTGAGCGTCGTCGTCGTGGATGCCTCCTTCATTTCGCTGCAACATCTCCTGCCAGTCGTAGCCGGTTGGCTGGACGACCCCGCGGATGTAATTCCATTGATCAAGCCTCAATTCGAGGCGGGTAGAAGGCAGGTGGGTAAGGGGGGTGTGGTGCGCGATCCGCAGGTTCACCGAGCCGTGCTGTCCAAAGTGCTGGCGTTCGCACAAGCAGAGGGCTACACCGTTCGCGGGTTGATACAATCTCCGCTAAAAGGCCCAGCGGGTAATATTGAGTTCCTTGCCTGGCTCCAGCATTCCTCACATGATGGCGTGCGTGAGGATATTGAGAGATTGATTGACCAGATTCTTGACGGCAGCACCAACGAATCGTGAAATGAACAGAGGCAAACCAAATAACAACCCGGTGAAACTAAATACTAACCTTTTTACACCATTTGCGTCATCATTTGCTCCCTGCTGGTAGATTCTCAATTGAAATTTCACGACCGAAGCCGTATCATAAAACTCAAGTAGCCAGGAAGAGACCGCAACAATCGTAAGGGATGTGTATCATGCAGGAATGTCCTCATTGTAGCCGTCAGAATCCAGATACCGATGCGTACTGTTACTTCTGCGGGCATATCCTCCCCAGCGCATTGGCGGTAACCGGGCACGCGACCAATAAACTCGATGATGACTTTTACGAGTCGATAGAGCCTCGTCGCCGGTGGGGAACCGCCTATTTTGATCAGCAGGGCCGGGTACAGCTAAACTTTCGCGATTCGGATGAAACCATAGTGCTCGATGTAGACGACGAAGTAGTTCTTGGACGCACGCACGATGAGCCAGGTATTCCTGTGCCCGATGTAGACCTGACGCCATTTGGAGCGTTGGAGCAGGGGGTGTCGCGAAACCATCTGACCCTTACACGTGATCATGATACGATCGTTGTTACGGACCTTGGCAGTGCTAACAGCACTTACCTCAATGGTCAGCGCTTGATGCCCTACGAACCGCGTATCTTGCGTGATAATGACGAGTTACGTTTGGGGCGATTGGTGATACGTGTCGCTTTCGTCTGATAGCCGGGAGCGCGTTTCAGGATGCGCCCAGGGGGAATAACCGCTTCACTGATATTGTCGCGCCCGCCGTTTCGCGGGCGCGCTGATTGCAGGACTTTTGTTCTTGATAGGAAACAGGCAGACGTATGTCACAACTGACCAAGATTCAAGACCGGCTGGGTCTTGCATTTAATGATTTGTCATTGTTGCAGCGGTCTCTAACCCACCGCTCTTATATTAACGAGCACCCCGAACATGTGTTGGAAGACAACGAACGTTTGGAATTTCTTGGGGATGCCGTTCTGGATTTCGTGGCGGGGGCCTGGCTTTATGATCGCTTCCCCGAAATGGACGAGGGGCGACTGACGCGCCTCCGTGCCGAACTCGTGCGCACCGAGACCCTGGCCGAGTTTGCCCGCCAGTATGGACTGGGCGAGGCGCTGTTATTGGGCCGCGGCGAGGACGAGTCCGGTGGGCGGGAGCGTCAGAAGAATTTATGCGGCGCTTTCGAGGCGTTGATCGGTGCTTTGTATCTCGATCAAGGCATGACCGTTGTGCGCCGGTTTGTCGAACCACTGTTTAGCCCGGCACTGGATGAGATTTTCGAACGAGCGACTGACAAAGACCCCAAAAGCCTTTTCCAGGAATGGAGCCAAGCGACACTAGGCGAAACCCCGGCGTACCGCACAGTTTCCAGCGAGGGGCCGGATCATGCAAAGCAGTTTACGGTCGAGGTATTGGTGGGTTCGACCACCTGTGGCGTGGGCACAGGAGCTAGCAAGCAGTCCGCGGCCCAGGCTGCAGCGCGAAACGCTCTGGCAGCCATCGAAAATGGCGAGATCGTGTTTGGCGACGGACGATAAAATCGCGTGCGCGAGAACGGACGACGGTTGCTCGTTCTTGGGGGCCGCAGCGCGCTTGACGGCTTCTTGCCATCCGCCCTGGCGCTTACGGGCGGCACAGTACCCCAAGCCCCGGTTGTGTGAAAATTTCCCTGAAACCCAAAGTGACACTATCATGTACACAAGGGCCAAGATGTGGGGAGAAAACAGGTAATGCACGCCGATAAACCGTTGGTGTTGGTAGCTGATGACGAGCAAAATGCCGTCGTGTTGCTGCGACGTATTCTGGAACGCGAAGGTTTTGCTGTCGAAAGTGCAGAAGACGGCATCACGACTTTAGAAAAAGCGCGTTTGCTGAAACCCGATCTTATTCTACTCGACGTGCAAATGCCCCGGCTGAACGGCTTTGAGGTCACCGCACGCTTACGCGAAGATCCTGAAACTGCCCGTATCCCGGTCATTTTCGTCACTGCCGCTGCACGCGATGCGTCTGACGTAGCTCATGGCTTTCAACTGGGGGCCGATGACTATATCCGAAAGCCATACGATTATCATGAGTTGCTGGCGCGGGCCATCAGCAAGATGCGGGCACGCCAGTTGGAAGACCGGTTGCAGAGACGTAATGCCGAGCTGGAAGCACTGGTGCGCATCGGGGCCGAGTTCAATTTGCAATTATCGCCGCTCGAACTCATGGAGCGTATCATAAGGATCGCTGTTGAAGAATTCACCGCAGATTATGCAGAACTCTTGCTCTTTGACGAAACCGGGGTCCCGGTTTCATACGTTGATACGTCTCGCGGGGAACGAAATCCCCAGGAAGTCCACGCCTTGTTACATCAGGACGACACCGTTGTATCCCATGTCTTCAAGACAGGCGCTCCCGTGCTCATACACGAACCCCAGCGCCAGTTTGCTTATATGGCATCGTTAGGGCTGCAATCTGCGATCGCATCGCCGCTACATCACCACGGGAAATTAACAGGAATCCTCATAGCGGCTCACAGAGAACCCGCCCATTTCAGCGAGAGTGACCTGCGCATGATGCGTTTGATAGGTGAGCAAGCGGCCCTGGCGATCCGTAATGCTCAACTCCATGCAGCGTTACAAGAATACGCCCAAAACCTTGCGCACATGGTCGCAGAACGAACGAAGGAACTGCGGGCAGCTCAGGCCCAGTTGATCCAGACTGAAAAACTGGCTGCGCTGGGGCGGCTTGCTGCAGGCATTGCGCATGAAGTTAACAATCCCTTGCAGCCAATCCTGAACTGTCTGGAAGATACGATAGAGGACCTCGAGCGCGATCACCCTATCGATCCACGAGGTCTCCGAATAGCTGAGCAAGAAGTTCAGCGAATCAAGGGGATCGTTTCGCGTCTCCTCGATTTCGCGCGTCCGTCCACGAGCGAGAAGCACCCGGTTGAACTGGCTGCCCTGGTCAGGGAAATTTTAGTGTTAACCCGACGCCAGATGGAACGGGCCAATATTCAGATCGAAACACGACTGCATCCTGTACGTCCTGTGTTGGGGTCGCCCGCGCAACTCAAACAAGTTCTGCTCAACCTGATCCTCAATGCCGCGGAAGCGATGGAGGGTGGGGGGAAGCTAGCCGTAGAGATTTTCCCCGACAACAATGGGGTAGTATTTGCCGTCACAGATACTGGAACAGGCATGGATAAAGATACGCTTGAGCATATTTTTGAACCGTTTTATTCCACTAAAGGAGACGGGACGGGGTTGGGGCTTTCGGTCACATATGGCATTGTCAAGGGACATGGGGGCGAAATCCGAGTCGAAAGCGAAATAGGGAAAGGCAGCCGTTTCACTGTTTGGCTGCCTTGCGAGCGGGATTCTGATGCACGGTAAAACTTCCGGTTATTTCTGTGACCACAAAGCTTGATATCGCGCGAATGCTATCTCCCCATTCCCAAACTCGCCGGTTGTATATCGCAACGCGTTGGCAACCGGGGTAGTCGCTCGATACAAGGTGTCGTACTTTTCCCTTCCGCACTCATAGACCGACACGCCCACGGCATCAATATATTCGGCCACCTCGGAAACTTGTTCGGTGACGAGCAGTGTGCTTTTGGGAACAAGGCCGGTCATTTGCGGTGGCGCTTTGATGCAGAACTCCGCAAAAAGTGTGGTGCCATGGGCACTTTGTGCGATGACGGCCTGTTGCTTAGCCCCCACATTCTGCTCGGTTAATTCTGATTCCAAACCGCGCAACACCTGCTGTAAATTGGGAGCTTCAATGGCCACACTTACGAGTGGGCCTGGATCAGCATTCCCCTCTGCGTCATCCCTCAATAGCAATGCCCAAAGAGCTACGCCGCTCGCCGCAACAACCAGGGCTAGAACGATCAACGCCGACAGGCGGGCCGCGCGTCTTCTACGCCGCGACCGTTGCGTTTGTGCAGCCGGAGTGCTGTCCTCTAGGAAGCCTGATTCCAGATTTAAGAGCGCTTCTAGCTCCTCCTGGTCATCGTCAGGAAGAAAAAGCTCCTCTGGCGTCAAGGTCTCTGAACTCTCGTCTGCCGACAAAAGACCGGAATCCAAGTCGTCAAACAAGTCTGCTGCTGCTGATAGTGCCGCCACGTCCGTTGACTCATCTTCTAGTTCCTCGAACATTTCGGTTGTTGGAAGAACTTCTGTTTCAGCGGACTCTCGAAGCTCTTCCTGGGTAACGTGAGCCTCGCCCTCATACACCTGACCACCAGGCATAAACTCGTCGGCCTCAACAGTCACGTCCTCATCTAGAGTCTCGTCAAACGATAGATCGTCCAGGTCTTCAGGCTGGGGGAATCTGACATCGAGAGCTTCGAGCAATTCTCTGGCCTTACCGGCATTGGAATAATCGGGTTGCAATGCAAGCACGCGGTTGAGCGCATATCGGATTTCATCGGCGTCACTGGACGCATATGCCAACAACCACCATGCATGCACATTTTCTGCATCATCCTCCAAGATCGGGCGCAGTAGTTCTTGGGCATCGCCCGTCTGATCGCGTTTTATCAGACGGTATGCCAATTCAAGTTGCTCCCGTACCTCGTTCTGCATCGCCACGCCTCCATTCCCAGGGAATCAGGTGGTACCCACAACCGCATTATAGCTGGACCAAGACCCTGTGCAAAGCACACAAACAATCCGGGTGATCTATAATGGGGCATGGGTGAACACCTAGCCCTATGAAACAGGTATTCGTCTGGCACAAGGAATGGAAGAATCGTGATGCTCACTCCGCGCGTTTTTCGTGTCTTCGTGATCGCCTGGCTGGCATTGGCCGGTGTGGTGAGCCTGCGCTTCGTTTTGCATCCCGCCGAGGCTCAAGGCAATCGAATTAGCTATGGCGAAACAGCGGACAGCACCATCAGTGCCCCGAATGTCCCGGAAACGTGGTTTTTTGATGGGGGCGCAGGCGATATCATCACCATTTCTATTCTTGGAATTGAGGGTGATTTGCAACCCGGTCTTTCGTTGTTTGGCCCAGACGACGCCCTGCTCGTTCAGGTGGAACAGCCGCCAGCGGAGGATGAGCAAGGGACGACTGTTACCACGAGTCTGCGGGCGAGTGGTTCCCATACATTAACGATTACAGGAGGAAATGGCACGACAGGTTCCTACAGCCTCAGTCTTACACTGGATCAGCCCGGTGATCTCAACCTTGATTCAGAGAATACGCTCATATATGGGCGAAGCAGAATCGGGGAAATCAACGATGAAACCTTCCGCCAATTCTGGACTTTCAGCGGGCTGCGGAACGATGTCGTTGACGTCCTCATGACCGCGCAGAGTGGTGATCTTGACTCATACGTGGGTCTCATAACGCCCGGCGGGGAGGTGCTGGTGGGGGCGGATGTAGGGGGGAGCGGGCAAGACGCCGCGTTGTATGGCGTACAACTGCCATCCACCGGCACGTATACCATCGTTGCCCGGAGAGCCGGGCGTAATTTCGGAGAGACCGGCACGACCCAGGGAAAATACGAGCTACTTGTATCGCTCCGAAAAAGCGGCTCAGACAGTGTAACATCGACTCCTCGATCGATTGCTCCAGGGCAAGCGCGGCCTGGACGCCTAACCGCCAACGCACCAGTAGCATATTTTCGGATCGAAGCTACGGGGACTTTGGCCGTCAGGCTTGAACTGACCAATCCCTCCCGGATGGCAACGATAAGCCTTGTAACTCCTGAGGGAGCGCAGTTACAGAGTTTCTCCGGTTTCGCTATGATCGATCAGGGCCTCTGGCTCCCTGATCAGGAAGAACTCTGGCTAGAAGTCGCATCACCAGGGCAACTGGATGCTGCTCCGCTAGACTTTCAACTCTCCATGTACCAATTGCCGCAGGTTCAACAACGGCCCAATGCCATTCAGTACGGGCAAAGCCGCCGCATTTACACCGATGATCCTTCGTCTCGAACATGGTATTTTGTGGGACAGCAGGGTGACCTCGTCAGGATTGATCTTGCGCCATTTTCTCCTGTTAGCGCAAGCGAGTTCAAGGTCTTAAGTCCCAGCGGCTCACCCTTAATTGTTCGGCAGATTCGTGGGCCGGTCACTCAAACTCTCGTTCTGCAGGAAAGCGGAGCCTACCAGTTATTAGTGCCAGCGCTCGCAGAAGGGTTTCAGTTAACTATAGAGCGCGAAGGAATCATACGCCGTCCGTTCGCACAACGCCAGGCTTCGGTTCTCCGTGGGCCATTGCCCGCCGAAACTGTCACCGGGGTTCTTGAAGGCCCACCATCACACACGTGGTATGTGGATATCCCTCGCCCATCGACCTGGCATTTCCAACTATCAAGTACCGACGGCGATACCCAGCCCCCCCTGACTATTCTTGTCCAGTCGCCCGGTGACGAAACGCTTGGTGTGGCAACCACGCGCTCGTTCTCAAACACTACCGATCTTTTTGTCACCTTCCCACATGAAGGGCGTTATACAGTCGTCGTAAGCGACTTGTCCGGGCAATCTGGACGCCAATACACGCTCAGCGCGCGGTTGACAGAAGGAGGTGAACTGCACACCGGAGAGATTGCAAAAGGCATCCTAACCTCCGCGGCCAACTATGATATCTGGCAACTTCAAGCTCCTGCAGATGCGGCATTGGGACTGGACATCAAAACCATTCCCGAAAACATCTCGCCCGATATCCATATTGTGGGACCTGATGGGCTTCTGGTGGCTTCAACCCGAATGGGCAATAGCATGGCTTCAATTGATCTTGGCACTGTGCGCCTCGACGAAGGTGGGCAGTACCATATCCTTGTTGCTGCGAACGAACGGGTTCCCCGTCTCGTTTACTATCTGGAAGCGCATTTTGCTTCAAAACGTTTAGTGCCACCTGAGATGGTCACCACAAGCTTTGTGTTACCCCAACAAACGACTACAGGAGCACTAGCAGTTCGGCAGGTCGACATTGGAGCGAGTGTCAGTGCACCAGAGAGCCTGGATCTTTCGAGCATCCCCAACGCGGGGCTTGCGACGATTGAAACTCTACTTCGCGGCGAAATCGTCGCGGGAAGTGATTATCAACGCTGGACACTGCCCGCCAGTAAAGGGCAGATAGTGGGCATTTGGGTTACTGCATTCGACGGGCAAGTCAGCCCGGACCTATACGTACTTGATCGGCAGGGAAATGTGATAGCTGAGCATCGTGCAACAAGCGGTGAAACGGGCTATCTTGTTCACCAATTTGAGGCTGCGGCGAATTATACGATCCTCGTCTCAAAGAGGGGTGGGGGGCGTTACACGTTGTGGATCGATTCGCTGTCTGGTGTTGACCTGTCGGTTCCACACGTTATCGAGGGGAAACTACTAGCGTATGGTGACACCCTGGCCGCTGTTCTACTCAGGGACGAGGAACGACGCTTGTTTATATTTGAAGGCCACGCCGGGGACAGAATATTTGCGAATGTTATTCCTTTTGACCCCGAACTTGAAACCACCCTGGCTCTGCAAAACATTGATGGGGAGGTCTTGGTCACCGCGTCTGCTGGCTTGCCCGTCCCGTCTATAGAGTACTCTCTGCCGTCTGATGGCTTGTATATGCTGGCCGTGTCGCGGAATAAAGGCGCGGGGATGTTCTCCATACATTTGAACCTGGTAGAGAGTACGGAATCTGCCGCGGGGGAGGCAAGCCCAATTATCAACGCACGTTCGACCGGGCAATTATCAGCAACCAATCCCAGGGAGCGCCGGTTGTTTTATGCACAGGCTGGTGAAGCGATATCGGTACGATTGTCACCGGGCGCTTCTGGCTGGCCCGTGCCGCTCTCTTTGATGCTGGCGGACACCGGGGGGCATGTTTTCTCAGAGGCCAGGTTACACGTAGGGTTGAGCGAATTGGTGCTCTCTGACCAGATGATACCCAGAACCGGCGTGTATCAGGTCATTGTCGAGGGAGGACAACAAACTGCAGGATCATTTACACTTGCGTTGGCGCGTAACACTGCCGGAGTTGTTGATACAACAAGGGCTCTGAACTATGGCGTGACGCGCGGCGGGGTGCTGGCTGTGGGCGACCTTCTTGATACCTGGGCTTTTGCTGGCACTAAAGACGATGTGGTGACCATCTCAGTGCGTAACGTGTACGGCGATCAGGCGCCCATCAGCATCCAGTTGCGAACGAATAGTGGTGAGGTGCTGGCGACAGAAGTGTCTGAAAACGGCAAGGAAGCGGTCATGAGGCACGTCACCTTGCCGATCAGCGGGCACTACATTGTTGTCGTAGGAATTCCAGACTCCAGTTTTGCGGGACAGACGGCTTATAGCGTAACAGCGCGATTGGAACACACATTCGCCCATTCGATGGGTGAAATGCTTGAAGGCGGCGAAGTTGTGCGCGGCGGCTTGTCTGCCAACGACCCGGTAGACACCTGGTTGCTGGAAGCCCACGCGGGCCAGGTTCTCAACATCAGGCTGGCCCTGTTACACGGCGATATTTTGCCGTCCGTTGATCTGGCATCGACGGACTGGCACCTCGCCAGCACCAATAGAGTGGTGACCGTTCTGGCGACTGCGCAGACCGCCGATGGGGAAGCCGTTGAGTTTTCTTACGAGATCGCGGCAGATGGTGTATACGCGCTCGTTGTGAGGGAACCCTTCTTAAATCGCGGGAGCTATGAGCTGTCACTCGCGACGGTTACCGAAGAACTCTTGCTGGCAAAGGCGCTACGCCCCGCGCAACCCTCAACTGGCGAAATCGGACCCGCGGCCCCAACCAACACCTGGCGAATTCCGGTAGACAGTCCTTCACATATCAGTGTAAGCGTCGTTCCAGATAGCCGCTCGCAACTTATACCGGCACTCACAGTGATGAATGCTGCGGGCCAGCCGTTGGCGCGAGCCAGTGTGGGGGTGAGAGATGGGGTTAGCATCGAAAACTATGCGCTTCCCGGGCCAGGGGAATACGTCATCCAGGTTTCGGCTGCTGATGGAGCTGCAAAAGCCTCAGGTCAATATGTAATAGAGTTGCAGCAGGTTCCATCGGAACAGGTAACTGCCGGAACAATAGATTTCAGCCGGCCGGTTCAAGGTGCCATCGATTCAGATATTTCTGAGCAAGTTTGGGTTTTCACCGGGGAAAAAGGAAGTGTGGTTAGTGTTGAGGCCACGGCGAGCAGCAGTGCTCTCGACCCAACCATCGAATTAAGAGACGCTGCCGGACGGCTCCTGGCACATGGGGATGATGATCTGGAACAAGCTGATCCACAAACGGCCCGGATAATATACACGTTGCCAGATAGTGGTGCTTTTAGTGTGATCGTGCGCCGCTACGATTATTTCGAGAAGGAAACGCGGGGAAATTATGTCTTGCGGCTGCGGAAAAAGTATGAGGCTGTGTTCGCGGTGCCTGAAATTAACCTGGCTTATGGAGACAAAGTAACCGGCACTGTTGATTCTCGTGTCCCAGTCGATCAATGGTCTTTTGTGGGGGCTGCCGGTGATACGATCAGCACCCGGGTTGAGTTCTCATTGGATGATGCCCCGCTGTTGCTGGCATTGCACGATGCAACCGGTAATTTGCTCGCCGACGGCGCACGCGTACGAAATGTTACACAAATTAACGAGTATGTGCTGCCCGCAGCCGGAATATATACCCTGGAAATCAAACGGCCTTTGGATGCTACGCAACCGTTCAATCCCTACGTGTTAGACCTGCGCCTCTTGAAATTCGACAAAGCTCAGCATTTACCAGAAGAGGCCGGGCTTTTTTCCGGAAAAACCGGTTATGGGCAGTTCTTACCGGACGAGACCGTACACACCTGGTTCTTCACGGCTGAAGAAGGTGATACCATTGGGCTGGCATTGACCAGCTTGAAAGGATCGCTTCCAGACACTCTGATCTTGCGTGCGCCGGACAACACGGCTGTGTTTACTGAGACAATCGTGAAGTTGTCGAACACATTTGTAACCAAACCTGTGGTGATGCCTCTCACCGGAATTTATTCCCTTGAAGTGATCGGGAGTGGGGAAACTGTAGGGACGGAGTACAGGATACTTTTGCAAAACGTTCCGACCCCTGAACGCAACATAGAGCTGCTGACCACCGCAAAGGATGTTTATGGGACAATCGACAATTTCCAGGTTGTCGAATATTGGGAGTTTGAAGGGGCAGCCGGACAGACTGTGGCGCTACGCGCGGCCACGCTGGCCGGTGACCTGGAACCACTGATGATCCTTTTATCACCTTCGGGTAATCCCATCGCCGAAAGCGCGCTGGTGATGCAACAGAGGGGGCCTCAAGCGATTATTGGGCCAATGACGCTTGACGATACCGGCATCTACAGATTGGTGCTTACCCGCCGGGGAGGATTTGCCGGATCAACTGCTGGGCGTTACAAGCTCATGTTGCGTCGGCACCAGATATCTGCGGGAGCGGCCTATGCGACTGATATAGTGTTTGGCGTTCCTGTTTTTGGCTATATCGCGGGTGGTGAAGACCAGACTTACGCCTTTTACGCGGTGGCAGGGGACGTAATCGCGTTTTCTGCCGTCGCCGAATTGCCCGGACATCTTCCGGATATTTCGATTGAGACTGAAAACGGTCATAGTTTAACCCCTGAAATCGTAAGAATGGAGCGTGAAGTGCGAATTCCGGCATTCATCGTGCCACAGACGGGGCGGTACATTGCGCGCCTTACGACGGACGATATGGCGTCATACGCTTTTTCCGCTGTGCGCAGAATGCCGTCGGCCCCTGCTGATGGTCTTCGTCGCCATCTTGCGCCGGGCGGCCCGTTTGTCGAAGGCATCCAAGAGCCTGATGATTACACGCGTTGGATTTTCGACGCAAACATAGGAGAGGTATATTCATTTGTCGTTGGCACTGTAGGCTCTGGATTGGACGCTGACGTAACGTTGTACGGGCCATCAGGCTACATCACAAGTGCTACCGAGTCTCCCGCATCCGCTGAAACAACTATTGGCCCGATTCGGCTTCCCGAAACAGGGCAATATACATTGCTTGTCCAACCCTGGGTGGGGGCAATAGGCAGAACTACTGGGCGCTACACCCTGACGATGCGAAAGGCCCCTCCGGAACTCTCCGGGTCGAACGGCGGACCGATTGGCGCATTTGGCGCGCCTGTGACCGGCGGGCTGATTTCGACCGACCCAGAAGACGTATGGCGGTTTTACGGCATGGCGGGCGACGTGATAACTATTCGATCGTTCTCGGTTGATAACCAAGCCCCCTGGTCGATTGAAGTCGTTGGGCCAACCAACAAGTCGCTATCTTCAGCCGTAGGCCTTGACGGTTCGAAAATGATTGAGCTGGCCAATCTCAGACTCCCGGACACTGGACTTTATGAGATTCGAGTTAAGGGGGATGTGGGCGAGGAACAAGCCGTAGAATATCAGTTAGTTGTTTTGCTCGACCACGATCCTGTGCGCTCCAGCATCGCTGCGGCACAGGGGATTGCATTCGGAGAAAAGCGAACAGGCTTGCTGACGCCAGAAAGGCAACAGCAAGCATGGGTATTCTATGGGGAAGCTGGACGCGCCGTGCAAGTTTCCGCACAGTCAACGAGTGAACTGCTGACGCCCGAACTGTATTTGCTTAATCCGGATGGAGAAGTTATCTCTCTGGATTCGGCAGCAGATTGGGAGGAAGTTGTTACCATTCCCAAGCTCGTACTTCCAGCCACTGGAATCTACAGTGTTGTGGTGACCAATGGGGCAGGGAACCAGAGCCAGGAAACCCCATACGACATTATTGTGGAGGCTCCTAGTGCGGGAGCGGTGCAAATGGGGACTTTGGAGACGAGTGCCGAAGCCTGGCTGGAACCCGGAACCGTTCATGAGTGGTATACCCTATCTGCCCACTCAGGCGAATACATTGTCACCCTTGAATCAACATCAAACGGTATGGCTTTTCGATGCATCGTCCTTTCGTCCACGGGCAAAGTCGTTGCACATTGCGGGGAAGTGACCAGAAGCGAGGATACCATCGCAACGCTGGATGCCTCCCAACAGTACAGGGTTGTTGTCTCATCTAGCATGGCGCGAAGGCGTGGGCATTACCGTATCGGTCTTCAACCTGCAAGTGTTGTAACGTTTGGGGGTACGCTCCATTTAGGCGTTTCCAACGTGGGGCAGATAGATGATGCTCACCTCGTTGATGAGTGGGAACTTGTGAGTCAAGAGGATGCCGTCGTCACGGTTGAAACGATTGGCGGTTCGCTCCTGGTAAACGTGTCTTTATATGACGGCTTTGGGAATTTGGTGAACGAGGGGACAGGTGATAATCTCTCGTTTGAGGTTAGGGCCTCAGAGGAGGGACAAAACCACCGGGTTGTCGTCACACGGCAGGGTGGGGCGCTAGGCGATACCAGCGGCACGTATTCAATTGCGCTCTCAGCCCGCTAATTAGCGTCAGGCACAGTTACACCAACAAGCAGCGGGGACTTCATAGACCCGCTGCTTCATACGCATTATTTATAATGCAACTTAAGTGGTGCCCTGGAGAGGACTCGAACCTCCACGCCCTTTCGGGCACAGGCCCTCAACCTGCCGCGTATACCAATTCCGCCACCAGGGCAATCATGGCAAATTATACACAGCGTAGCCGATATGTCAATGGTTGGCAACTTGTGTTGAGCGACGTAAAATTGGAGGGTGCAGGTCTTCAAAAAT
>CAZSXY010000062.1:0-22075 GCA_964611395.1 uncultured Anaerolineaceae bacterium | reverse complement strand
CTAAACGCGATCCGGGAATGGAAGCCGGGCCAGGGCGATCTCTTTTCGATATTGTTTGTGATCGACGCCGGCGAGCGCTTGTGTGGGCAGGTCGGGCTGCGCGATTTGCTCATCGCCGAGCCGGATCAGGTCATTGCGGACATCATGGACGAGGACGTGATTTCCGTGCATGTGGGTGTGGACCAGGAAGAATGCGCCCGCGTCATGCTGCGTGAAGATGTGCTGGTGTTGCCCGTTGTCGATGACAGCATGAAGCTGGTGGGCGTGGTCACGCTGGATGATGTGGCCGATGTCATTGTGGAGGAAGCGACCGAGGACATTCAGCGCTTTGGTGGTGCGCAGCCGTTGGAGCGGTCATATCTTGATTCGGCGGTCACCTTCGTGACCCGCAAGCGGATTAGCTGGCTGCTGTTGCTGTTCTTGACGGAAAGCCTGACCGGCACCGTCCTGCGTCACTTTGAGTCGGAATTGGAACAGGTGGTGGCGCTGACGTTCTTTGTGCCCCTACTGATCGGCACGGGCGGCAATGCAGGTTCCCAGACCTCCAGCACGATCATCCGGGCACTGGCGGTGGGTGATATTGGCCTGGGGGATGCACTGCGAACTTTCTGGCATGAAATGCGCGTCGGGTTCTTGCTGGGGCTGGGGCTGGCCGCGCTCGCTTTTGTGCGTACGCTGACATGGGGGTCGGAGATGTCGCTGGCCTACTCGGTCGCGCTGGCTATTTGGGCTATTGTGCTGTGGGCCAATATGCTAGGTTCACTGCTGCCACTGCTGGCCACCAGGTTGCGGATTGATCCAACGGTCGTTTCCGGGCCGGTGATGAGTACGCTTGTGGACGCGACCGGACTGTTCATTTACTTCACCGTTGCGCAACTGATCATGGGGCTATGAGCGACTCCGCCTGGTGCGTTGGATTATCGCCGCCGCTTGCCCTTCTTCTTGCGGCGCTTGCCGCCCCCGTAGCGCGGTTTGCCGCCGGGGTCCATTTTCACCAGCCGAGGATGAAATTCGGCAATGGCGACCACCAGGTCGGATTGGTCGGCCATGACCTGCCGGATGTCCTTGTAGGCATCAGGGGCTTCGTCCAGGCCGGCGGAGAGCAACTCGACGCCTGCCTCGCGGAGCTTGCGCTGCACCATCTCCCAATCAAACGTTCGGAACGCCTGCTTGCGACTCATGCGGCGGCCTGCGCCATGCGCCGCACTCGAAAGCGAGTCGGGGTTGCCCAGCCCGCGCACTACGAAGCCCGGCGCGCTCATGCTGCCGGGGATCACGCCGAGCGCGTCTTTGCCCGCGGGAGTTGCGCCTTTGCGGTGCACAACGGCTTCTTGCCCTTCGACTTCTTCTTTCCAGGCGAAGTTGTGGTGATTCTCGATCCCGCCCAGCACCGGGATGCGCACCGCGTCGACGATCTGGCGGTGGATCACGGCGTGGTTGGCGCTGGCATACTTCCCGGCGAGCGTCATGGCGTCCCAATATTCGGCTCCGGCTTCTTCATCCAGTTCCAGCCAGGCCAGGTGTTTGAAGTCTTTGGGTAACACCGCGCGTTTGTTCATCGCCACGCGGGTATAGTGATTGGCTATCTCAAACCCGAAGCGACGGCTCCCGCTATGGCTCAACACGGCCAGGTAAGTGCCCGGCGGGATGGTGCCCAATGGTGTTTCGATGGTCGAATGAACATGCAACGCGCCGAATTCCACGAAGTGGTTGCCGGACCCGCTGGTGCCCAGTTGGCGCCATGCCACGTCGCGGTAGTGGCGGGCGACCGGGTGTTCATCCCAGGCCGGGTCGTCCATGACTTCGTGGTCGCGGGGGGCGCTCCATTCAGCCCCCGCACTGAAACACGTTTGTTCTTCAAGAATGGCGCGGAAGCGCTCTCGTTTTTCATCAAGCACACGCGGCGAAGCGTTGAAGACGGTCATGCGCATGCGGCACGCGATGTCCACGCCCACCGCGTAGGGGATCACGCTATTGGCGGTGGCCAGCACGCCGCCAATGGGCAGGCCATAGCCCTGGTGCGCGTCCGGCATCAGCGCGCCTTTCACGGCGACCGGCAGCCGCACCGCCCGCTTGAGTTGTTCCAGTGCCCCCGGCTCGATATCTGCCGCGCCCCACACGCGGTAGGGGGCGGACGTGCTCAAGCTGTATCCGGCGGCGCGCTCGCGGTGGCGCTCGGCAGCCAGCAGCGCCTCTGCGACGGGGCCGTAAATCGGGTCTCCGGCGAAATCATCCGGCGCATCGAGCACATCGGCCAGCGTGGCGATGACGTCTGATTCGGGCGTGCCTTCGGCCATCGCGTGTTGGGCAGCGCGTAGCGCCAGTCCAACGGCCTTGCCAGGCGGGTATCCCAGGTTTAGGATGGTATTCCCATCCACCAGTTCACTTCCGATCACTCGTGTGTTGGTGTCGTATTAAATCCAAAGATTCGATGCCCAATCGGTTACGGCAACTATCACGGCGGCCTTGATGGCGATCACCATATGCCAGAATCCCCGCTGCGACTGCGACGGTTTTTCTTTGCGCCGTTGCCGGTCTGACCAGTGAATTACGATTAATGGCATGAAGCCTAAAAGCGCCACTAAAGCGAACTCGATATATTCGAAAACCGGATTTAGCAGCAACTCCCCATGATTGTGCCTCCTTGGTTAATGGCGCTGTGCGCCTCCGGACGATAGCGATGATGCAGGCGCGTGATGACTGCTGCCTGCCATTCGACGACCGGGAAGCAGGGTGGGCCTGTGTGGGAAGGAGCCAACACCCACAATGCGTCGTCTCCGCACGTTACTTCCGCACACAGGCCACTCAAACCGGCAAGCCAGCATCTACCATTTTGCCTGGTCGTCGTCAATCTGTTTGTGAATGTGCGTGCCCCTCGCGTGTTCCCTCAGGCGGGCGACGTTTCCAATACGCCCTCGTTAACCCTGTCGCAGCGCCTGTCTATGTCCAACCCTGGCGGGGCAAATTGTCCGTTTATCTCGTGTCATTTCGGTTCGGTTGAATGGCATTCGCCATCCCCCGACCGCCTAAAGCTGCCTGGGGCGACAAATGCAGGGTTTTCCGTGGTCTTCCACGGCCCGGCAGGGTCATAATGTTGTTGAGCGACCATCAAGCCACCTCCCAGCGGTTTTCAGGCAGCTAACATCGGGACAAACCGGACACGAATCCGGTTGGCGGTTCCCTTCTATGTGCGTTCCCCGAAGATGAACGCAAAACCGGGGCGCAGAACCTGTTTCAGGTGGTCCCACGCCCCGGCGAAGGGTCTTGGCCGACGTTGCGGAAAGGTAACCCTATAGACTACCCTCCGCCCCACGCAACACGTGAGACCTTGTCATACTGCTGACAAATTGGTAAGAGAGCGAAACGACGACAGCGTTATGCACAGGTGCTTTACCGCTAAAGTTCTCAGCTATCGGTTGTGGGAGACCCAGGATGCGGCTGAAACTATGTTCGTCGCCGGGGGTCTCATCTGCGCTATTCAGTTCGCTGGTGGTCCAAGACGAACCGGGTTGCATTACGCTTGCCTTTCCACTGATGTCTCGTTGAGCATCTCCAGGATGCTGGCCCCTTGAATGAAGACGCGCCGGACGCCAGCCGGACGGCTGACGCGCAAATAGCCAGCGTCGATCAGCTTCTTCAAGGTGCTGAGACTTACGCCGAGTATTTCGGCGGTCTCTTGCCGGGAATAGACGGCATTTGCTTTGATTGCAGGTCTTGTGCCGCTGGTCATTCCCACTACTCCTACCGAATAGCCCCAGTCTATCACGCCGGGGCAGGGATGTCAACGGCGACTGTGATCAACTAACGATTTTTGAAACTGTCTACGGTGGTCAAAGGGTCAGGAGGGGTCATTTCTCCGAATTCAGGTGCGCTTCCAGCCAGGCCGTGACGTCGGCCAGCACGCGATCGTGCTCCGGCTCGTTGTGGAGTTCATGATACAGTCCGTCGTATATCTTGACCGTCGTGTCCGGCGAGCCGGAGCGTTCCTGGATAACCCGCGCGCTTGACGGCAGGGTGAGCGGATCGGCTCCGCCGTGCAGCGCCAGGTAGGGCAGGCGTAGCTCCGGCAACCGGTCGATGCACGTCTGGCTGGCGCGCAACAGCGCAGTCACCAGGCCGATCCGCATCGACCCTCGATAGACCAGCGGGTCGTTGGTGTAACGCGCGACGACCTCCGGATCGCGACTGATTCCTGCCGCATCGAGGGGTGGGATCAAGCTGGCGCGGGGAGTCCACCAGCTCAACATGCGGACGAATGGAAGCAACAAGGCGTTTGTGCCACCCAGGTGTAATGCCGTACCGCTCGTGATCAGCCCGGCGAGTTCATCTTGCCAGCGGAACGCAAACAACAGGCTGATCAGCGATCCCATGCTGTGCCCGTAGAGGAACAGGGGCGCGTCCGGATGTTGGGTGCGGATGCTGTCCACATAGGTGCGCAGGTCAGCGCAATATTCCTCGAAGTCGCGCACCATCACGCGCAGGCCACCGGAGCGCCCGTGTCCCCGGTGATCCAGCGCGTACACGGCGAAGCTGTGCGCGGTCAGGTGGGCGGCCACATGAGCATAGCGCCCGCTGTACTCAGCGTAACCGTGCACCAGCACAATCATGGCGCGCGGCGGGCCGTCGGGCAGCCAGTGTTGGGTGAATATCTCGGTCGCGTTCAATCTGGTGAAGGTTCCGGTTCCGTGTTGCATGGATCACTCTCTCCTGCGTGTGGGGGCGGCGAAACCATAGTCTATTATGGCGCAAATGGCGCGGATGGAGCTAGCGTAGGCGGGCGGTCAACTCTCGACGCGGCCACCGCCCTGCGGTATGATTGCGCGCGTATTATGATGATCCCCATCGTGAAAATTCGGCGAAATGAGGCGCACACCATGCCCGATCGCAAGAACGCTTACTACCTGCTCAGCCTGGGCTGCTCGAAGAACACCGTCGATTCCGAGTCTATGGCGGCGCTGCTGGACGGTGCCGGGCTGCGTGGCACTGCGGATGCTGAACGGGCCGAAGTGCTGATCGTCAACACGTGCGGCTTCATTGCCGCTGCCCGCGAGGAATCCATTAACGCGTTGCGGGAACTGGCCGCGGCCAAACAGCCTGACCAGTATTTGATCGCGGCGGGCTGCCTGTCGCAGCGCTACGGGCACGATCTGGCACGGCAGGTGCCGGGGCTGGACGGGGTGATCGGCACGCGGCGCTGGATGGACATTGTCGACCTGGTGCGCCGTCTGCGAGCGCGCAAGCACCCAGAACCACTCTATCACCTGCCGGACGAAGCGGTGACGGTGGGAGCGGATGAGCACGGAGTCAGCCGGGTGGCGGTGCAGGGGGCGAGCGCCTACCTCAAGATCGCCGATGGCTGCCGCCGCCCGTGCGCGTTTTGCGCGATCCCGGCGATCAAAGGGACAGCCGTCAGCCGTCCCATCGACCGCATTCTGCATGAAGCGCGGTTGCTGCGTGACCAGGGCGTGCAGGAGTTGATCCTGATCGCGCAGGACTCAACGGATTACGGGCACGATCTTGGCCTGCAGGACGGGCTGGCGCTGCTCCTGGAACAACTCGTGGCGGCGGTGCCGGACATGCCCTGGATTCGCGTGATGTATGCCTATCCCGGCTATGTGACCGAGCGCCTGATCGACACCATGGCCGCGCACGAGCAGATTTTGCCGTACCTCGACATCCCGCTGCAACACGCCAACCGCCAGACGCTGCTACGGATGCGCCGCCCGGCGAACGTCGACTGGGTGCGCGAGACGATTGCCAGGATGCGCGACGCCATGCCCGATCTCGCCATTCGCACGACGTTCATCGTCGGCTATCCCGGCGAAACGGACGAGGAATTCGACACGCTGGTTGATTTTGTCGAGGAGATGCGGTTCGACCGGGTGGGGTGCTTCACCTATAGCTACGAGCCGGGCACGCCGTCTGCCGAACAGTCCGGCCACGTGGACGAGGACGTGAAGATCGCCCGCCGCGACCTGTTGATGAGCGTCCAGCAGCCGATCAGTCTGGCCCGCAACCAGGCGCTGGTCGGCAAGACGCTGGAGGTGTTGGTCGAGGGGCACGCCGAAGCCACCGCCGAAGACGGCACGCCGACCGGGCAGATGATCAGCCTGGCCCGCTCGTACCGGGACGCGCCGGAGATCGACGGCTATGTGCTGGTCGAGGGCGAACTGCCGACCGGCGCGATCGTGCCGGTGCGCGTGACCGGGGCGATGGTCTACGATCTGGTGGCGACGCCCGACCTTGTCCCGCAGCAGGTGATCACGCCTCGTCCACATTCGTGATCGTGATCATGACGTTTGCCGGAAGCGCCAGCCCCGCCGCCACCTCTACCGTTTTGATGATGCCTGCCGGAACCGGACACGCCGCGTGATCGCAGTGTTCGGCGGCCAGCTCAAGGGTGAGCGGGTTCCCGTTTCGAAACGTGAACTCGCGGAACGGGTCAACTTCGGTGAGGTTTTCTCCCAGGGCCTGGATGGCCTGGCAACCGCTTTGAATGTTCAAGAAGACGCGGCGCGGATCGTCAGTCGCGGCGCGTGCGTCAACGGTGGTTGTGAAACCGCAAATGCCAGCCTCAATAGTTGCGCGGGCCATTGACTTACCCCCTCAGCAGTGGCGTTACATCCCGGTCGAGCGTTTCGCGGGAGATCCGGCCAGCGGGCCACGTCTTCACTACTTTGCCATCCGGCCCGATCAGGTAGGAACTGGGCAGGCCATCGCCGCCATACCGGTTGAAGACCGCGCCCGACATATCCAGCGCAACGGGGAAGTCAAAGCCGTTGGCCTGCAAGAACTGCTCAACGGTGGCTTTGTCTTCGCCCACGTTCACCGCCAACAGCGTGAAGCCGCGCTCCTGGTATTGCCGGTGGTACGCATAGAGGTCGGGCATTTCGGCTTTGCAGGGCGGGCACCACGATGCCCAGAAATTCACCAGCACGTACCGCCCCCGGAAGTCCGCCAGCGAAACGTCCTCGACCAGGCCAGGCAGCGTGAAGTCGGTGGCGGTGCGCTCGGCTACGAGGGGGTTGGTCGTGCGCCGGTTATTGTCGGCGGTGACGACCATGACGCCAATGGCCAGCACGATCAATGCAATGGCCCCGACGAGGATCAGGCGCGGATCAATGTCTCGCTTTTTTCGTTGACGGCGTGCGGTTCTGGCCATAAGAAACTCCCTTTAACGACGGGCACAACGTATTTTACCAGTATTTGGATGCAAAGGCGGAAGCCGGGTTGCATGGTGCACCGTCACGCAATTGTTTGGCTTCCATTGACTTACCATTAATTCGGTGTCGCTTCCACAAAAAGGAAGAACCGGGGACGCCGGCCCCGGCTCTCAAAAAAAGAAAAGGAGGAGAAGAAGAGATTTCGCCCTTCGCTATATTTATCATACGTCCCCGGCACGACTTCTTCCAACTGGCAAGACTACGCTTAACCTACGGAATCCCTACGTTATGACTTGCTCAGATTCGTTTCACAACGTCCTATAACATTTAGAAAGAGTTAAGATAGCAGGCGCGACGGAATCACGTGGCGATCGGGCGGTTTGCGTTTGCTTGCTGGCGTCTTTTGTGGTTAGATTGCTCCGGTTCGGTGCAACACCACAAGGACAGCAGGTTCGATCATGACATACAACGCCATCGACTGGTTGCTTTCGCTTGCGCCGATGCTGGTTGTGCTCGGCCTGATGGTGATCCGGGGGTGGAACGCCGGGCGTGCCGGGCTGGCAGGCTGGGCGCTGGCCCTGGGGATCGCCACGCTCCGGTTCGAGGCGGGCGGCGCGGTGCTGGGCTATGCCCAGGTCAAGGCGCTGCTGCTGACGGCGGACGTCGCGATCATCGTCTGGGCGGCACTGCTGCTGTACATGACGGTTGAGCAGGCCGGGGCGCTGGCCGTCATCGCGGATGCGCTCGCCGGTCTTACGCGTGACACGACGATTCAGGCGTTGTTGCTGGGGTGGGTGTTCGCTTCGTTCCTGCAGGGCGTCGGTGGTTTTGGCGTGCCGGTTGCGATCACTGCGCCGTTGCTGATCGGGCTGGGCGTGCCCCAGGTGCGCGCCGTGGTCGTTCCGGCTATTGGGCATGGCTGGGCGGTGACGTTCGGGTCGCTGGCGGCGTCCTTCGTGATGCTGATGAACGTCACCGGCTTATCGGGTGCCGATCTTGCCCCGCCAGCGGCGCTGATGCTCGGCGTGCTCAGCTATCTGAGCGGGTTCATGGGAGCGCATGCGCTCGGTGGCTGGCGTGAGGTGCGGCGCGTCACCCCCTATGTGCTGGTGACCGGGACGGCGATGGCGCTGGCCCAGGGCGTGCTGGCGACGCGCGGGCTGTGGACGATTGGGGCGATTGGTGGCGGCCTGACCGGGTTGGCTGTGTCGATCCTGTGGGTGCGCTGGCGGGCCGGGACGGCGAAGCAAGCCGCTACCGGCCCGGCTCATGCAGGGCTGCGGGACGACGGTTTGCCGGTTCCATCGGTAAGCTTGGCGCTGGCGGGCTACGTGGCGCTGGTGGCGCTGGCGCTGGTGCTGCGCGGCATCGCACCGGTTAAGGCGTTCTTGGGTCAATGGGCCGTCGCGCTCGACATCCCCGCGACGACCACCGGGCGGGGGTGGTCGGTGGCGGCGTTGCAGGATGCCGGTTTTGGCGTTCCAGGGCATCCGGGTTTGATCATCCTCTATAGCTGCCTGATCGCCTATGGCCTCTACCGTCGGGCGGGGTTGTATGCGCCGGACGCTGCCCGCACCATCGTGACGCGATCCGGGCGACGGGCGTTCAAATCGGCCTGGGGGGTATTCATGATGGTGGCGATTGCGGCCACGATGGAACGCGCGGGAATGGTCGCGATTCTCGCGGGGGGGTTGAGCGATGTTGTGCCCGGTGACCTGTATGCCTTCGTCGCGCCGGTGATCGGGGCATTGGGCGCGTTCGTGACCGGCAGCAACGTCAACAGCAACGCCGTGTTTGCCGGTTTGCAGCGCGATGCGGCTACGCTGCTTGGCTTACCGGTTACGACCATTCTCGGTGCGCAGACGGCGGCGGCAGCCGTGATCAGCGTGATGTCGCCCGCCAAGGTGACGGTCGGGTGCAGCACGGTGGGCGCAAACGAAGGGGCGGTCATGCGCCATCTCCTCGGCTATGGGGTTGTTGTTGTGATCGTGGTCGGCGGGATGGCGTGGTTGGGAGTCATTGTGGGGTGAGCGCGGGGGTGTCAGCGTGCGATCAGGTACACCAGCAGGATGATTACCAGCCAGAAGATGACGATCGCGCCCCACGACACAAGCCGCGCCAGGCTCGCCTGACGCTCAACGGGGGCGAGCAGGCGGTCGTCGACGGTGCCGGTGACCAGGTAGCGGTAGAGCGCGGCGGCTTCCCGGTCCAGCACGCGGTAGTGCGCCGGGAACCAGTGGATGATCTGCAGGCGGGTCATGCGGTAATAGACCCGCAGCCCCCCGCGTTTGCGCCGGACGGTGATCGAGTGTTCTGCGCGGCGCGGGTCGAACAACGGGAACTTGCGCTGCCGCTGCCCCCGCACCAGCTTGCTGGTGGACCTGGTTAGCTCAAAGTTGGTGTGGCTCAAAAACACGGGCAGTTGTGTCTGCAATTCCTCGGTGGTGAGGATGATCGGCAGGTGATAATTGATGCGCAGCCGGTCTTCGCGCCAGCAGCGTTCGGCAGGTATCCGGATGGGAAGTAAGTCCGGCTTGGCGACCGGTGATGGGTGTTCAACCGTCAGCGGATGGGTAGGCGCACGTGTTTTTTCTAGCA
Organism: uncultured Anaerolineaceae bacterium; assembly: GCA_964611395.1. Taxonomy (GTDB): domain Bacteria; phylum Chloroflexota; class Anaerolineae; order Aggregatilineales; family Aggregatilineaceae; genus CAZSXY01. Next base: position 12,314 of record CAZSXY010000062.1, on the reverse strand, counting down.
GGCGAACGAGTTCTTCGAAACCCAACAGGAACTTTTCCTGGAAATCAACGCACGGATAGGCGCTCAATGTCTCTGGGACGGTGCATTCATTGCAAACCGCGATGATGACCTTCGTGCCCAGGTCTTGCGGCGGCATCCAGTGCGGGGGATGGCCTTGCCCGGTGGACTCCGGCGACAGAATCACCACGATGTGCGAGGCATCCTCGATGCCTGCACCCGGCGAAGGCGCAGTGGCATCCGGCTGTTGCGCCGGGTCGGGCACCGGCCAGATCGCCAGCCCGCGTTGTTCGAGTTGCACCGCGAGGTGATGGGCAAATTCCTGGTCTTCGGGCGCATACTGCAGCAAGATATGCGACATGATGACTCACCTTGTGGGTGTCGGGCATCGGGATACGCGCCGGTGGCGGGACGCCGGAAGGGCGCGTGCGTCACCGTCATTTTACCTGTTGTGGGGGGAATTGGACAATGGGCGCTGGCCGGTGCAGGCGGGGCAGTGGGCGGCGTCTGGCGAAATTCAATTCTCGCGCTTTGCGCAATGAGGTATACTCAGGGTGGTGGCAGCAAGGGATTGGATGTTCCGGCGCTGATTGCGTCGTGACGCGTGATGACAGGGAGACATGATGCCCGATTCATCTGACGTGATTCGTGTATTGCTGACGGTCGAACTGCCTGATGACCAACTCGATATCCTGCGTGATGTCTCTGACCGGGTGGAACTGCTCGTCTACCCCGTGACTCAGGCACGCGACGTGCCCGATGAGGTGTGGGCCTCGGTCCAGGTGCTGTATACGACGGATGTGTTACCCGAACCGGAGCAGGCCGCGCAGTTGCGCTGGATTCACACCCATTGGGCTGGTGTTGACCGGCTGCTCGATCAACCGATCTTGCAGACCGAAGACGTGTTGCTCACCACATCCAGCGGCATTCACGCCACGAACATGGCCGAATATGCGTTTGCGATGATGCTGGCGTTCGGCCACCGTTTGCTGGCGATGCAGGAACACAAGGCCGCGCGGAACTGGCCCTCTGGGGACAAGCACGAGTTTCTCCCGCTACCGCTGCGGGGCAGCACGGTGGGTATCGTTGGCTACGGCAGCGTTGGGCGCGAGATTGCGCGAATCGCCCAGGTGTTCGGCATGGAGGTGCTCGCGGTGAAGCGCGATGTGCGCCAGCCCGCCGAGCATGAGAGCTATACCCTGCCCGGAAGTGGTGATCCCGACGGCCTGTATTTCCACCGGCTGTACCCGCCTGAAGCGCTGGTGTCGATGGTGCGCGTGTGTGATTTCGTCGTGCTGGCGGTGCCGCTGACCGAATCGACGCGGGGCATGGTGAGCGAGGCCGTGTTTGAAGCCATGAAACCCACTGCCTACCTGATCAACATGAGCCGGGGCGGGGTGGTGGATGAGGCCGCCTTGCTCAAGGCCCTGGAAGAGGGGCAGATTGCCGGGGCTGCATGCGATGTATTTGAGGCTGAACCGTTGCCGGACGATAGCCCGTTGTGGAAGGTTCCGAACCTGATTATCAGCCCGCACATCGCCGGCATTATGGCCGATTATGGCGAAAAAGCGGTGCAGGTATTCGCGGAGAATCTCAGGCGTTACATCGCTCGTAAAGACCTGCTCAATCTCGTTGATCGCACGCGCGGCTATTAGGCTGCCCGGCGGAACCGGGTGGTGGGTGTGTTCGTATAGCGTAGTGAAACACATCACGGATGGCGTAACTGTTGGAAGAGAGGGAAGACCATGGTCAAGAAAGCACCGTCGAGGAAGGCACAAGAGGCACGCAAGCCGCTTGACGCATTTGTTCATCACCAGGTGCAGGCGCTGGAAGAAACGGGCAAGGCGTTCGTTTCGCTGCTTCCGAAGGACTTTCGGGAGCACGCGGGGAATGCCCTCAATGAAGCGCGCACAAGCTGGGAAGTGTTGTTCGATGGCGTAATCGACACGCTGGAATCGGGGATGAACAAACTGCGGCGCAAACCCAAGGAAGCGCCGAAGAAGGACAAAGTGAAGGTCGATGTCGAGTAAGGGCGACTTGCTCGACCGCCGTTCAGGATACGCGGGCGGGCACGGTTATTGTATCCTGTGCGGCAAGCTGCCAAACCGAACTCAAGTGACCCGGACAGAAAAAACGAAGCCCGGCATCGTCAGGACGCCGGGCTTTGTGTTTGAATACGGCCGGTGATTGGGCTGAACCGGTTAGCGCCAATCTGTCTGGAAAGCTGGTCTAGCTCGTACCGAGGCGCACGACTTCGCTGGCCTGCGGCCCTTTGGGACCTTCGGTGATCGAGAACTCGACCTGGTCGCCCTCTTCCAGGTTACGGAAGCCAGCCCCGGAGATGGCACTGTAGTGAACGAACACGTCCGGGCCATTCTCACGCTCGATGAAGCCATAACCCTTCTGCGAGTTGAACCATTTGACCACGCCTGTAAGACGTTCTGACATTTTTATGGTACTCCTTTTGCCCACTGAAAGACTGACACGGTGGGCGGGTGTTGCGTTGCGGGTTCAAAAAAATGCCCCCGGGTGTGCTGTTCTGCCACACCGGGGGGATCTATTTTCTCGCCGGTACTGCAAACAACCTGCTCCACTACACTTCGAATTGTAGTAGGTGTCGTGCCCCGTGTCAACTAATCTGTCGATTCCGCCCGGACAACAACACGCGCACCAGGGCCAACCCGGCCAGCCCCAGCCCTGCTGCGCCCAGCGTGTGCTCGCCTGCTGCCACTAACACCGCGCCGCCGATCGCCAGCCCGGCAAAGACGATCGCGCTGGCGATGTGGTGGGTGGCGCGTTCCAGGCGTGCGATCTGGTGCTCAAGTTCGGGGGTGGGCGCGGTGCGGAGCGCCAGGTCGCCCCGCTCGGCACGCCGCAACACCGTGTCGGCCAGCGCCGGGAGTTGTGCCGCCCGCTTCAGCATATCGACCGCCGCGTCGAGCGCCGGGCCGGCAGTGTCGCCGCTGAGAACGGCCCGCCAGGTCGCCGGATTCAGCCAGTCATACCACGTGAACTTGAGCGGCAGCGGACCGGGGGGAGCGTCGCCGTCTTCCTCCATAAGCTGGTGGGCAAATGGGGCGATCTCGCGCCAGGGATCGAACGCCGGATCGAGGCCGGTCGCCAGCCCGCTGAGCATGCCCACGCAGCGCGTCAGGTACAAAAAATCCTGCGGAACCTGGAACGGTAGGGAAAAGATGAGATCGCGGAACTCGTTCCCTAACGCGACCATATCCTGAAACTGCATTGAGCTGATCTCCGACATGCTCATGCCCCACACGCGGTCGAAAACGGTTCGCGCTGCGGCTTCGATGCGATCCAGGTCGGCGCCGGGCAGCAACACGCCGAGCCGCTGGTACGACTCGACCAGTCGCCGGGCGTCCCGCGCGGTGAGCGCGTAGAGCGTTTCCCGCAGCCCGGCCTCAATCTCCGGCGTCAGGCGGCCTGCCATGCCAAAGTCAACGAAGATCAGGTAGAACGGGCGGCCTGCCAGCGGGCGACCGTCCGGGTGTGTGCCGCTGTGCGTGGGCGAATCGGGATCGAGCGGGTACACGAACAGGTTGCCGGGGTGCGGATCGGCATGGTAATAGCGCTGGATGAACACCATCCACAGGTAAGTGCTGATCAGGCGGCGGGCGACATCGCGCCGGTCAATGCCCGCGGCTTCGATGCGGTCGTAGTCGGTGATCTTGATCGCGGTGACGTCCTCAAGGGTCACGACCCGGCGCGTCGAGTAAACGCGGTAGACGCGGGGGATGTAAATGCCCTTGTTGGTGGCGAACATCCGCGCGAAGTGCTCGGCGTTGTCGGCTTCGTGCGTATAGTCCAGTTCTTCCAGCAGGACGCTGCTGAACTCGTCCAGCAGGGCGGGGACGTTGGCCCGGCGGGCAATGAACGGAATGCGCATCGCCCAGCCCGCGATCACTGCCAGCGCCTTGAGGTCGGTCGCCACGAGCGAGTGAATGCCGGGGCGTTGCACCTTGACGACGACGCGCTCCCCATTCGGGAGCCGGGCGCGGTGCGCCTGTCCCAGCGAGGCGGCGGCGACCGGCGTCGCGTCGAACGAGGCAAAGCGGTCCTCCGGCGGGCCGAGTTCCGCGACCAGGGTCTGGCGAATCTGCGCGAACGGTACGGTAGGGACTTCGTCTTGCAGGCTGGCGAGTTCGTGGATCACTTCTGGCGGCAAGATATCGACGCGGCTGGAGATGAACTGGCCGAGCTTGATCATCACGCCGCCCATGCTGGTCGCCATCTGCCGGAACTCGCGTGCCCAGCGCCGCAGCCGCTCCGGTCGCCCGCGTGCCACGCGATCGCGCCCGATTACGTGCCGCAGCACCAGTTCCCAGACGATGATACGTGCGAAGAGCCAGGCGGCAAAGCGCAGCGTGCGCCGGTAGCGCTTCCACTGGATCGGGTAGCTTGCCAGTTCTGTGGCACGGTCGCGGTGCGTCCATAGCGTCGTGTGCGAATCGTCTTCAATGGCTGGCGAGCCATCCGGGGGTGGGTCCGGTGTGGCAGGTGCGGCGCTATCGCCCCGGTTTTCGTCTAGAGTGACCACAACCGGTTACTCCTCCGGCTTGATGAAATGAATACGCAGCTTCGCCTGCTCGAAGCGGGCGCTTTCTGTCTTCAAGTTCCACAACGCATACGGCAGCACGATGTTGCGCCGGTAGGGGCCAACGCGGAGCGTCAGCTCATCCGCCGAGCGGTAGAGGTCGAGGTCGCTTTTTTCGGCAAACGGCAGCGGCACGATCAGGTAATAGCCACCGTTGCCGTCCGGCTCGATGCGGTGCGTCTGCTCGCGGGCCATGATTCGCGCCGGATTCTGGTCGCCGTATAGCGCATCGGCCAGGCGGCGCAGCGCCTCAAACCCGCCGATCTCATCGCTGAACATGGGCGCTTTGAACAGCGGCAGTTCCCCGAAGGCTTCGCGGATGAAAGCGATGTTTTCCGCCTGGTGTTGTTTCCACGCGGCAAAGTAGGGGTCGGTCACTTCGTCGGGGATCACGCGGTTGCACAACACGGCGTCCACCGCGTAGCCATACAGGTTGAGGTAGGTGTAGGTGCGCTGCGTTTCCTTGATGACCATGCGTTCCGGGTTGACGACGAGGCGGAGGCTGCTTGTCTCGGGATCGCCGAGCAGGGCACGCACCTTGTCCAGCGTGTCGAACAACCCGTTGATGCTATCCAGCGTTTCAATGTCTGGCAGGTCGGCGCCGATCAACGGCCTGGCAACCGGGCGCAGCAATCGCCCGCTGGCCCCGCGCATGAGCGATGTCACCCGCTGGAACCACCACCGCGTGGCGTCGGGCAGGCTGAGCAGGCGCAGGGTTTCGGCGGTGGGGGCTGCATCGACGATCAGCACGTCGAACTCGCCATCTTCCAGGTACTTGTTGATCCACAGCAGGTGCGCACCTTCTTCCAGGCCAGGCAGGATGGTGACTTCTTCGGCGACGATTTCGTTGACTGTGCGCTCGCTCAGCACGTTGAGCATATAGTTCTGGATGCGGCCCCAATACTTGTCCATCGAGTAGCGGGCATCGACTTCTTGCGCCCACAGGTTATCGGCGATCGGCACCGGCTCCGGCCCGATGGACACTTCCAGCGAATCGGCCAACGAGTGCGCGGTGTCGGTTGAGATCACAATGGTGCGCAGGCCCATCTCGGCGCAGCGCAGCGCAGTGGCCGCTGAAATGCTGGTCTTCCCGACGCCGCCTTTGCCCGTATGTACGATGATGCGCATCGTGTATTGTCCTCCACTCCGGTTGGTGAGTCCCAATGCGAGGCGTGTATCATCCCTCTATCTTAACGTACGCTCATGGCGCGCAAACGACGCGGTAAGCGTCCTGTTTCCTATACAGATTTTACACGGTTGGGGGATGGTGTGTTCTTCGGCGGCTGTTCAGCGCGTCTGTTTCGACCCCTATCCTCACTCCTTCCGCTCGCGTGGGTTTAGGGGGTGGGGCATCGCGATGGAGGGGGGTACGGCGAGGCACGCAAAGGGGCGCATGGCCATGCGCCCCGCAGATGATCACCAGGGTTTGAACATTCAGTCTTGTGCCGTACCCGTGAGGTAAAGCACCTCGGCGTTGGTCAGCCCCGCGTCATCGGCGACATAAGTCACGAGGTGCGGCTGGCCCTTGGAATCCAGTGCCAGCTCGACCAGTTGGCTCAGCAAGCCCGTGTCCGGTGCCGATTCGAGGACGATATGCTGCTCCCAGCCGGAATCGGTGCGCCGGGCGAAGACGAGGCGGGATTGATCGGTATATGCGGCAAATACATTGTCATCAGCATCAAAGGCCAGCGCCGTAATCTTCCGCGCCCCGATCATGCCCGTATGCACGCTCTCCAGGGTGCCAATGTCTTCGAAAAGCCATGTGCCATCGCTTCGTGATGCGAACCGCACCGTCCCGTTGGTGGCCCCATCGAAGCGAAAATAGGAGATGTGCGGGTTGCCCGCCGAGTCGAACACCAGGGCGGCATAGCGGCCTGCGTCGCCATCGCCATCGACGCGTTCCACCACCCAACTACCGTCGCGACCGGCGCTGCGCTCGGCATAGTACAGGTCGGCATCCGTGTCGTTGAAGTATGTGATTCCGACGACGCCGTCATCACGTAGGGCGATGCTGGTGGCGAACTCGTAAGCTGCCGGGCCGCTGCCGACCGCTTCCACGATCACATCGCCGTAGGCATTCGTCGCGTATTCGACGCCATCCTGCGAGCCGAACTGGCGCGGATCGACGGCGGCGGTGTGCCAGAAGCCATCTGCATCGACGGCTATCGAATTGTCCCACCCATCGTGCCCGCTGTGCGCAATCGCCAGCAGATTCCAGTTCTCCCCATCGCGAGAAGCGACCACGGCGTCACCTTTGGCGGGGTTGAACTGCTGGTCCTGGTGGTCGTGGTAAGCGATGAACGGCTGGCCGGAAGCAGTCACGGCTAGGTCGAGCGGGCCGTAGAAATAGCCGTGCGCGACGGTGGTGGCGTTCCAGGTGCCATCTTCCCGCGTCGAATAGAACACCCCGCCTGTCATTTGCTCGGTGAGGTACGCTATATGCACCGTATCGGCGGCATCGATGGCGAGCGCCGGTTTGATGCCTGCGCCCACCCGTTCGGTAGTCCATGAGAACGCTTGCGTTTCCTGGGCGTAGGTGGTGGCGGATCGTAGCTGCATGATGACGGCGGCCTGGATAGCGACCAGGATGGCCACAACGAGGACTCGTCCTACTATTCGCATGATGGTGCTCCATTCGCTGGTTGATCGACTTGTAGAATTCGCACGGAACTATCATAGACAAGATGGCGGGTGTTGCATGTTGGCGCGGCAACAGAAGGCCCGAAATACGACCGGGTGCCGGTCTGGGCAGGCCGGAGAAAGGGGAAGCTGGGTGTCGCGCTCGAATGGGGGGCAGGCTATTCGCGGCCCCCGTTTTCCTCGCGTGGCGGAAGCGGGTCTACGAACACGGCATCCGGGTCGTTGGGGTCACGGGCGGGGATGAACGTGTCGTCGATGGTGCGTTCCATCCACGAAAGTTCGTAGTAAGCCGGACGACCCTTCCAGCCGGAGCCATATCCAGCTTCATTAATCGCCCACCAGTATTGCTCGTCTTCCGGCGTCCAGTCGATGTCGGCAATATAAATGGTGACCATCAGTCCCATCCAGGGCCGCCAGTGTTCTGCTGCGTACCGGTACGCGCCCACGAGGTAGTCGGCCTGCATTTCTTCGCTGACGGCGTGCCAGTTGTAGGGCGAATCGGGGCGGGGATCGGTCGTCCAGCCCATTTCCAGGATGGCGACCTGCTTGGCCGCGTCGCCTTCCGCCACCATGATCGCCCGCATATCCTCGACATGGCGGAAAACCATCCACCGGTGGCCGAATTCGGCTTCGGCCTCGTCCGGCGACATCGTGGGCGGGGACTTGTACCCCGGCGCATTCAGCCCCAGCACGTCGAAGTAGGGCGATGCGCCCGCCGCATACATCTGGCGCAGGTAGTCCACGTCGGGGATCGCTTCGGGCAGCCCTGTGCCGGTCGGCGCGAGTCCGGCGGAGATGATGATCGCGTCGGGGTCGGCGGCGCGAATCGCCCCGGCGCATGTTTGGAGCAGGGTGACATAGCCTTTGGCATTGGGCGGGTAGTCCCCCCACTCGCGGCGCAGGTTGGGTTCGTTCCACACCTGGTACGCGGCGATCCGTCCCTTGTAGCGGCTCGCCAGCGTCCCGCAGAAGTTCGCCCAGGCATCCAGATCGATGGGCGGGTCTGCGGCGTTCTCCGGTGTTTTGAGCGCCCAATCTGGCGGGCCGTCCAGCCGCGCGACCAGTTCCAGCCCGCGATAGTCCACTTCCGCCACCACGCCGTCGGCCTTGTCCCAGTGCCACTCACCCCGGATGGGTTCTACGTTGCTCCACGAAAAGCGCTGCTTGACGTGGGTGAACTTCATCAGGCGGATGTTGTCCAGGTCGAGCGTGCGCATGGTCTCGTTCCACCACAGGAAGGCATGCACGCCATACGTCAGCGACGGAAACGCCCGGTCGATGACGGCTTCCGGCGCGAGATCGGTCGGAATCGGCGGGGTAGCGGTCGGGGGCGGCGGCGTGGAATCGCCGCTGCAAGCCATCAGACCAACCGCCGCAGCGAGGGCAATGATGAATCCGGTGAGGATCAGCAGCAGCGCGACGCGCCGGTCGCGCCGGATGGTGGAGGGTTCGAAGGCAGGCTGTTGATCGGTCACGGGTGATTGCATGCTCCTTATTGTGTCGTGTTGTGTTGTGCTGGCGGTGATTCCACCCGGCAAGAAGAAGGCGGGCAAACCGCCCGCCCATTGAACACGATTTTGGCCGGGGGATCAACCCCCGGTTAGTGTGCGTCTGCCTGACAAGGCTAACGCTCGATGAAATTATACTTGGCAATTTCGGGATAGGCCGGGGCTTGCTGCCATTCCGGGCGCAGCAGCGAATAGGGCACGTTGTCGTTGGTGGCCTCCCAGCCCGCTTGCGGGCCGTAGTTCAGGTTCCAGATGAAGGCCAGCCACACAAACCCCCAGCTTTCCATCGCGCTGATCGCTTCGTCCAGGAACTGGGCCTGTTCGGCCAGCGTGTTGTCGTTGGCGAACTCAAATCCGCGCGGGTAGCCGTTGAGGTCTTCGGTCGTCGGCCAGCCGAACTCGGTGATGCACAGCTTCTTATCGCTGCCCGCCTGTTGGATGCGCTGGGCGTAGCCGTTGAGCGTGCTGTAAAACGACCAGGAATGGTGCGGGTTGTCGAACGGCCCCCGGAAGCTCGCCGCCGGGTCGTTGGGAACCTGGTTCCAGGGCACGTTGGGGCCGATGTTATAGCCGTTGTGGTGCGCGCCGACGCAGTCGGTGGTTTCGAGCATCCCCGCCTGGATCAACATATCCATATAGACAAAGTCATCATAGGCGGCCACCCCGTCATTCCAACCGGTGGGTGAAAGCGCGCCGCTGATCACGATGATGCCCGGATCGACCATCTTGATCGCGTTGTAGGCGGTGCGCAGCAGGTTGACATAGTTCTGGGCGTTCAGCCCGTAGATCGACGCCCACTCGCGGTCGATGTTCATCTCGTTCCAGACTTCGATGGCGTGAACCTGTCCGGGGTAGCGGTACAGCAGCGTGGTGATGAAGTTAGCGTATGTCTGCGGGTCGGCGGGCGGGCCGACTTCATCAAGGCGTTGGTTGCCCGGCTCGCGTGCCCAATCGGGGGCGGTCACGACGCTGAGCATGACCTTGAGACCGTATTCTTTGGCCAGCCCCAGCGGCACATCCAACTGATCCCAGTTGTACTGTCCCGGCTGTGGCTCGATGTCTTCCCAGCGAACCTGTTGCTTGATCCAGCCCAGCCGCAGTTTGTCGCGGACTTCACCCATCCACAGTTGGTACACTTCGGGATCGGGGTTGGCCTGCACCTGAATGCCGATCTGGTACCCCGTGTCTTCGATTGGGCGCGGCGTGGGCGATGGAACGGGTGTGGCTTCCTGAGCCGCCGGTTGGCTGCTCGTGTCCGGAACGATGGCCGGAACTGGCTCGTCGACCGGTTCCGCAGGTTCCCCGGCTGGGGCTTCCTGCGCGGATTCATCGCCAGGGAGGTCTGCAGCAGCCGGGGCAGCGGCCCGCGAAGGAGCTTCGCCGTCAGACTGCGCGGGTTCGGCGACCGGCGCGGCCAGCGGTTCGGCGTTGGCTTCGATGGCGGCGTTGGGGACAATGGCCGCGGTGGCAACAGTGTCTTCGGCGTCGCCGATCAATCCGGTCGCGTAGTAAATCCCGACGAACGTCAGCGCCCCCATAATCAGCGTGATGCCCAACCACGCGATCACAAAAATGCGTATCTGGCGCTGGCGTGTCATCACAGCGGGTGTCTGCATAACGGTATTCCTCCGTACATGAAGTCCTGTCCCCGATTGTAACGCATATGGAACCGGTTTAGACAACGATCGTCCTACGCTGGGCGGCCGTTACTCGCCGGGTTCTTCCAGCAAGGGGGCCAGGGCCTCACACGCCGGGCACGACCCATCAGGCCGGATGATCGCGTAACCGGCCAGCGGATCGGCTGCTTCGAAAGCGTCCGCGTCCAGGCTCCACACGATCAACAACCGGACTTGCGTGCCTTCGGTGCTCAGGCGGGCCGCGTCGGTCAGCCATTGCGCTTGTTGGGCGGCGGTCGTGTTCTGCGCCCAGGCATAGTCGGGGGGCAATGGCCCGTAGCCTTCCGGCGACAGATAGCCAAAGCGGGTGAAACACAGGGGGAGCGCCCCGGCAAACGGGTTGCGTGCCCGGTCGGTCACCGTTGGCAGGTAATAGATCGGGTTATCTCCGCGCGGGTCACCGCTCGCGCTGGCAGGGGGGACGGATCCCAGCGTGTATTGTGCGCCGATGCAATCCATAAACCGCGCCGTGCCCAGGTCGGCCAGTTGAGCGTAGAATGCCGCATCGTCCAGGGTTTGTTCATCGGGCGTCTCGCTGGCCGAAGGCGCGCCGGAGATGACCATGACGTTCGGATTCGCGGTCTTGATCGCGTGGTAGGACAGGCCCAGGATTTGCGCGTAATCCTCAACAGGCATGAACATGTTCGCGTCCGGCCAGATTTCGATGGCGTCTGCGCCATACGCCGCCAGCCCCCCGGTAAACGTAGCGAAGAACGCCACGTATTCGGCGCGATTGACCTGGGCGAACTCGTCCGGAGCGCCGGAGACGCGCAACAACACCTTCATGGCGTTGCCGTGCACCTGCTCGATGTTCATTTGCTGTGCGCCCGGCGTTGAGCCGATGCGGTAGGTCACATCGAGCGCGATCCAGTCCAGGTGCGCCCGCCCGGCCTGCAGCAGCGAGCGGTTGAGCGTAGCCAGGTGCGCCCCGGCCTCGAATTCGCTGCCGATGTTGGCGGTTGCCAGCAGCGCCGGGTCAACCGTAGGGATGGCGCTCACGTCTGGCGGGCTTTTCGTTGGGGGCGGTTCGGGCGTGTCTGGCGCGGTTTCCGTGGGGGGTGGCAGCATGGTGGGCGTTGCCGTCGCTGAGGGCGTGGGGGAGGCGGATTCCGCGACAGTTGGTGTTGCCTGCGTGCCGGGGCCGGGCAGCGGCACGATTTCAATGGCCGGGCCGGTGGGTTCTGGCGGCGTGGGGGACGGCGGTACAGCCGTCGGGGTGTTCGTCGGTTCCGGCTGCACAACGGTGATCGTCTGCGATCCGACGACACGCCCCGCGACCCGCGCTTCGATGGTCAGCGGGCCGGGTCGTTCCCAGGTGTCGAAGGTGAATGGTTGGTTGAGCTGGCCGGGAACCTGAGCGACGACGGCTTCACCCGATCGCACCACCCATTCCAGCGCCAGATCGCTGGTCGGGGCCGCGTCTGGCGTTTCCAGGCGATAGGATAATAGCGCGTCGGCCAGGTTGGGCGCTACGCCGGGAACCATCAGGTTGCGCACGAATACGCCGCCCAGATCGTGCCCCGCAGCGCGTGCCATGCGGAAGGCCAGCGCCCGCGCGTCGGTGATCCACATCGTGCGCAGGATGGCTCCACCGGCGCCACGGTAGCGAATGCCCGGTGTTTGCGTGGTCTCGTCGGTCAGGAATTCGGCGGTCACTCCGGCGGGATGAACGAGCTGCACGGCCACGGTCTGGCCGGGCATGATGTCGCCCGCCGGATCGACAACCAGTTCGCCCAGGTAGCCTAGCGCCTGTTCCAGCGTGGTCGGGGCCAGCAGGCCGTCGCCGGTGTCTTCGACGGTCGCCGCGCTCAATCCCAACATGAGCGTGCTCCGGCTTACACGGGTGGCGGCCCAGGCCAGCAACCGGTCGACATCTCCATC
>CAZSXY010000061.1:0-22261 GCA_964611395.1 uncultured Anaerolineaceae bacterium | reverse complement strand
CGCCGTCGCCGACTCCAACCAGGACACCCACGCGCACACCCACGTCGACGCCGTCGCCAACATACACCGCTACGTTCACTCCGTCACAGACGCCGACCGCCACGCCAACGTACACGCCATCGGCAACGCTGACGTTTACCCCTTACCCGTCGTTGACGCCAAGCATCACCCCGTTTGGCGGCGAGCAGACCAGCACGCCCGCTGTGAACGGGTGTACCATTCCGGAGAACTGGATTGCCTACATCATCCAGCGCGGTGATACCATGTTCAGGCTATCGCGCCGGTTCGGGCTGACCGTCGAGGAACTGGCCGCGGCGAACTGCATCGAAGACCCAAACAACATCACCGCCGGTCAATTCTTGTTTGCCCCCCCAGGGAGCAATGTGACGCCCCAGCCGCCTCTTGCCGGATTCCCGCCATTTGTCACGGCGAGCGACTACACGCGCTTCGACTGTGACAACCCGGCGGCCACCATTCACCAGCCGTTGCCGGGGACGCTTCTCCGGGGCGCGTTTGCCGTGTACGGCACAGCGACGCATCCAAACTTCCAATTCTACCGGCTCCAGGTATCCGGCAGTGGCACCAATGATGCCGACTTCGCCACGCTGCAGGTATACAAGACGCCGGTTTACAACGGGCAACTCGGCACGGTGAATGCGTCCGCGTTTGCGCCGGGCGACTATTGGCTGCGCCTGACCGTTGTGGATGTAACAGGCAACTACCTGCCGCAATGCACCGTTCGGGTTCGTTTCGGAGGCTAGGCAATGGCTACGCTCGTCACCGGCTTCTACGAGTCCCCTATTGGCATTCTGGAAATCGCCGGGAGTGCGGCGGGCATTCGTGCCGTGCGCTTCCGGGACGACTTGACCGCGTGTTGCCCCGATCCGCCCCCACTGCTCGTGGATTGCATCGCCCAATTGGACGCGTATTTCAACGGCACGCGCACCGAGTTTGACCTTCCGTTGGAATTGCAGGGGACAGACTTCCAACGGCGCGTATGGCGCGAGTTGATCGAGATTCCATTCGGATCGACCCGCACATACGCGGAGATTGCCGCCGCACTGGGTGACCCAAAAACAGTCCGCGCGGTAGGGGTGGCCAACGGGCGCAACCCGGTTGCCATCATCGTGCCCTGCCACCGTGTCGTTGGCAGCGATGGCAGCCTGATCGGATACGCTGGGGGGTTATGGCGCAAGGAATGGCTCCTTGCCCACGAGGGCTTTCCCATCCAACAAACTCTGTTCTAGCACTGCTTCCATATCCGGCTTTTTGCCAACGCCTGAACAACGCTCACTTGCCAACTCACAGACGCGCGATACACTTGCGTCCAGCTACGAGAGCGTCATAGCACGCTCGCATCCCATATGTACAACGAATCCGGAGAGGAATCTATGCTCCATCAACTACGCCGCGCCGCGATCTGGTCGATCCCTGTGGTACTGGTAGTGAGTTTGGTCGCGCTCACCCTTCTATCGGCGGCGAGGGGTGCATCTGCAGCGCAAAACCCCACCGCGCCCCCAACCAACACCCCGCGCGCAACAGCGCTCCCAACCAATACGCCGCGCCCCACCCTGCCCCCGACCAACACGGCGTCTCCGGTTCCGTCGCTCACGCCAACTGAAACACCACTCCCTACAGCCACACCAACAGCCACACCGACCGAACCAGCTTTTCTGCCAACACCAACGCTGTACTACCCGCCAGAATTCAGCGCCGACCGGCCGCAATCGACGGCGATCCCAACTGCGATGCCGCGCTTCCGCGCCCGCGACGAAAACGACAACCCGTACGAAATTCTCAACGTGCTGCTGCTCGGTCACGATGGCACGTTGCAGCCGGGTGAGCCGTTCCACACCGATACCATGATCGTCGTGTCGATCAACCGCGACACCAACACCGTGTCGATGATCTCCCTGCCGCGTGACCTGTACGTATTTATTCCCAACTGGGGCATGGGACGCCTCAACCTGGCGTGGGGCTATGGTGAAGCCATCGGCTGGACGGACGGCGGCTGGGGCATGATGCGCCAGACCATTCTGCATAACTTTGGGATCGAAACTCACTATTACGCCATGGTAGACTTCGCAGGCTTCGAAGCGATTATTGACAGTGTTGGTGGCGTATCCATCGCCGTTGATTGCCCTATTGCCGACTACCGCTGCACCGGGCCAGCCTGTACCGATGGTATCGCGGGTAACGAAACCGAGGATGACTACGAGTTGTACACGCTGGCGGTTGGCGTCTATGACATGGATGCAGATATGGCCTTGTGGTACGCACGCAGCCGCAGGAATACAATCGACTTTGATCGCGGGCGTCGCCAGCAGCAACTCTTGCGTGCCATTTGGACCAAGACCAAAGAAACCGGCCAGATTCTGCAGATTCCAGAGCTATACAGCCGGCTCACCTCGATCGTCCAAACCAATATGCCCCTGACCGAGATCATCCCGCTGATCCCGCTGGCACTGAGCATCGAGCCTAACGACATTGAAAACCATTTCTTCCGCAAGAACATCGAGACGGTTGCGTGGTCTCCGGACGGCGTGACCAACGTGCAACTTCCGCACCCGGACGGCGGTATGAATCGACTGATCTTCAATTTTCTCCAGCCACCCACCCAAAACCGCCTGCGGCTGGAAAACGCGCGAATCGAAATCTACAACGGCACGCCCAATGAAAACTGGGACCTCGTCGCCGCCGACCGCCTGGTGTGGGAGGGATTCGCCCCGCAGGCGATGGGTTTTGCCGACAATACCGCCCACCCCGACACGGTCATCTACGACTACACGGGAGCCAGCAAGGGCAGCAGCCTGAATGAACTGGTCGAGTTGCTCAACATCCGGCCAGAAAACATCCATGTTGAGCCTGACCCAAACCGCACCGTTGACTTCAAGATCATTCTTGGTGCAAACTACAACTCGTGCGTAGGGCGACAATGGGTCGACCCGGCCACTTTACAGTAATCGCGCAACACGAGAGCCACGCGGCGCGGCTTTGCCCACGTCACGTGCCGGGAAGACCGCGTCTGATTGGTGCGCAGCGCTTGCGCGTAATGCGGTTCAGTCCTAAGCTACAAACAAAACACGATCGGGGTATTGTTGGGAGGAATCACCGTGAGCCGATGGGTTGCGAGCAGCCATGTGCTGCTGGCTGCTGTGCTAGCAGGCGCGATTCTGCTTGCCGCGTGTGGCGACGATGAGCCGGTCAATCTGCCTCCCAGCATCGTGATCACCGTCCCCCCCGAACCAATCTCAACCTTGCTGCCGGGCTGCGAAGCTGACGCGCTTGAATCCTGGTACGAAGTGGCCGGCTGGCTGCTGGGAACGTTCAAGGACGAGAGCGAGGCAGCGCTCAACAAGGAACCCGGCGCTATGGGGCCGGTGATTGCTCGTTTGACCGACCTGCGCGACACGATTGCCACCCAGGCGGTACCAGAATGTGCCCGGCAGGCGCATACGACCATCCTGGCGCACCTCCGGCAAATGCTTTTTGCGTTCGAACAATACGCAACCGGCAACCTGGACCAACAAACACTCCGCGAGCAGATCAAAGCGCTGGCGGCGAAAATCGATGCTGACGTGCTGGCGCTGCTTGAGGAGACCCGGGCCGAACTGGAGCTTCAATTGCGCATCGAACGTGCGACCGAGAAAGCGATACCATCCCCCTAGCTGTTCCCCCTGACAGGCGTCGCTCGCATTGGTAAGAGATAGCTGTTACCGGCGCGTCGAAACCAGGCTGGTGATCGCTCGCCAAGCAGGTTTCTATATCACATTCCACCCCTTGCTTGCGCTTCGACCCCTCAGGTATAATCGAACCAAAAGCAAGCGGGTTGCATGGGTTTGAACGTTCAGTGGTCGCAGCCAATCTGCGCCAACAGGATTCATCATTGATATTGGAAAGGCTGAAGGATGTCTGGTCATAGTAAGTGGTCAACCATCAAGCGCAAGAAAGGCGCTGAGGACGCCAAGCGGGGCAAGTTATTTACCAAGATCGCGCGTGAAATCACAATGGCTGCACGTCAGGGTGGCCCCGATCCGGAGACGAATCCCCCTCTCCGCCTGGCCATCGACAAAGCCCGCGGTGCCAACATGCCCAAGGACAATATCGAGCGTGCGATCAATCGTGGCGCAGGCATTGGCGACGAATCGGTGGCAATGGAAGAGATCATCTATGAGGGCTATGGCCCCCACGGCGTTGCCCTCGTGATCAACGTCGTCACCGACAACCGCAACCGCACCCTGGCGGATGTTAAGTACGTCCTGAACCGTAACAACGGCAACCTGGCGACCTCCGGGGCGGTGACCTGGCAGTTCGATCAAAAAGGGTATGTCGCGGTGGCGGCTGAAGATGCAGATTTCGAAGAGGTATTCCTCATCGCTGCCGATGCTGGGGCAGATGACGTGCAAGAAGAAGACGACATCTTCTCCGTCTACACCCCCCGCGAAGACCTGGCCCGCGTGGCCTCGGCACTGGAAGAAGCGGGCTACAAGATCGAGGAACGTGAGTTGATCTGGATGCCACAGAATGAAATCGAATTGCCAACCGACCAGGCGCTCCAGGTCATGAGCCTCATTGAAAAGCTCGAAGACCTTGACGACGTGCAAAACGTGGCCTCGAACCTGAGCATTACTGACGAAATCGCCGCAGCGTTGACCGCCGCGTAAACATCCAGGGTGCGCTGGCGCACCCCACCTTGTCGAACACCAGTCAAGCCGCGCCCCGGTTCGTGGTTCGCGGCCTGATGTTTATTTTGGAGCGAATGCCCCATGCTGGTTCTCGGTATCGACCCCGGTACGGCCACAACTGGTTACGGACTGGTGCGCGAACATTCGAATGGTGACCTTGAAGCCATCGCCTACGGAGTTATCAAGACACCCGCCCGTACTCCCATGCCAGACCGGCTGCGCCAGCTTTTTGAGGAGATCACGGCGCTCGTGCAGCAGTACCAACCCGATGCTGCCGCCGTCGAAACGCTATATTTTGGAAAGAATGTCACCACGGCGATTACGGTCGCGCAAGGTCGTGGCGTGATCCTCCTGGCCTTGTCGCAGGCGGAGCTGCCCATCCGCGAATACAAACCTTCCGAGATCAAGCAAGCGGTCTCCGGCTATGGCAACGCGGACAAACTGCAGGTGCAAGAGATGATTCGCCAGTTGCTCCATCTCGAAGACATTCCACGCCCTGATGACGCCGCCGACGGCCTCGCCGTCGCCATTACGGATCTGAACGCCAGCCGGTTCGAGCGCATGGCTTCCAGCTAAAACCAGGGAGTGTCCGAAATGATAGATATCGTCACCGGGCAGGTTGCCACCATAACCGATAATTACGTCGTTCTTCTGGTTGGTGGCATCGGACTGCGAATCTACACACCGACCACCGTGCGGGATATGCTCGACGGGCGCGGCCAGACGCTCACGCTTTTCACCCATCTGGTCGTCCGCGAAGACGCGCTCACCTTGTACGGGTTCCCCGACCAGGACGAACGTTTGCTTTTTGAAACGCTGATCGGGGTCAGTGGTGTGGGGCCACGCATCGCCCTGGCCGTCCTCAGCACGCTAACGGTGGAACACCTGCACAATGCCATCGCCCGCGAAGAACCGGAATTCCTGACTCGTGTCCCCGGCATCGGCAAGAAGCTTGCTCAGAAGCTGGTTTTCGAACTGAAGGACAAACTCGTCATCGAACCGTCCACCGGCCTGGCAGCCATCAGCGATGTCGATACGGATGTGCTCGCAACATTGACCGCGTTGGGCTACAGTGTCGTCGAGGCACAGGCCGCCTTGCAATCCATTCCACGCGATGCTCCCGCCGATGTCGAAGAACGCGTGCGGCTGGCCCTCCACTATTTCGCCTGATAGCCGCCCCCTGTAGCATAGAAAGGCAGCAGTACCATGAGCGTTCCGTCAAATCCCCGCGCCGCACTGATCGGCAAACGCGTTGACGTGCTGGACAAGGGTTGGATCGAATTGCAGGACATGATGGGGGACGATCTCGCCATTGTAAACGCGGCGCGTGTGTCCTTTCTGAGCGAAAGCAAAGGATCAGAGCGCGACAAGAAACTGCTATTCTACCTGCTCCAACACCGCCACACGTCGCCTTTCGAACAGGTGGAGTTCAAGTTCCGCGTCCGAGCGCCACTCGTGGTCTGGTGGCAGTGGGTGCGCCACCGTACATGGCACGTCAACGCCCAATCCGGTCGCTACACAGCGTTCAGCGAGGGCGATTTCTACGTGCCCGGAACGTGGCGGCTCCAGTCGTCCGACAACAAGCAGGCCAGCGAAGGCCAGTTGACCGGCCCACCGGCTAACCATCTAACCCAATCCCTGGAGGATCACTTCCGTCGTTCGTTTGAGCTTTATGAAGAAGCCCTCGACGCGGGCGTGGCGCGTGAACTGGCGCGGCTGTTCCTGCCGGGATTTGCCGTCTATTACACATGGGTCGTGAAGGTGGACGCGCATAACTTAATGCACTTCTTGCGGCTGCGGATGGCTCCTGACGCGCAACACGAAATTCGCACGTATGCCCAGGCGATCTTTACGCATTTCTTTAAGCCAGCGTTGCCCTGGACAGCCGAAGCCTTCGAGCGCTTTGTCATGCCATCGCGTGGCCCCATCAAGCCCTAAAGCACACGGGGCAGCCTCTGACGCAAGCCGCCCCGCTTTTTTCCTGTCCTGCGCTCGCTCAGCTAGAAGCGGACAATGATCTCGCCACTGATCGGGAAGCACGCGCGATTCCCCGCGTCGTCGAGCGGCCATATTTCCCACCCATACGCGCCAGCCGTCCTGAATAAATCGCCCGAAAGTTCGTGCTGCCCACCTTCAGCAGGTTCCGTGTAAATCACCCCGCCACCGGGATGCCGCACAATCACGAGATACGACGAATAGCGCGGAATGGGGTTCCAACGCACGATCACGGGCACTCCGGCACGCGTTTCCATGCTGCCGCTTACCGCCTGCAATTCGTAGCAGTAATCCGGTTGCAGCGTCCGTGTCGGCGCGGGAGGCAATGTGGGGAACGGCGTCCACGTGGGTGTGGGCGAATAAAGCGGCGTCTTCGTTGGCGGGGGGCCGGGTGTCCACGTAGGTGGGAACGGCGTGCCGCCCACAAGCGCCCCGCCGGGGCCTGTTTCGTCCGGTCTACTCTGAACTTTTTCAGGCGTCGGTGTGCGCGATGGCACGAAACCTGCAGGGCTGGGTGTCCAGGTCGGTGGAAACGGCGTTCGCTGGATGGGAGTTACGGAGGGCACATCTGGCGTACTCGTTGCCGGTTGGTTTCCATTATCACTTCCACATGCTCCCAACAACGTCCCCGCCAGGACCACTGCCATAATCAACAACCATCTACGCATGCTGTATCCACCTCCGACCCACATCACAAAATGTAGCCAAATGCCAATCCCAGCAGGATCAGCACTCCCAACACCAACAAACTTGCGACCCCTGCGCCCACGTACAGCACAGCAGGCGTGCCTGCCTGCCAGGGCTGATCAACCTCCCAGTCGAACCCAACCAGTGTCCACCACCCGATGGCATACAGTATCAGCCCCGCCCCGACGGTGATCCACGCCGGAACCGTGCGTGACAGATCACCTTCGACGACTTGATCAACGAGCAAGCGGTCGACGATAAGCGACACGACAATCACCAATTCCAGCGTAATAGCCAGGCTGAGCGCTACGCGCCGCCCGCGTGAAAGACGCGAAAGCCACGTTTTCCACTGGTCAATGCGCTTACCGGCTGGTACGTCTTTGCGCGACACAATCCCCCCTCCCACGTATCCCTAACCGGGCATGAAGGTGTTGATCATGCGGGTTGCTGTCCGCTCAAAATAGCTTTGCATCACCGAGCGAGCGGGTTCCGGAATCGCAGCCTCATCCAGCGCCGCGAGCATATGGCGCACCCACACATCGCGAGCATCTTGG
This sequence comes from uncultured Anaerolineaceae bacterium, assembly GCA_964611395.1. Lineage (GTDB taxonomy): Bacteria > Chloroflexota > Anaerolineae > Aggregatilineales > Aggregatilineaceae > CAZSXY01. The sequence goes on along the minus strand of CAZSXY010000061.1, from coordinate 14,340 downwards.
TCGATCCTAAACGGAGAATGTCGCATGCGCAAGCGGGGGTGACCGCGTTCATCCGAATAGGCATGTGGCCCTCCGAAGAACTGCTCAAGGAACATGCGCAACCGCCGCGCCGCCGGAACAAGATTGTCTTCTGGGTACATTGGGCGCAATACCGGATCGTTCGCCACCTTCTGGTAAAATGCGCTAATCAGGCGTTCGAATCCTTCCGCCCCGATTTGCTCGTAAACGGTCTTTTCTGAGTCCATCATACCGTGTTCACCATGCTTTATACAGGAGACACCTGAGATAGCAAGGCATCACTGCGATTCAAGAGTGCTGCCCTGCACCGTAACCAAAACGGGCAACTCGACGCGTGTTCCCAACCTTGCGCCGCGCCCATCGTGGACAAAGAGTGGGACTATCGTTTCGCATGGCTCAAGATTGGTCTGATGGCAGTGGCCCATTTGCATTATGAGCAGGTAATTTCCAGGTGGCACGCTCTCCGGAATCCGGACATAGTATGAATCGCGCACATAACGTTTCAGCAAGGGCCACATCAGCCAGCGGCTGACCGGAATTCCTCCGGGGTGACGATGTTGGGCCAATATGATTTCATGCGCAGGGTCATCCGCATCCACTAGGAGCAAATTTACTTGATAATCAGGCAAGTCGGGCTGAACCGCCCGCCAATACACATGGAGCGTGATGTTATCCCCTGGCCTCAGAAACTCATCGATCCGGGCATCGTATGCCAACACATCCACGCCCCCTTGAAGGGCGCGCGGCAACTGGGTTTGCGCCTTTTCAACCACGCCAGGCGCGGACTGTACTGAAAACACATGGGGGAACACCCTGGGACTTGTCGTACTCAACCCAACAGCGACGAGTATCATCCCAAGTAAGACACGATCGGTGCGCTTCGTCCCACGATTGTCGTCCGTTTGCTCAGCCCGGGCAAGCGTATTTCCCCGCCGTCCGCCGCCTCCTCCAAAAAACAAAAAACCGACAAGCAAGATTGATACACCGGAGATAGCCCACGCGATATTTCGCACGGGAGTGCTCCCAAAATATAACGTCAATTCATAAAAACCAACCGGTACATGTATTCGTATGAATCCCGTCTCATTTTCCGATGCCAGCGTAACTGGAACATTATTCAGTTCGGCATGCCATCCGGGAAAATTCAAGATCATCATGGTCAAATCAAATTCTTGTCGCGCCGTAATCGCCATACGCAGCCCTTGTGGACTGTATTCAATGGTATCAACCTGAATCGATCGTGGAACGGCATCGCGAACAACCTTCTCAAGATTTCCAGACTGGTAGGCCGCCACCATCTGAGGCGCAGGTGATGGAAGCCGCTCAATTCCAGAAGGTAACAGCCACCCATCAACGAACGACGCCACCTGGTACCCGTTCGTCTCTTCACGCAAGATATCGTTAACGCTGCGAAATTCCATCCCATGTTCCCATTGGTACACGACCAGACCAGGCAACGAGACCACAACCATGACCATGAACAGCCCCACTCCGACTGCGCGCACAGCGTAGCGATGCGAGGCCGCTTCCAATACAATCCCAAATGCTCCCGACGCAATGGCCCCAAGACCTACGACCGCAAGGAGCAAATCACGTGGATAGAAAGACAATTCACGAGGCACTAATTCCCACAATGGAGAGGCAACCGGAGTCACTGCCACAAACAAAACAAACGCCAGACACACAAAATAGACCACATCCCGGTGGTGAGCCGGCATCGTCCGGGCACTTTGCACCAACCGGGCTTGCCATGCTTCGCCTCGACTCATGGGGGTCTCCGGTCCCGAAGTCTGGTTCCAGCGCCAGGCCACGTAGGAAAACACGGCAGCGACATACATTCCCCAAACCGGTAACCCCACCAGCATTGCCGGTTCAGGGTTCACCAGACTTCGATCGGCCACTTGTCTCACGCGAAGCAATTCGCGCACTGAGATGGGGAGCCAGGGCGCTGTAGGAAACGGGGTGACAGGAATCCAACGAACAGCATTCCGCTCAATGAGAGCTGGCAGGAGGAAAAATGAACTAACGCCCAATCCTAATATGAAAGCGATCGCAGCGTTCCGCCAATGATGTCGTGGAGCCGCTCCGGTTGTCAGGGACCACACGACCCACCCAAGCAGCAAAAGGGCATAAAGTATGTTGAGCGGCGTTTGCGTAACCCAAAGTCCCCCCAGGATCAGGGCGGCCACTGCCGTTTCAGCAGGCTTACCCATGATCAACACGCGATCGAAGGCCCACAGTGCCATGAAAAAGAAACTGACCGCCAGAAGTTCCCCAGGGTCGGTCTCGACGTACGGCTTGACGACGGCTACTTGCGGACTCGCAATATAGACTGAAAACGCGCATATCGCCGCCCACGTTCCCCAGCGACGCCGTGTGAAAGAAAAGATGCCCAATGCCCCGCCCAGTATTCCCAAGGCGATCACTACTTTTACGCTGATCTCAGGGGTGGTCTGAGCCAAGACATTGTGCAGGCCGCCAAGCCAATGAGGCAGGGGCGCAATAGTGTTCCATAGTGGTGAGCCGTACCCGTAATTGAAGTCGGGTGCCCAGCGTGGATAAATAATTCCAGCCTGGATGCTGTCAGCTATTTCTATGGTGCGAATGAGTTCCCGGTGGGCACTGGCTGTAGGAGGAAGCCCTTTGAAGAATACAAGCGGGAGAATGAGGCTTAGCGCAACGGCGGTTACGAGTAGAAAAAACGTGTCCAGTTCCCGGTGAGTCTTGCGCATCCACAGCGGCAAATCGTCGTAGGTCAATCCCGGTGGAAGTGGCTCATTCCGTCTGCCGAGATCCATGTCGCCCTCTCACTCCTGAAGCCAGTTCCCAAAAAGCCCTTGCAATCTTCTTGCCAACAGCGCATTATAGAGAAAATAAAGAATGGGAAAATCGCTTCCCTCATTCTCGGAAAGTCAAGGGCACATGTCCTCACAAGAAACGCTTCTAAACGGACGCTACCGACTGCTCACGCAGCAAGGGTCGGGCGGCATGGCCGTCATCTATCGCGCGACAGACCTGGCGCTCGGGCGAACCGTCGCTGTCAAGATTTTGCGCCCCAGCCTGACGAACGACCCTGAGTTCTTGAAGCGATTCCGCCAAGAAGCGCGCAACGTAGCGAATCTGTCTCACCCTAACATTGTAACAGTTCATGACGTCGGGCAGGATGGAAACACCCATTATATCGTCATGGAATATGTCGATGGGGAGGACCTCAAACGCTTGGTTCGTGCCTCCGCCCCATTTTCTATCGACCGGGCACTCAGTATTGCCATCAAAATCTGCGCCGGTGTTGGTTATGCGCATCGAGCCGGACTCGTTCACGCCGATGTGAAACCGCAAAATGTCCTTGTAACCGAACAAGATCACGTCAAGGTCACCGACTTTGGCATCGCCCAGGCGCTTACATCAACCAAGCCCCGTGAACGTGAGCGGCAACGAATTGTTTGGGGAAGCCCTCATTACTTTTCACCCGAACAGGCGCAAGGGGAGCCACCTACCCCGGCATCAGATGTTTATGCCATTGGCATTGTGCTCTTCGAAATGCTTACAGGGCGGCTTCCATTCGTGGGCACAGACCAGCAAGAACTGGCCATGGCCCACATCCGCGAAACACCACCGAATCCCTCAGAATTCAATCCCAACATCCCAGAACACCTCGATCGCATTCTGCAAAAAGTCCTTTCCAAGGAACCCACGGCACGCTATCGCACAGCAGAGCAGCTTGGGCGAATCCTGGTTAGTTACCGGCGACAAGGACAAGTGACCACGGATTCGGTTCCGGAAGTCAGCACAAATAACGTGTCGCCTAATGGTGACGTGGCCGTCTCCGCGCCAGCACAACCGTCTGCACCCAAGAATAACAAACTGTTCTACGACCAACCCTACCATACCCCAGATTCTGCCCTGGACGGCCCACATCCTTCTGCAGAAGCTGCGACCGATCTATACACCGGCGCAAACTATCGAAGCCCGGCTACTATGCCCAGCTCACCACCGGTAGCATCCCCAATGTATCCCGCACCGCCGCCACCTGTTTCGATGATCCAGTCTCGAAATCGCGCGTCGGAACAACCGCCACAACTTGATCTGGTCACCCTGGTATTGGCCTTTATCGCCTTCATCGCGGTCGTGCTCCTCATTCCGCTTTGGATCGCTGTATACCAGGCCTGGGTGGGCTAAAGAGCTGCGAATGAGGCCGTAACAGCGAATTATCAGCGGTTTCTAACGTAACGCTTATCTACTTTGCTTGACCGAATCTGGTCTTTGGGCCGCGCCTCTTGTATAATTTTAGTAGAGTGCTGTGAGAAAAACGCTTCTCCACGACAGAACACCTCATAACGATTCGTGGTGAGTTGGCTATGGTAGAGGATGAGCGTAACACAAGGGTCGGAGGCTCAGAGTGAATAATCGTTCGCGGAACATCCTTGTGTACATTCTTATTATCGCAGCGATCGCTGCGATAGTGTTTGGTGTACGCAACAATGGTGCAGGCTCTAAGGAACTCATCGCCAGTGAGTTAGCGCGTGATATCAATGATGGCCTGGTGAGATCAATTGAGGTCTCAGACGAAGGCGAAATCACTGCTATCTATCGCAATAACGAAACGCGCAAAACCCAGATCAATCCGAACACCGATGATCCGGTTACGCTGCTGAAGTCGCTCGGCGCTTCGCCCGAAATGCTGCAGCAAATCGACTTTGAGTTCACAAAACCAAGCAACATATTCAACTGGATTGGGTTGATCGGCACATTCCTGCCGCTCATCCTCATTGGCGGTTTCATCTACCTGATGTTGAGACAGGCGCAGGGTTCCAACAATCAGGCGCTTTCATTCGGCAAAAGCCGTGCCCGGATGTTTACCGGGGACCAACCTACGGTGACCTTCGATGACGTTGCCGGGGTAGAAGAAGCCAAGGAAGAATTACAGGAAGTCGTTGAATTTCTCAAAGATCCTGAGAAGTTCATCCAGCTAGGTGCTCGAATTCCGAAGGGAGTCTTGTTAGTCGGGAGTCCCGGCACTGGCAAGACCCTGCTGGCGAAGGCAGTCAGCGGGGAAGCGGGCGTTCCCTTCTTCAGCATCTCCGGTTCCGAGTTCGTCGAGATGTTTGTCGGCGTCGGTGCCAGCCGTGTGCGCGATCTTTTTGAGCAGGCCAAGCGCCACAGCCCGTGCATCGTGTTCGTCGACGAAATCGACGCGGTGGGGCGGCATCGTGGTGCTGGCCTTGGTGGGAGCCATGATGAGCGCGAGCAAACGCTCAATCAAATCCTGGTCGAAATGGACGGTTTTGATACCGATACCAATGTCATCATCATGGCTGCAACCAACCGGCCAGACATCCTGGACCCGGCACTCATGCGACCGGGGCGTTTTGATCGCCGGGTAGTACTCGATCGCCCAGATATGCGCGGTCGCGAAGCCATCCTGAAGGTACACGCGCGCGGCAAGCCGCTGTCCTCTGATGTCGATTTGCTGGTTCTTGCAAAATCAACGCCCGGTTTTGTCGGGGCTGATCTTGAGAACCTCGTCAATGAGGCCGCGATTGTCGCCGCCCGCAAGAACAAGAAAAGCATCAGCATGCGCGATTTCGAAGAAGCAGTCGAGCGCGTCGTGCTAGGCCCGGAACGTCGCAGCCGTATCATCACCGAAGAGGAAAAGCGCCTCATTGCATACCACGAAGCCGGTCATGCCGTGGCTTTCCACATGCTGCCTAACTGCGACCCGGTTCGTAAGGTTACCATCGTATCGCGTGGAATGGCCGGGGGCATCACCTGGGTCATGCCTGAGAAAGACACTATCCTCGGCACAACCAAACGCTACATGGACCAGATCGCGGGCGCATTGGGCGGGCGTGCTGCTGAGGAGATCGTTTTCGGAGACATTACCAACGGTGCTTCCAGCGACCTCGAAAACGTGACCCGCATCGCCCGGACAATGGTTACGCGTTGGGGTATGAGTTCAAAGCTCGGCCCCCGTGTCTTCGGACAGAAAGAAGAGCTTGTCTTTCTGGGGCGTGAGATCAGTGAGCAGCGCGATTACAGCGAAAGCGTTGCCGAGCAGATCGATGAAGAAGTGTACGCCATTATCACCACGGCCTATGAACGTGCACTCGAAGTGCTGCGCGAAAATCGCGATAAACTCGAAGCCGTGGCGCAACGCCTCATAGAAGTCGAAACTCTCGGACGCGAGGAATTCCTTGAGTTAATGGGTGACCCGCCAACCTCAGATGATAGCGACCGCTCAGACGCGCCAACCGTCACAACAAAGAAAGTCCAAGAGGCCAGCGAGCAGACAGATAGTGATATGCCACCCGCGCCCCTCGGTACAGCGCCCTCGCCAGCCTAACCCAAACCAGGAAACAGTCCCACTCACACGAGCGGGACTGTTTTTTTTCTTTACCCGGATGATCAACCCGTCAATCGCTCGCCCCAAGGCCGTCGAACACCAACCACCCATGTTTCTGCGCCGCTGATCGCATAAGGCCATCGGGATAGACCGCCACCGGAAATCCGCCCTGGGCCACGAACGCAATATCTGACGCGCTGTCGGCATAGATCGCGCAATCTTGCAGTTCAATATCAGGGAAATTATCCTCAAGGAACTTCTGAGCGAAAGCGGCTTTTCGTTTGCCGGAACATGGTTGCCCGACGATCCGCCCGGTGCAAACTCCGTCCACCACTTCCAGCCTCGTTCCCAGCCCCGCCGTTGCACCTAATTGCTGAGCAAAGCGCTCAACCATCCCATCGAACATGGTCGAGACCAGGATCACGGGCTGCTGACGCTCAACATGCTGAGCAAGCAAATGCACGACATCTTGCCGCAACTGGGCGATCAATGATTGCGCCACGATCCGCTCGAACATATCTATGACCAGCTCTTCTTCCCAACCCGCCATCAACCAGGCCATGAGCCTGATCCATCGCTCGCGGAAATTGGCTTGCTTCGCCAGCTCCATCTTGCTCAAGAGATAGTGAGGAAAGACGGTACCATACAGCCAGGCTTTCTTGCGCCGCATGACTGCCGAAGATCGGATGAGAGGAGCCCACACGGCATTGCCCAACGTCAGTGTGCCATCAATATCAAATAGCGCGGCGCGAACATGATCGGATACATCGGGTGAAGGGGTCTTCATGATTGGTCCTGCTCACGTGATTCCATTTCCATACGAGCCAATTCGCGTCGAAGAATCTTCCCAACAGTAGTTCGGGGCAATTCATCAACGAAGGCAAAACGTGTAGGGATTTCATAACGCGCCAGCTTGCTGCTGGCGAAATCAACGAGTTCCTGCTCGGTGGCCTCGTGCCCCTCTTTGAGCACAATCCACGCCTTCAACGCCTCTTGTCCCACCTTTGTTGGATCAGGGTGCGGGATCGCCGCAACGCCCACTTCTTGCACAGCAGGATGGCTCATCAGCACATCCTCGACCATTCGGGGATAGACGTTAAACCCACCGATCAGCGCCATGTCTTTCTTACGATCAACGATGTAAAAGTAACCGTCCTCATCCATTCTGGCAATGTCACCCGTGTACAGCCAGACCTTTCCATCCGGCCCTTCTCGAAGCGCATTGGCGGTTTCAGTGGGCATGCCATGGTAACCCTTCATCAACTGCGGCCCGTGCATCAGTAATTCACCAACCTCCCCCACCGGCACATCGGTCACACCGTCATCTAGATCCACGATTCGCATATCCATGTCAGGTAACGGCAACCCGATCGATCCGGTCCGGTTTTCCCCCTTCACTGGATTGACATGCGACGCAGTGGGTGCTTCGCTCATCCCAAATCCTTCGAGAATAACGCCTCCCGACAACTCTTCGAAGCGGCGTTTAGTTGTCGGCGGAAGCGGGGCCGACCCACTAATGCAGGCATAAATTGAGGACAGATCATACTTTCCTGAAATCACCCCAGGATGGTTGTTAATCGCGTTAAAGAGCGCTGGAACTCCCATAAAAATCGTGGGGCGATACCGATCGATTTTTTCGACGACATCCACGATATCACGCGCATTGGGCACCATGATCATGGTGGCATGTAGCGAGACCGCAAAGCTCATGACCGCCACCATACCAAACACATGAAATAGGGGAATAGCCGCGAGAAAACTTTCTTGCACGTCTTTGCGGGCCAGCCAGGCTTTGCATTGCACTGTGTTCGCCACCAGCGCCGCATGGGTTGACATAGCCGCTTTCGGGATACCGGTCGTTCCGCCAGTGTACTGGAAGATCGCAACGTCGTCGGCATGCACATCGACACCGGGTTTGCGGCCCGCATATCGAGCTAACACGTCCTGCAACCAGTGATCTTCGTCGCGTTTGACAACGCGATGTCCCTCTTTCTTTTCCTTTGCCAAAGTGAACAGAAATCGAGCAGAACCCGGAAGGTACTCTTTAATATTGGTTACAATCACTTGTTGCACTTTGGTGCGCGACTGCACCTGCTTTAAACCTTCATAGAACAACGTCAGTGTGAGTGTCATTGTTGCGTCACTGTCGATCAACTGTTCGGCCAGTTTGTTGGGCGGAAATGTGGGGTTAACCGCGACGACAATCCCCCCTGCTTTCAAGATCGCATAGAAGGCGATCACGAACTGAACGCAATTGGGCATCACGATTGCAACACGATCCCCCTTTTTTAGCCCCAGATCCACCAGTGCTGCCGCCAAAGCATCGGCGCTATTATTCAACTCGCGATAGCTCACTGTGGATTTTACGTACCCCACTACGGGCAATTTCGCTGCCGTAATTGTTGCTATCTCGTTTCCACTTTTTTCTGCTGCGTCTTCCAGAAAACGATGAAGTGGTAGCTGCGGATATGGTGCCAGGCTATGGGGAACATCAGAGTCGTAATGCTTGAGCCAGGGCTTATCCCCGTAAGTAACCATAATAATTCCTCCCTGCTGCTTGTAGAAGTGTGAAGCAATATGGTGTGGCGATTTATTACTTAACTAGATAAGATTATTATCGTTCAATTTTCGAGAAAATGAAAGTTCATTGAGCATTGCCTCGACACGATTGGCAGGGGAGGTTTAAGTCGCGATGTCGCTACGCCAGTTACCCCTTTTTCCGAGCGAATCCGAGCATGCGCTAACTCGTGGTAGTTCGCTTGCCGACGCAATCCCACCTTTCCTGGAACATCTGCGGCAAGAAGGGTGCAGTGGGCACACTATCAAGTCTTTTGCCTCCGATCTACGCTTGGTGGAGGAATTCTTTGGCTCAGCTACCGAACTAAGAACCTTCACGACAACCGGGCTTAGACGGTTCTTACACTGGCTAGAGCATGAACGAGGTGTCCCCTGTAGTCGCAAAAGCTACGCCCGTCGCGTGACGACATTGAAAGTTTTCTTCAAGTTCTTGAAAAAAGAACATGTACTCGCCCATGATCCCGCCGAAGCCCTCTTGCAACGATCGGGGGCAGCCCCGCTTCAACCGGTCCTGAATGACGAAGAAGTGGCACGGCTGTTGTCCGAAACCGCCACACGCCGCTTCGCAGACAAACCGGATGCTCGCCCAGAGCTATTGGTGCGTTTGCTGCTAGACACGGGCATCAAGAAAAGCGAGTGTATGCGGCTCACGTTGGATGATATACGACGGGAAAAAACAGCCAGACCTCAAGTTACCATCCGCCATAAGAAGCCGAACAACGTCTTCCAGGAACGACGAATCGCCCTGGATCCCGACTGGCTGCAGGTTCTCGATGAATATATTGAGCAATATGCACCCAGCCAGACCATCTTTGACTGCACGGCTCGTAACCTGGAATACATTCTTCACGACATTGCAACCAGCGCTGGCGTGAAAACGCGCGTGTCATTTGAGATCTTCCGGTGGACGAGTGCAGTTCGTGACTACTTGCGGGGCATGGAACTCGATGATCTAAGAGAAAAAATGGGGCTGAGCCGCATTAGCTGGCGCGAAACGCGATTAAAAATCATTCAGTTGGCCACCACCCTGCGTGAAGGGACATCGGACGTCAAATAGGCGGTCACTTCCACACGCGGCACAGCAACCCTTTCAGATACGCCCCTTCGGGGAAAGTCAGTGCAACCGGATGATCCGACGCTTGTGTTAACCAGCGCAAAATCTGCCCTTCGCACCCGGCATCTACCAGGGCCGAAAAGACTATCTTTTGAAAGAGATCGGGGGAAATGGCCCCCGAACACGAGAAGGTAACAAGCACTCCTCCCGGCCTCAGTAATTGGAAGGCGAGCAAGTTAATATCCTTATAGCCTCGCGCTGCCTGCTCGACCTGCCTGGCCGAGTGAGCAAACTTGGGCGGGTCAAGGATGATCATATCAAATTGACGGTTTGTGTCCCGCCAATAGCGCAGGACAGAGAAAACGTCGTCTTCCACGAAGTCATCATCAGACAACGCAAACCCGTTGAGCGCGATATTGCGCCGGGCCAGCGCCAAAGCCTCCGACGAGCTATCAACATTGACGACACGCCCGGCCAATCCCCCCAAGGCATAAACGGCAAATCCCCCAGTATACGAAAAGGCGTTGAGCACCTCACGAGATTCCGCATCAGCATCCCACCGAAACCATTCGCCGATGATTCGCCGGTTCTCCCTCTGATCGAGATAAAATCCCGTTTTATGTCCGCGCCCGATATCAACCAGAAAACGCCGGCCATTCTCGTCAATCTCGATTAACCCCTGCGGTTCCTTACCTCGGATCAGGCCAGATGACGACCCTAACCCTTCTTTAGACCGCACATCGACATCACTTCGCTCGTAAATGCTTACGGGATCAAGCAATTGGGCAATCAAGTCCGCAAGCATCTCTTTGCGTTTGTCGATACCCAGGGTCAACGCCTGGATCACAATGTGATCCCCGTAACGGTCTACTATCAAACCGGGCAAGCCATCACTCTCGGCGTTGACCAGGCGATAAGCGTTGCCAGTACCCTGCGAATGGATGCGGTTTTCGACGTACCTGGCATTGAAAGCTTGCTCCAGCCGGCGCAGCCAAAACTGTGTATCTATTGTCTCGGTTTCATCCCAGGATAACAGGCGAACCCGAATGGATGAGTGCCTGTTCCAATAGCCATGCGCCAGATACTTGCCGGATTCATCGCGTGCAACAACAATATCCCCGTCTTCCGGAGACCCATGCACGCCCTTTATGGTCCCAGAGAAAATCCACGGATGCCGGCGCAAAATCACCTTGGTGCGCTCATTACGAATCACAACTGAAGGCATACTCATGAGGTCTCGCCAATCATGTTCAATAGTGTCGCCTCATCAATAAACGGTATGCCAAGTTGTTGAGCCTTAGCCAGCTTGCTCCCTGGATTGTCCCCAACGACGACAAAGGAGGTTTTCTTGCTCACGCTTCCCGACACCTTGCCACCATGCCTTTGAATGAGTGCTGCAGCTTCGTTCCGTTTCAAGGTCGGTAGCGTCCCCGTCAGCACAAAGGTCAGCCCAGCCAGCCGCTCTGAGCCATGAATACCCTCGTCACGCGGTGTTTCGGCCAATTGAACGCCCGCTTCGCGCAATTTTTCGATTAGCTTTTTGTTGTGAGGGTTAGAAAACCAATCAACGATTGCGCCTGCAATATGCGGCCCAATGCCATCGATACGCTCCAGGTCTTCTTCTGTTGCACGAGCCAACGCGTCTAAACTGTGAAACTCGCGCATAAGCGTCTCGGCGACCGTGCTGCCAACCCCGCGAATACCGAGCGCACTCAGCAAGCGGGCCGGCGAGCGTTTTTTCGCTGCCTCGATGCTGAGGAGGAGGTTTTCAACCTTCTTTTCGGCGAACCCCTCCAGCGCCAACAGATCACCCGCTTCCAATGTAAACAGATCGGCCTCATCTTTGATCAAGCCCGCTTCCAGCAACGCCCGCACCCCGCGCTCGCCCAGTCCGGAGATGTCCATCGCTTCACGGGATACAAAGAATTCAATATTGCGCGCTACCCGTTCGGGACAGGCCGGGTTAGTGCAATAATACGCGACCTCATCCTCATCTCGTCCCACGGCGGATTGACAAGCGGGACAACGCGCCGGTGGCTCGACTATCTGTTCTTGTCCGGTACGAGCAGCCAACACAGGACCAACCACATACGGGATAACCTCTCCGGAACGTTTGATGATCACCGTGTCACCAATTCTGATATCCTTCTCCGCTATCAGATCGTAGTTATGTAAGCTGGCCTGTCTGACAGTCACCCCACTAACAAACACAGGCTCAAGGACGGCCGTCGGAGTCAATACACCGGTGCGACCTACGTTCGCTATAACGTCCAACAGGCGCGTCGTGGCCTCTTCCGCCGGAAACTTGTAGGCTATCGCGCCTCGCGGGGCCTTTCCAACAACGCCCAAATCGTTGAAAACTGCGTGGTCGTTTACTTTGATGACCAGCCCATCAATTTCGTAATCTAGTGCGTTTCTTCTGCGCTCAAAGTCCGAAACGTAACGAATGACATCCTGCAAGTCATCGAAGTGGCGGATGACGTCATGCGCCGTAAGAAAACCCAGTTCCTTGAGAAAAACAAGCGTTTCCCACTGTGTGGCCGGCACAGGGCCGTCAGCATCGACAATGGCGTAGCAAAATGCCGTTAACGGTCGCTGTGCTGTGATGCGAGCGTCCTTTTGCTTCAACGTCCCCGCTGCCGTGTTACGGGCGTTCACAAACGGCACCTTGCCTTCGGCGATCATCTGGCGATTTAGCGTCTCAAAATCCTTTTTGAGGAAAAGTACCTCGCCACGCACAACCAAACGCCGGGGAACCGCTGGCCCAGACGAGGAGATGGGGATACGCAGCGGGACTGTCGCAACCGTCCGCACGTTAGGCGTGACATCATCACCGACTTCGCCGTTTCCTCGAGTGGCCGCACGGACCAAAACCCCATCAGCGTAAGTCAAGACAATCGTTAGCCCATCGAACTTCGGCTCGACGACGTAATCGAGAGGTGTATTTTCGGGCAGCAAACGCCCGATTCGCTCTCGCCAGGCGAGAATATCCTCAGCACTGAACGCGTTAGCCAGACTTAGAATTGGCGTGGGGTGTTGAACCTTTGGCAAATCAGCCTGCAGGTCGCTTCCGATTCTCTGCGTGGGAGAGTCTGGCGTCGCGAGATCCGGGTACTGGGCTTCTATGGTTTGAAGCTCACGAAGCAATGCGTCATATTCGCCATCAGATATGATCGGGTCATTCAAGATGAAGTAACGGTAGTTGTGCTCGTGGAGCACCCGGCGAAGTTCCTCAGCACGGGCTGCGGCTTCTTCGTATATCACGACACACCCTTTCTGTGTTACTGCTGAGAAGTACTTGTCAGGTAATTGCGAGCCGCCCAGCCAAAGCGATTGGGATCATTGGGGTCTTCTAGCCGCCACCACTCGAAATCGCCTGATGTTTGGGGGCCATCGACGATCAGGAATGCTTCCCCTTCGCGAGCAACAAAACGGATCGTACCGCCTGGAGCCGAGCGAATATTCAGCCCACTCGCGCCAACTCCAACAACCTCAACCAGGATGCCCACTGAAAAGTCTCCAGGAGGTAGCGTCAGGCTGGGAACAGGTGTCGGCAATGGAACTGTAGCCGTTGGTTGAATCTGGGGAATAGGGGTGGGCCAGTATGCTGGCTGGGCATCGCCTGGTGCGGCCCCAGGAAGAAAATCCTGGCTCAACGTGGGGGGAGAAGTCATGATCTGCACGCGTGGGGGTTGGTCACCCAACACCTGAGTGTCACTCATCGACGCAAATACCAGCACCATTCCTACCGCCACAGCTCCAACGAACCCGACCATCACGACCAATGACCACCAGGGGAAGTAGAGACCACTACCCCGCACATCCCGCCGCCTCATTTGCGGCGGCGGTGGCCCAACAACGCCAACGGCCTCAAACGATTGCTCCACAGGGGTGGCTCGCTGCTGATATCCCGGTCGGCGACGCTGCCGGGCTGCCCGCCGGGGTCGTGGAGGAATACCAGCGCCAGCGGGTTGAGCCGGGGGCGTTGCGCTCACCGGCCCGGGCGGAGTTGAAACAGGAACATCCGGTTTCATAACAGGACGGGTCTGGGACGAGCGATCCGTCGCATCGCCTGCACCTTGCCCAGTTCCAGACGCAGCCTTCTTCCCTGGATGCTTCGACAGATTTTCAGAGGAGTAATTATCCATCTTCACTGCACCCATTTCAGGGGTCTTCAGCCAAGCATACCACCATTCAGCATTTTCGACCGATCAAGACACACCATTATGGATACGGCCATAAGAATTACGTGCGACAACAAGTATACCACAATGACCCTACCGAATTTCGCTTTTCTTGACAGCATGAACGCGCATGAAGTACGCTTGGCGTGCGCTATCGGACCTGG
>CAZSXY010000060.1:0-22406 GCA_964611395.1 uncultured Anaerolineaceae bacterium | reverse complement strand
CCGCCGGTGGTGCGCCACTGACCTACCGGCGCGTCTTGCCCGATGGATCGCGGCGTGACATTCAGTGCTGGATTGACGCCAGCTTGTCGATCCAGGATGGGTTTGATGGGGTGTCGGCCGAAGTGGGCCTGGCGCTGTTCTGCCCTGATCCATCGTTTTACGACCCGGCCAAGATAACTGAAACGTTGGTACTGGAAACGGCAACCGCCTTCGTGTTGCCCTTCGCCATTCCCGATGACCTGTGGTTTGCGGCCTCTGGCAGTGCCGGACTAGGCGCGACCATCGACAATCCCGGCACATGGCGGGCGTATCCTGAAATCGTCATCGATGGGCCCTATAGCCGCATGGTCGTTATGAACGAAGCCACCGGCGCGTCGTTCACGCTTGGGATTGCGGCCACAGCAGACGACACCATTACGATTACGCTTGAACCGGGCAACCTGAGCATAACAAGGAATGGCGTCCTGGCGCTCGATGAGCTTGAAGCTGGCGATCTGGTCAACTGGTATCTCGTGCCCGGCCAGAACCGGGTCACGGCCAGTGGCTCCGGCACGTCTGAGGGTGTCACGTCTGCTCAAGTAAAGTACAACGCACGGTACATCGCATTGTGAGATTGTGAGGAAATGGTATGGCGAGACAATCCATGTTTTGGGCGGGCAATACCGGATCGGGCGGGATCGGGGATGCCGGGCCGTATACTGACAGCGTGTTTGCGGATTTTGTGAAAGCGATCTTCGGTGAACGAACCGGTGTGCTAAGCGGTCTGCGGGTGGTCGAAAGCACGCCGAACGCGAAAAGCGTCACGGTGCAGCCGGGGAAGATCGTCATTCATGGCCGCTTGATGGTCACGGATGCTGACGAAACGCTCACCATCGCGGATAACACGTCTGGCAATCCCCGCATTGACACGATAGTTGCCGAATGTGATTGGGCCGCGCAGACCATCACGTTGAAAGTCGTACAGGGCACTCCTGGCGCGTCCCCGACGCCGCCGACATTGACACAAAACGCTGGTACGTTGTGGCAAGAGCCGCTGGCGCAAGTGTCTGTGGCTGATGGATTTTCTACCATTACGAACGCCGACATCGAGGATTGGCGGCAGATAGTCATTCCTGGTGCATACAGTGGGAAGATCGAACCGTGCGTGTTGGCGTCCACTCCTGCTGGCTGGTTGATGTGCGCGGGGCAAGCGGTAAGCCGAACACGGTATGCGGACTTGTTTGCTGCTATCGGCACGACCTTCGGCGCTGGTGATGGTAGTACAACCTTCAATCTCCCCGATCTGCGCGGGCGTGCATTTGCTGGCCTGGACAACATGGGCGGCAGCAGCGCCAACGTGGTGACTGATCCCAGTGCAGATAGTATCGGCGGCGCGATGGGTGAGGAAACGCACACCCTGACGGTTGACGAAATGCCGACTCATAGGCATAGCATCACGAATATGAACTCGCAGACGACGAATCCCACTGGCGGCTTTAGTGCCTACGACACCACAACGGGAACCAAGTACACGGAGTATGAAGGCGGTGGCGCGG
This sequence comes from uncultured Anaerolineaceae bacterium, assembly GCA_964611395.1. Classification (GTDB taxonomy): domain Bacteria; phylum Chloroflexota; class Anaerolineae; order Aggregatilineales; family Aggregatilineaceae; genus CAZSXY01. The sequence continues at coordinate 20,871 of CAZSXY010000060.1, read as the reverse complement.
CGCACAACAACATGCCGCCGACCTTTTTCGGCAATTGGATTATCAAGACCTAGAGAGGTGAAAAGATGGTCAATCTGAAAAACGTTGCGGTGCCGAGTGTCGCCAACCAGGCGTTCGTGCCGTTGGCGGTCGAGGCGGGGATCGAGGCGGTCATCGCGTCGCTGGTGCCGTTGGCGAAGGACAAGCGCACCTTGCTGGCGGAGTTGGTCGGCGCTCTTGAGAACACGAACCCGGCGCTGGCGGCGGCGCTGAACATGGACACGCTAGACGCCATCTTGCGTTTCATGGCATCGAAGGCGAAATCGCCGGTCGTGCTGACCCGCGATTTGCCCGCAACCGTGCATCAACCGGGGCCGGCCAGTGTCTCGGCGGCGCGTGATGGTGGCGATCCGACCCAGGTCAACGTGACGTTCAGCGAGCCGCCGGTGGGCTACAAGTATGCGATCTATGTCGATTCCGTGCTGAAAAGGGTTGGATCGCTGGCCGCTGTGAGCGGGTGGGTGAATGAAGTCGTGACCGGCGTGCCCGACGATGGGCAGACGCATTCGATCCGGGTGCTGTTCATCACGCCCGAAAATCACATCACGCTGTTCGGGCCTATTGCCTATGTCTAATGGCTGGTGATCCGGCTATGCAAACTACGAATGGAGGGCCATGAGCGGAGCAGAGGTGTTGCTGGGGGCGGTGGCGGGGCTGCTGGGGTTGGTGACGGCCAGCGGCTACTACCTGCTGCGGCGGTTGCAGAAGCTGGAGAAGGAATCCGAGGCGCGCCATACCCAGGAGCTGGAGCGGATGCGCACGGAAAACGCTAACCTGCTGCGGCGGGTGGCGGATTTGGAGGTGAAGGCCGAACGCGTCCCGGCGCTGGAGCAGCAGCTGCGGGTGTTGACGCGGCAGTTGGAGGACTTGCAGGCGTGGAAGGCGCAGGCGCAGGCCGCCATCGATGAGAAAGACCAGACGATTGAGACACAGGCGCGGGAAATCCGGCAGTTGGAGAGCGACAAGCGCGCGCTGCTGGACGAAAACGCGCGGCTGAAGACGGCGAACGCGACGTTCGAGCGGGCGCTGACGCTGCTGGGGTTGAAGCTAAAGGACGACGAGCAGGCGGACGCGAACGCGGGCGAGGACGGCGCGGGGGAACATATATCCGATAACGACGTGAAAAAGGAGATGCAAAGTGAGCACTGAGGAATTGACGATCATCGTGTTGGGCGTGGTGGGCGTACTGGCGCTGGGCGTGTTCGCCTACTACGGCAAGAAGCTGGCCGAGATCGCGGGGCTGCTGCAGCCGCTGATCGAGGTCATCGTGGGGCGGGCCGACGTGGCGCTGGCGGGGTACGGGCCGGTGCTGAAGCCGGCGCACGAGGCGGTGACGGCGTTGAGCACGCTGGTGGATGACGCGGATGATACACTGGTGCGCGAGTTGCCGGAGAATGTCGTGGCGGCGGTGCGGGTGCTGTTGGAATACGCGGGACAGTTGACGGATGGCGTGGCGGAGCCACCGCAGGAAACACTGGACGAAAGGGCCGGGGATGAAGCGGTACCGCGCTAGCGCGGAACGGGGCCACCCGCGGCCCCTGATGTGACACTCCGCTCATCCACAACCGGCGCATCCGCTCCTCTCATGTCGGCACGCCAGAGGTAAGGTGTGACCACCATAAAAAGGGGAACGTCCCCTGAGCCAAAGGAGCCAATGATGTCGACCCTCGTATCCGAACGCGTAGAAGACCTGGAAGATGCCCGCGAAGCGCTGGTCCAGGCCATTGAGCTGATTGAACAAGCCACGCGCCACACGCCTGTCGAGAGCTACGCCGATGCCTACATCATCCCCACGCTGCGCATGTGCGCCAGCGACGATCATACTTACCTGGGCCACCAACCCGCCAACATCGACGAGCTGATCTGCGCCCTGGAGGACGGCGAGGAGTAAGGCGCGCCGCGCGCAGGACAACGCCCGCGGCAGGGGCTACGTCTTTCCCCTGCCGCGGGTGTGGTTATGGTCAGCAAGAAAGTATGGAAGAGCTGATCTATCAGTGGCTTTACACTGCAGGTCGAAATCTTCACGCTGGACGTGATTACCGTCCGGGCGGGGTCGGGGACTGTGCGGCGTTTGTGGCAGATGACCGCGGGCGTGGAATTACTATGCCCAGCGCGTGCATGTGGTGGGCTACCAGCACTTCGCGCTGGGGGCGGGGCCGTGGACGGACGTGGGGGGGTGTTGGGGGATGTCACAGTAAAGCGACCGTGACATGATGCCGGTGAGAATGTTTGCGCGCCATGCGCCGGAGAGAAGTAGCTGCTTTGGTTATCCCTGTGTGTGGGACTCAAGATTGCAGCAGGGGCTTGAGGGGCCTATCCCGCCGGGGATTCCATCACATTGAGGAGGCCATGGACTATGGCATCCAATTGGTTTACTGGGGTGTCCCTCTACCTGACTCGCCGGTGTCGGACGGACCGGTTCGACTGGCCAACAGAAACGCACTAACGCACTCATTCGCGATGCCTATGCCAAGGGTGTGCCTGTACCGGACCTTGCCCAACAGTATGACATCTCGTGGCAGCGGGTGTATCAAATCTTGCACGACAATTAGGATGGGGCGCGGGAGCGAGAGGTGCCGGAGCGTGTACATTCCCGCTGCTGCTTGATTGAGATCTACTGAAACTTCTAAACAGGCGCAGCATGAAGCCTATCGGCCTAGGCGTTCCGCAATCTCTGGTATGCCTGAACGAGGTTTCTCTCAGCCGCTTCGACCTGGTCATCAGTGGTGAACCGCCCAATACTCACCCGGACTGTGCGAAACGCATCCTCGCGATGTATCCCCATCGCCTGAAGCACATGAGACGGTTCAATCGTTCTGGACGCACAGGCCGAACCTGTCCCCAGCATCAGGCGAGGAACATTGAGCAATAACGCATCAGCGTCTACACCGGGGAATATCAGGCTGCTGGTATTGGGCAAACGCTGTTTCAGATCGCCGTTGATCATAATCTCTGGTATATCTTTTCGTAATTCGCGCTCGAAATCGTCTCGCAAGGACGCAAGTCTTGCCGACTCATCGAGCATATGCTCCGAACAGATTAGGCAAGCCTGACCAAAGCCCACAATTGCAGGCACGTTCAGCGTTCCAGGGCGCAATCCCCTCTCCTGGCCTCCACCCAGATAAACTGAAACTAGCGGTATAGCATGAGGACCGCCACGCACATATAATGCCCCTATCCCTTTGGGGCCATACATTTTATGTGCGCTGATGGAAAGCAAATCAACGCCCCATTCGTCGACATCCATTGGTATCTTACCAATTGCCTGGGTCGCATCGCAGTGCATCACCGCCCCATATTGGTGGGCAATCTCGGCGATCTCCGGGATCGGTTGGACAGTACCAACCTCGTTGTTTGCGCCTTGGACAGAGACTAGCAAGGTCTCGTCATCTACAGCCTCTTCAACAGCTTCGGGTTCCACCCAGCCCTTGTCATTGACAGGCAACACGATGACTTCATAGCCTTCGGAACGAAGTTGCTTGCATGGCAGCAAGACAGATTTGTGCTCGACTGCTGAGGTAATGATCCGTTTTCGTTCGGACTCAGCAGCCCCTCTTGCTAATCCGAGAATAGCCAGGTTGTTGCTTTCCGTAGCTCCAGCAGTGAAGACTATCTCCGAAGAGTGAGAGCCGATAAGATTGGCTACCTGTTCTCTGGCTTCCTCTACATGTCTGGCTGCCAAGCGACCTTGCGTGTGCAATCCGTTAGCCGGGTTGCCGTAAACGTTGGTGAAAAAAGGCAACATTGCCTCGACAACACGCGGATCACAAGGAGTGGTTGCATTGTAGTCTAGATAAATATCTGTTGAGGGCATCCGATTCTCAATCCCACACTACCTCGTAACGAATCTCACTATCGTACTGCCGGTATTCTGCATCTAGAGTTTGCAATTGTTCCCAAACCAATTGTCTAAGCATGTGGGCCGGGCGTACACAGTAATGCTTAAAATCGGCGGGAGACACCTCACCATGAGGAAAGAGGAGTTTCATCATGCCGCTGGCGATAGACTGAATAGCATCTTCATTACGTTTGTATCTCTTGGCCCCAGTTAGCTGAATTCTGCGTGCACACTGCTGATCGAATGTCTGATCTTCACGAAGCTCTATAAGCGCGTCACCTAAGAAGTCAGATTTGAGACCAATGCCAGTGGCAAAGCAATCGCTGCTCAGTTTTCTGATCCGCCAGCCTGGGAGGATACCGCGTATACGGTCGAGAAAGGCAGGTTCCTGTAAGAAAGCTGGAAGTTCCCCAACCAGAGGGGTGATGATGGGTCTTTGTTGAGCATCAAGCAGGATATTAGCCAGCAACACCAGGCCGCAATCGCTGGCGGTTTCATGCAGTCCCCCACGGGTGAGACGGCCATTAGCCAAAAAACCCTTCAGCCCACCAATTATTTCCTGGGGTTTTTCGAATTTCAATGTCTGCACTTCATCGAGTACGACAACCTTGTAGCGAGCCAGCAAACCCCACTGGCCGCTAGCGTTGTTGACAAACAGGACGGCTGGCGACACGTTGCCGCCACTGACCAGACGCACACGAGGACTGATATTCTCGTAGAGGTAACTCTTACCAGTCCCTTTGGGGGCCAGCTCGATCAGATGCATATTTTTCTGAACGACCGGAATCAGCCGACATAGCAACAGCATCTGTTCTTCTTCCGAGAAGATGAACGGATTGTATCCTATAGAAGTGAGCAACAATGCTCTCCACTCACTCAACGAGAACTGATATCGCGCCTGTTTGAACAAATCCAGATTGAGAATTGCCTGCATCGGCTTAAAACTCGCTACCGCGGGGCCATCAGACGTGTTGATTAACTCCACCACTCCCCACAAGCCCTGATTGAGCAGATCCGGGTATCGGTCCACCAAACCATCTGATATATGGGCATCCAGGATTTGCAGCAAACTCATTTTCGCCAAGCGCTCCTGGCGGCGTCGGCTGAGGACAACTTCAACCTGCACATGTGTCAGTGCTTTCACCGTTTGGCCATCGATCAAGCGATTCTTGATAATATTGGCGTCTTCAGGGCGTGGAAGATACCGGTCTGCCCATTTAATGATTCTAGAGGCATCATCAGGAGAAAGAGGGCCAGATCCGGGCGTGATCGTGTCCAGCAACCACTCGGAGACATAAGCTGGTATACCGCGCTTATCAAGCTGACTCGCACGAAGCCGACGCTTGTCAATAGCTAGGTTTCCAAAAACCTGCTGGATTCTGCTATTCAGATCAGTCTGTCGCATAGTGAGTATCTGTCCTCAGATGCTCGCCCCTTTACACATCAAGATCTTCAATGATCGATGTATCTCGCCAGTACATCTCTTTGCTTTCGATCTCCAGATAGGCTTTTATCTCGTCACATTCACCGTTCGGCCAACACAAAACTGCTGTGGCGCTGGCGCTCATTGCTTCTTTCCTTGAAGGCCAGGGATTCCACTCTCTTGTCTCAATTAGTTCTTTTGTCTCAGGTATTTCGCTTTCAAGAGCGAATGTCTCCGGTTGGCGCTCTTTGCCGAAGTCGACCCGGACGGACCTCAATATTATTGGAATCTCTTCTGCGTTTAGCACCCTGACGTTAATGGTTCCTGTCTGACCGGATATCCCGTGGCCGCTAATCTCCACTTCGACTCGGAGTCGAGCTCTCTGAACAGGTGCAACGTCTCGCTCTAGAACGATCCAAGGGACAAACACTTCTTCGGGAAACAATCCTCCATGAGCATATCGTTCTGAACCTTGTTTGCCATCATTGGTGAGAAAGGCGTCCTCATCCAGGATTACAGCCGTGTCCTCAAGTAAACCATAGCGCTCGCCGCACAAGTATACGACATTGCCCTCAACGACAAAGCCGGGCGTGGGAAATTCTCGCTGGATTCTTCCCCAGGCTGCTCGGCCATGGGCCTGCATCCCTCCAGGGATTGGAACCCGCCGTTCTGATACACTTAGCAGGCGACCATGGTCAGATGTCAGGACAATTCGCAGGACGATCTTCGCAGGAAGCTGGTTCACGATATCGGCAATTTTCCCCGCGATCGCATTCAATCGCCCCTCGATCTCGCGCTCAAGGGCGTCGTCAGTATTACGAGTGTGGTAGGTGCGATCGGGTTCTAGAATCTGCCAGATGAATAACTCGCCAGCTTTGGCAGTTCGTAGTCTTTCCAAAGGCGATGCGCGTTCCGAGATTTCTTGCCCAAGCGGCGACACTTCGACAGTGTCTTTGGGCCACACCCCTTTCACAAGCGCCTCTTTCGCAAACTGTGTAACAGTTGGGATGGAGGCAAAGGCGAGTGTGTTGTTCAGTATCGCTAGACGCTTAGTTTCTGTTTGTAATTTTTGAAGCATGTGTTGGGCGTCTCTCTGAAGCAGCCCATCCAGTACAATCAACAAGGTGACGAATCGCGTTTCTGGCTGCCGCAGCGCGCCCGCACGATTGAAACAGAGAAAACCTGTGTCCGCCGAAACCAGAGCCCGCGGATAGAATCCCAAATACCACTCAGCGAATTGATGCGCCAGTTCCAGCACACGCTGTCGGGCTGGCTGATCGTGAACAAGCGCCTGCCATTCCCGGAAGGGCAGGTATTCTTCTTTGAACCATACACAGACTTCTTCCGGCGTACCTGGCAAATCGGAAGGTTCTGGTGGTCGCAGCAGCTTCCGCAGTTCTCCCCACTGCTGTCTTGATGTGTAGGACACCAATCTATCGAAGTATTTGTCACTCAGGTGTTGGGGATTCTGGGTGAAATAGTGGACTGCCTCTTGGGCCATGACATCTCGAAGCGCTTTGGGCATGGGATGCTGCAACAGGCTTTCAATGAAAGCGCCATGTGTTTGAATGAGGTTGCGACGCCAACTTCTTGCGGCTTTTCCCAGCCAGTCGGATGGCACCTCGACCGGGAATTCCCCTAATTCTTTTAGCGGAGTGTTGGGATTAACCCCAAGCCAGCCATCAAGAATCTCTCTGGCCTGCTCTGGCCGCGTAGCTTCATAGAGAGTCTTCAACTCCTCCTGGGCTTCTAGCTGCCAGCCTATTACGACCACATTGAGCAGGCTCTCGACAACCGGATCTGGAGGCTGTTGACCAAGCCATAGGAGCCATTCCGCACCGTGCTCGGGCGAAGGAGCGATTTGCCAGAAACGATGCGGAAAAAGCGCATACGCTACTGAACGCGCTGTGAGGGGCCGGTCGAGTTCATAAAAGTGTGCCCCAAGCTTGGACCAAATCTCGGCAGATTGCTCGTCGCTGAGACCAGGGATTATTCTCCGAAGTTCTCTGGTTGGTGATAATGCTTCCTGCACGCGAATGTTGCGCCCGGCAAAGAAACCTTCAGCCCACTCGCACAATCGTCGTCCGCGTATGAGCCATTTGCCCTGGCTGGTAGCGGACTCTAGAAATGCGACCTCACTGTCGATCAACGTGTAGCCATCAGGAATCACGGCATCGCCATAGGGATCGAGGAGGATGTTCGCCATCGACCAATCCAACGCCCCCTTCATCTCAGACGTCTTGTGTAACGATCTGCTGCAACCGGATCAGGCATTCTTGCTGTCTCTGAGGAGTGCCAAGAGCCCGGAATAACTCTTCGATCTGTGCCATGTAATCCTGATCTAGACGCTCCTGCAATCGAGTGCACAAGGCCTCCAAGCGCACTTGACAATCCGAAGGCAGAAAGGCTGGCGGATGGTCCAGTTTCCGTTTGAGATCGTTCAGCGAAACACCATGTTCGGGCTCGCGTTCGAGCGCTTCTAACCATTCAATGGCTTTCTGTTGTTCAGCGCGCTCATGATCGTCGATCTTGTTGCGCACCGAATGCAATATCGCAAGATGCTCTTCACTCACTTTCTGACCGAACTGCTGAGCGATCCGTTCCAGTTCGTCCTGAGCAACCTGAACATCTGCTGGCGATCTCAAGGGAAGTTTTTCTACACTTTCTAGATCATCCTGGAATTGTTGCAACATATCCAGGTCGGCTATCGCTTGTTCGAGTTTCGCTTGAAGTTCCGTGTCTCGAAAGCGAGCCAAACGTCGCAATATTTGATCTCGCTCCTGACCGATCCTCGTTAGATCAATCGTGTATACCTGTTCGGTCACCTTGTTTGCAAAAGTTTCCAGCTTCTGGATTTCGCGTTGAACGTCATCAAGCTTCCTGCTGCGCACTTGCTCAAGCTGTTCAGACACCCCCACAATTTCGCCCAAGCGGTTGCGATACCGATACAGTTCTGTCAAGCCCGCTCCTGAGGCCATTGCGGCGATTTCGTTGCGGATAGAACCTTCTTGTTCCTGAGCCTTCAGAAAGGTAGCACGTTCTTCGAGCGCCTGCTCAATGGCCACGACCTGCTTAACAAAAGTTGTCAACCCGTGTTGTGCCAACTGATTTTTCAAGTCGTCCAATTTCCCGCGGAAGGCGCCGAGTTTCGTGATATCTTTCAGTTCTTGGACTCGCCCGCGCTCCCAGTCGAGCGCCGCCTTGATTCTCTGTGACAGGCGCGCTTCTATTTCGCTGGGAGCAGGTTGAGTAATGGTTACTAGCTCACTGCTGGGCAACTTCATCAGTCTTGAGCGTAGTGCAAGCAAGCGGGCGATATCGCGTTCCTGATTGAGAGGCGCAAGGATGTCTTGAGCCGCTCGATCGTATTTTTGTGCGGCCTCAAGTCCTTTCCTCAGTTTGCCTGCTGTCTTAGAAGCCCGTTGGCGCATATCCGCTGGTTGTTTTTCTTGCGCAGCGAACTCTTCTAGGCGTTTTAGATCTGTCTCGGCTTCATCCTGCGAAAACTGCTCCCTATTGAGAACTCTGTTTCTGATAGCCTGCATTTCTTGCAGGTCTGCATCCGGATCGCGCCGAGTGATTGCCAACGGGTTTGTGCATGCCCAGGCGAGGAAGTCTTTGGGAGTTTTGGCTCTGTCGATTTGTTCCTCCAGCTGGTGAAGCCCGATAAATTCCCCTCTTGAACTTAGTCGCAACTCGATCCGATGATAACCGATCCAAGCACATAGCAACAATGTAGCTGTGTTGTAGTCGAATCCGTAGGGTGGGTTGAGCAATTTTGGGATAATCTCAGCTACCTTTGAATCCTGTACACCAGGTCTAAACGTGATATCGAACAAATCCCAGGCAGGCATCAATTGCGGCGGCATGGGTTTTTGCAGGGCAAAGGCAGAAGCCAAGGAATCCCACTGACGCGTGAGTAGTCGCCACTCGGAAGCCAAGTACTTTTCGCACAGATCCTTGGAGACTGCGTCCATGCCACTCCGGGCACTGCCCACACGATCGTAGAGAAGATTCTTGGCAACTGTCTTGACCGCTGAACGTAGCTTGCTCGAGCCCCTTGCTTGGGTTGCCGAGTATTGAGTGAAGAATTCGGGCGGGCGTATCCGGTACGCAAGAGGGTACAATTGTTCCAACACACGCTTGGCAGTAGGGCTTGGCAAGGCGCTGACCGCCGCTTGACAAGCCGGGGGGACTACCATTTCGGAAAGATTGCGAGGGATATCCCAAATGTGGTCGCTGTTTCCACCGCGCAGTTGGTTCAGGGCATTGCCAAGCGCCGCTTTGGTCCGTTGAACTTCCTGATCATAGGTTTGCTGTCCGATTCCCTTAACTAAATCCTTATCCTTTCCGATTTTTTCGAGCGCTTTTGATCGCCGGAAGAGAGCTATCAGCCCTGGATTGGGTTCCTGGGGAATCATCACCAGGACTGGCGGCGGACTGTCTTCGGGCCAGGCCTCCGCCAACGCTGCCCGCACTCTCGCGCGCAACATCTCACGATCCGCTTGATCTTGTAGCAGTATCCAGAGTACCAGACCGCGCTTCCCGTCCTGCCACCCCCTGGAAGTGAAGCGGAAAGGTGGCAGGAGCGCATGGAGAGTTTCTTTGGTAAGATTGTCAGGGAAAACGATGCGTTCGTCAGCCGCCCAGTCTCTGGCATGCCCCCACCCCACATTCAGCGCCACGCTGCCAAACTTGTAGAATTCGTCCTGTAACAAATGATTAAGTTCTCTGGTCAATTCGTCGTGCGCAAAACTGGTTTCTTCGATCTTTTCTTGGATGTTTTTCTCAAGCTGCTGCGGATCTGCGCCGAGCGGCCAGAAGCTGTTGATGCGATGAACAGGATCGTAGCGGATAGCATTTTCTGAACTCAATTGTTTGAGGGCTTGCAGCGTCGTCCGCTCATCGTGGCCGCTCATCTGGGCAAGCAGATCGACCTGGCCTCGACCCGCAGCGGGCAGGCCGGCGATTTCCTGAAGCAGCAGAGCTTTCAACACGTCGCGGTGCACCGGCGTCGCATTTTCGCCCAACACCTGCTCAAAATCGCGCTGGGCTTTCTCGTATGCGGCATAGAGGCCGGGCGAGTCGCCGACCAGACGGCGCTCGAAGTAGTCGACCAGGGCGATGGGGAGAATCCAATTGACGCGCCCATCAGTTTTCGCTGGCTCGTCCGCGCGGACATCGAGCTGGTCGCGCACGAAGCCCAGGGCAGTGCGTGCTGTGCCAATATCTTCGCCTTGTTGGAGTTTGAGTTGGCACAATAATGCCGTCGTCATTGGGTGGAGCGGGAAACATCCTTGCGTAACTACTTCTCGGAATTGCTCATATGTCCAACCCAATTCTTCATCATAGTGTTTGAGGAAGGTTTGCCAGGCGGTTTCCGTCGCTTGCCCAAACACGGCCCCTTTGATTTTGGGGTCTTTGAGGAATTCCTCCCATGCGGTTGACGACTGCTTCAAATAGGAATCGAGCACACTCTCCATAAGGGAATAAAGTGCGAATCTCTTGGGCAGCCGCCCGAGTTCTTTTTTCAGGCTTTGTAGCGCCTGGCCAACGTGCAATGTTTGCTCGGCCACCTCGTCAGGATCGTGTTGGGCGAAGGCGAGAAAGATGGCCTTTCCTTGCCGATCTTCCACCCCCTGCAACAAGTCTTGCAGTTCGCCCACAGCCTTAGTCCGCGCGTAGCGTTGGACATAAAGGCTAAATTCGTCGAAGAGAATGAGTAGGCCGCCCAACGGCTTGTCTCGGCCGCAGAATTTGTCCACTGCCCAGTGGACTGCCTCGCGCAGGCTTACATTGCCCTCTGTGCTGGGCCGGACACCGTGGTTCAGATGAGCGAATAGCTCGACATAGCGCTCGTAGGCTTCTTCGCTGTATTCACTGATTCCCTGCAACAAGGCGGGCACATCTTGATCAAAGCGGCGCAAAAAGTCATTGGCCGTTTCCAGTTGTTCTGGTGAAAGGTTATTCAGGTACCGGGTTGCTGCCTCGGTCCAGAAAGGAGGGTGCTCATTGCACGTCTGTGTATGTTCGGACAGGGCTTGCTCGAGGGCGATGAAGAACTGCTCGCGGAGAGGTCGCGGCGTGTCCCCACGCAGCCGCATCACCAGAAACTCCCCGCGTTCTTGCTTATAATCCCGGTATCCTTGGGCTTTGGCCGGACTGTCTACAGCGTGATCAATGCGCCCCAAGAGGGTCTTCACCTCTTCCGAAGCGTAGGATCTGGCAAACAGGTTTGCCAGCACCAGCGCCAGGTGACTCTTGCCATGGCCGTAGTTGGCTATGGCGACAAACCGGTTCTCAAACCGATCGTACGTAAATGCCCTGCGCAATTCGTCCAGCAGGCCCAGCGCAGCGATCGCGCGCGTTCGCTTACCATACGAATCGGGGGTGCTCGCGGAGAAAATGTAGGATTGCAGTAGGGCCAGATTGAGCGATGGATTGTCGTAGTCGCTCAACTGCACGTCGCTGCGAAACTGGCCTTTTGTGTCTAGCTGGACAATGTCCTTTAGCGTGAGCATGCTTTTTCATCCTTCCTGTCCCACACAAGGCCGCATCACACGATCCGCTTATCCCGCTGCCAGGCCTCACGCAACCGTTCGCCCAGCAAAAGATGGTGGGCTGTCTTGGGAATAGCTAGCAGCAAGGCACGCGGGCGGTGCGGCAACCCGTCGAACAAACTCTCCCAGACCGTCTGGCGGGTGTCTCGATTCAAGCCTGCCAGCAACAGGTCTACGTTGTATACCATCGCGCAGTCTGTTAGGCCTGCGCCACAAGCAATGTCATCGAGCGCCTGCACGATTCTTCCGGCAGACAAACGGACGTAACGTGTGCCATCAGGCAGGCGCCGTGTGATAGCGTCGCGCACGTCAACGGCCTCTACGCCCAAGCGTGCCGCCGTGTCTTGTTCTTGGCCGACGTAACGAAGGGGCATCTGCCACACGCCCACGCGTGTGCGCAATGTATGCCGGCGCAGCAGGCCAATCAAGGCCTGAACCTGTGAGAGCGGCTCAGGTTGTTCCATAGAGTTTCCGTAACAACGGCTGTGAATCGTGTTGCAGCAAAACCACTTGTTCGGGCGGTGCGACGCGATAGACGTCGACATAGCGCGCGGCCTGGAGTGTGCGCAGTACATTGTTGAAGTTTTGCCCGCCCATCAGAAATAGCGAAGCGAATCCACCCGGCGCGGTCAGCGTGTCCAGACTTACGGTCAGGCGTTCTTCAAAATGCGCGGTCCAATAGTCCAGCAAGGCATAGGCTACCGCCCACACCGGCGGCGGAACCGGTTCGGTCACCCGATAGTGGCCGTCCCCTAGTGCGGTCAGAATCCCTAGCCTGCCCAGCCCATCGAGTTTGGTGTACGTACCCAGGAATGCAGTAGTCGTATCGCTTACGGTTCGTTCGGCCAGCGTTCGGCCTTCCGTTTGTTCGATGAAATGGGCGATGCGCCGGGCAATCTCGTCTGCCGAGAACTCACGTCCTGGGTAGAAAAACGTGGCGACAAGGTCGTGCCAGAAGGCTGGCCCTGGCCCCTGTGGCGCGCTGAGGTGATAGTGCATGAGCCATTGGGTGCCGTGCTGTTCCAACATGCGATCATGAGCTAGAGCGTAGCGGCCAAAGTCGGTTAGGTGGCGTTTGAAATCGAGCAACCCTGCGCCGGTAGCGTAGCGGGGCATGGCCTCGACATAAATTGTCCCCAGGGCCGATCGTTCCCTGATGATTTTGTTGCTTAGGCTTGTTCCTTCCTCGCGTTCGATCTGCTCTGCCAATTCCAGGATTTGCATTATGGCAGGGCGGACAAGTGCAAACGTACGATGGAAAGAAAGCCCAAGCCGTTTGGTTTTTTTGGTATTCAGCTATTTTCTCCTTAAAACTAAAGGTGACAAATCAAGCAGCTATCTTCATGTTCCATTTCACCGAGTCCAAGACCCAGAGTCTCTAAAAGTGGTTGATTCGGTTTGTGTCTTTTTGCCAGCCGCTTCTGCTGTTTTTGGTAATCTTCCTTGATTTGTCTGATTCTTTCGGGCCGCCTCAATTCCTGTAAGCTCTCTGTCGAAACCCAGGTATATCGTTCACCAGTCTCTTGGTCTTCCTTTTCATATTCCATAGCCTGCAAGAACAGGTCAGGATGATTCTCTAACAAGCCAACCCATTCGATTCGTTGTTGAAAGAAACAGAAATAACAACCCGACCTGGATCGCCATTCATAATATTCTGGCAAACCCATACCGCTCTGTTCTAGAATACGCAAGACATCTTGCTTGGTGATTCCATCCTCAACGAAAGGAAAGCGGGGAATAATATTGGGTTTAGTAGAGATGTAACCTTTTCGATGGGGCTCATCGGCTCGTATACCAACGTAGCTGTAGCACGGATCGTCGCCTACGTATTTTTCAAACGGCTTGATTTTCAAATACTCGGTACACCACCTAGCTTTGGGCGACGGCAAAAAACCTCGGCGCATCTGTAAAAGTTCGTCAAAACCTTTACCGTCATGTTTGAGAGAAACGATCGGTCGATTGAGATAGACCTCAAGACGCTTTAGGTACTCGTATGTCTCGTCAAGCTCTTTTTCCGTGTCACAAAAGACGTACTCCAACTCTGGGATTCTGTCTCGTAGATAAATCGCCAGGGCAGTGCTGTCTTTGCCCCCGGAGAGCGAAAGAATATGTCGGACAGGCTTGCCGTTGGAGGAATCAGGGGAAACATTCACAACGCCACTCGCCATGTCAACTCCATTTTGAAGATGGTCACTTCCCGCGCAGCAGAAGACGTAATGCAGCCCAAATTACCCTTGAATCTTCATTATAATGCTGCTGCAAAAAATTCTGCAAGTCCTCTGCCAACTGACGGCTGCGGCGCTGCTGTTCGGGTGTGAGCGGGATATCTCCAACCAGATTCTCTCGCTCTGTCACGAATAGCGTTCCTATAGTGCGCGCCTGCACGGGGAACCGATCGGCATCTGTATCCGTCCAAGTGCGCAGGGGACGAGAAGCGACAAAGGCCAGTACGCTGTCCAGGGCGGCCTGTGGATTTGGGGCCATCGCAGCCCGCTGCAACATAGGTACAAGCTTGGGGTGTGTTGTGAGATTCATCATCTCCTCTGCCAGCGACAAGAACTGATCCCATCCGGGGTCACCCATCGGAAGTTTGCATGCAGCCAGCAGTTCGTCTCGTGCCCAGGACCGCAGTTGAGGTGTGACCTCATTGAGCACTTGAAGCGCATCATTCAATTGGTCGAAAAACTCCGTCACATGGACCGGATCGATGTCCTGATCACCAAAGGCGGACAGGCCAAGAGCTTCGGGCAGGTCTTTAAACAGCAGTTGTTCCGGTGAACGGGCACGTTCAACTGCCTGACGGACACGCAGTGCCGGCTCGGGCAGGCGTTGGGTGCGCCAGGTGTGTTCGGGGAGCGCCTTGAGTCGCCGTAATAATTCGCGCACAACGGGCATTACAGCGACGGTCACCCCCAGGTTGCTCGCCAGCCGTTCAACAATGGCGTATCGCGGCCCCACCAATTGGCACCCTGCCATCGAGAATAAATCCGGGCGACGCAGCAACACTTCCCAGTCGGCAATGCTAGGTTCAGGCAGAAGTGTTCCTTCTCGATACAGGGTCATTTGATCTTGGTAGACCAAGTAGAATGCGCAAAGCAGGACCGGCAGCACTCCATCGGTGACGCCATAGGGGGGCTGGTTCAAGCGCCGGAACAACTCCTCCACCGAGCGCATTTCCACAGGTAGGGCAAACACGTACTCGGCGATCGCATTCCACACGGGTTGCAGACCTAATGGGTCCTCGGGAGGGGGAGGTCCGAAGCGCCAATGCCCGGTGGCATCCTCCTGATGCAGCCCGCCAGCCCGCAACAGGCTTTCATACATACTGCGCTCCGGTGGATATCCTTCAATCCCAAGCATTGATTGATCGGAATGGGTGAGCATAGCCTCAATTAGGTTGCGCCGCGCAGCCGAGGCTTGTGAGGAGAGCACCCAGCGATTCAGTAACTCGTTCCAGACTCGTGGCGAGGCGTAGAACATTTCATCGCATACCGTTGACAGGAATACGGTCAAATTTCTGCCCATCTCATGCGTTACTTCTACCCCGCGATAATACCAGCGACAGGCAGTGACATTGGTCAACTGGTGTGGGCCAAACGCCACATCTAGATGTTGTTGGACAAGCCTCTCGACTAAATCCACCCGCGTGCGCCATTCTCTGCGTGCTACAACATCGTCGCGTAACTCCGGAGTATGTTCATAAACCCACTGCAACGCGTGCAGTTCATACAACAACTCAATCAACCGTAGTGATGGTCGTGCTATCCCAATCACGATACCTGGACGCTCGTGAAAGGCCAGATCCTGTACCCATTCGGCAAAAGAATGTTCATCTGACGCCGTCATGGGCAGGCACAGAATCACCAGGCCGTGAGCCTTCTGAGAATCGGCCAATACGGCATCGCGGTCGGTATGACGGTCTGCATAGCGCACATCAAAAGAGCGCGTAGTTCCAATGCGATAGCTGTGCCGCCGGGCCACCAAAGGGCGAGCGGGTAGATACCTTTGAATCATCTCAGCTGGACTGAATGCTCTCGTCAAGTGCTGGTGAGCCTGGTGCAACCGGTCTTCAATATCCACGTCACTGCCTTGCCAAATGGCGTAGCTGCGATTGAATCGCCGATAGACGATCGTTGAGCGCTGTTGAAGCACAAGCAGGCCCTGGCGTACTTCCTCATCACCGTACCCCTCACCACTTAGAGCTGCTATAAGGGCATCCTCAGTGGGGTGCAGGTGGCTGGTTTCCCCCAACCAGTTGAGTAGGCCAATGCTTTTGAGCAATGAGCTTTCCAGAGAGGTCACTGAAGAAGTGCCGTTGAGGCGATCAAGAACCTCGGCGAGAATACGACCGCGCCCCGATGCATACAGCCGACCCTGGAAGTTGGCGGCCACGTAATCAAACAAGTCTGAGAGACAAATAAATGCAGAAACCTGATTCTGCTGTAGGAATTCCTGAAAGCCTTTTGGTTCTTGCGAGGTCAGATAAGCAAAAAGCGAACGCTCGTTTTGAGCCAAGCGCCGGAATACCAAGGGCAAGGCTACCAGGGTGGTCGGGTGCAGGGGATAAGTACGTAGCGCCAAATCGGCGAATTCATCCTCGGCCATAGTAGGAGGGCACCATTGCGCTTCCACTGCCCGCTGAAGGTGCTCGCGGAGCAAGGGCTCGATTGTCTCCAGCAGCTCGTCTTCGTGCTCGATGGCCCGTGCCACAAGATGAGCTTGCTGAGTAGGCGGCTCCATGAAGGGGACATCTTCGAACCGGCCTTGAACCTTGGACCATTCTTGCTGAGTTAGGTTATCTAAAAAAGCGGCGTAACGTTCGAATGCCTGATGAAAAACACCGATCACGACCAACGGCTTATCGCCGCTACGGTTAGCCAACTCAGCAATTTCCTGGAGAAGATAAATGTCTGTGGCTTCGGGATTTGTAGCAGCGTATTCAAGAGGTTTCCCTAATTCGTCAATGATCAGAAGGACCCCTCGATAGCTGTGCTCTGTTACATGTTCCAACAACGTCGATAGTGCGGCGACGAATGCTCGGCTAGAGGTCGCCGGCTCCGTGGTAAGAGCGGCCAAGTCCTCAGTCACTATACCTTGCTCCGCCAACTGCTGTACAGCACGCGCTAGTCCTTCATGTAAACACTCAAGTAGGGACGCCCGATATCCCGTTATGGGGATGGGAAAAAATCCCAGGCCACTGTCAAGCTGTTTCTCCTGCACTTCGCGGGCTAGCACATCATCGAATTGTACTAATTCACTCAGGGCTGCAGAATGCTCCGGCTGGTTTTTGCTCAATAGATTCATAAGGAACAGGCCGAAGTATGATTTACCCGAGCCGTAGGGACCGGTCAATGTCCAAGCACGTGCAACATGAGCCCCGTCCAGTCCGTGAAGGATACGCCCCAACGTTAGTAGTGTCTGAGACGTGATTACATAGCTTGGGACTATGCCCTTAAGCTGGAGATCGTTCTCCAGGCGAATCGATCGAATGGCGGCCTGGCGAATAAATACGTATGAAGCCAGAAGAGAGTTCTTGTACTTATTCATAGTATGATCGCAATAAATCCAATGGTTGTTCGTCTGTGTTGTCTAGAGGCCAATCATGCAGATACAGTTGTCGCAACCCAGCAGTTTCGTGCAGATGCATCCGCCCATTCGTCAAAGTCTCGAGTGCTTCGAGGTAGGCAACCACACTGTTTTCGTCCAATTTGAAGGCTTGTCCAGGGCTTCCTGGTTTGTAGAGGCATTCATCAACGGCTACAGTCCGGCGATGTTGAGCAATCTGTCCCAAATACTGCAACAAAGCATATCCAAAAACCTGTGCAGGCAATGGGGGTTTGGGTCCAATCGCGAAAGAGTAAAGCCGCTCTTCTCGAGCCATACGAATCAGTCCAAGTTCAGCCAATGGGCAGTCTAAGCTGTCTTCGAATGACTTCGCATTCTTGGCCTGAATAGGGACATAGGTACGCAGGCATGTATCGACTTCACGCTCAATCATTCGCGACGTAGTGTGGATCTCTTCTCGCTCGAATTGATGTCCCACAAACCCGACCAACTTCTGTTTGGTGAATTCGCGGTCCAGGAAGGAAGTAAATACAAGTCGCCAAACAAGACTATAACCTGCGTCCGCAATCAATTGCCAGTGAAGTAACCATAGTGTCCCCACATCTTCGAGATAAGGGTCCCAGCCACGTTCGCCCAGCAAGAGTTCGCCCAGAGTGGTGGTACGTAACTCTGCCCTGGGAGTACCGGGTCGATTCTCTAGGATTCCAGTCGCCAGGCACCAATGCCGAATCGATCGAACCATATTTTTCCCGACACCCAGCCTCACCACAGCATCGCTCTGTGTGAAAATAGTCGGGTCCTCGTTGACCAGGTCAACCCCTTTTTTGAGCCACCCCTGACGGAATACGAACTTTTCGTGTCCGCCGAACGCACGTTTTTTCTTCCCAGATGATTTGGACGTCGTCACTACAAACCTCTCGATACGTTGTAGAAGTAACGCAGTTGAAGCTAAACTGCGGTCTATTAGTACTACAGCCGCACTTGGGGTTTTGGCCTGTTTTTTCTTCCTCAAGGAGCATCACGCGCTCTTTCATGGTCTCTCACTCCGAGGGAAGCTCAATTGTGATAAAGGCTATCTGCGGCTGTAGTACTAGTCTGTGCTAGTGTGATCTTTGGAGGTGACCCCAAAGTAGCTAGTGGTGAGCGTTTCGACATGGGTGTTTGTGTTGACAAGCTCGAACAGTTTGAGTGAGTTGCGCCTTCCGTATGCTTCGCATCCTCGTCACTTTCAAAGGCCGCGCTGTTGCTTCTAAGTGAGCTTACGGCCACAAGTCTATCACATTTTGATAAACCCCGTAATGTAGAGGGGATGGCAAATTTCAGGATACGGGGAATCTTTGATATGAGCCAGATATTGGGGAAAAGTCCGCCCTGATCCAGACCGTCTAATCGCAACCTCATGACGTTTCAGGACTTTGTAGATGGTGGAAGTTGACAAATGCAGCTGGTACAAGCGCTGGAGTTCATGCTGGATGCGTCGTGGCCCCAGCCGACGCTCCCGGCGCAGGGTGAGCACCCACGCCTCATGTTCGGGAGTAACTTTGCGCCGTGGACTGTGATGGGGTCGGCGGTTCCGGCTTCGCAGTCTCGTCACCCCTTCGGTTTGGTAACGTCGCCACCATTTCCGCAGCGTGGGGCGTGAAATCCCGCACCGATGGCAGGTCAGCCCGGCATTCCCGGTTTCCTTGTACAACCTCACCGGTTCTTTGGTCTGGAAAGCTTTTTCGATGAAGACGAGCGCCGCAACAGGCTTCAGGATTGAAACGATCTATGCGATACGCACAGCTCAGTCTAGGAAGGTTCTTGTGATAGGTTTGATGATATTTCGGCAGCGTTGATTTCTACCATGGTGCGTATTTCTTCTTCGGATAAGACTTCTTTTAGTATAAACAAATGGCTTATAATTAATTGCAATGATTTGTCAGAGGCGCACAATCCTAAGCCTATGCCGCCACCCCCCTGTGCCCCCTTCATTATATAGCTTGCATTGTTTTCACCATCAATATCTGGGCCTGATACAAGTGCCAACCACCGCCCATCTATTTTGTGGGGCAACGTTAGTTGGCTGACTTTGCTACCTTCCCACCATAGTGATACGATATTCCCGTCCCATGTTAGACAAACAATTTCTGCGACACTACCCCATTTGGGGATGTAGCTAACCGATGAACGATTACCTTGGGAATCCAATACGACTAGCTGAATTTTCCCAGTACGTTCAGAGACTATGCTTATTCTGTTTCGGCTAATGCCACCAATTAGATCGAGAATTTTGATGTCCTGGCTTCGCCTAACTGAGAATATTCTGAATCCAGCCGTACCTCTAGCAGCTTTTAGGTTACTTGCTCCGAGGTTCTGATAAGTCTTAGGCGTGTACCCCTGATGCGTATCGCGTATCGTAGATTCAAAGTGGTCTGGCTCTAAAACTGATTGAAACCCTGCCCCAGAACGTTCCATTAAGTTTCTAAGCAAAATCAGTCTTTCGTTTTCATCAACAGTATGATCGTGCTGTGGTATTCCAGCAGTAACTTTTATGAACTGGTCATTTTCAGCTTGACGTTTCCACTCTATTAGTTGATCTGTTGTGAATGTCACCTCGTCGCTATCAATCAAGGATGCGCATCTAGCACATAGCCAAATTCCATTTTCGGGGGATTTACGCTGCTCTTCCGTTAGGTTCGCATTGTATCTTGGTCCTCCTGGAGAGGCAGCAGTGATATGTGCAGCAATTCCTACAATAACAGACTTTATCGGATTGGCGTGAGGACCGGATGTTGCGGAGCGGCAATCTGGGTTTGAGCAAACATAGCCCACACGTTGCGCCAAGGTTCGTTTAACACTGATTTTAAAATCATCTCGACGGGGCACTGTGGGGTTCCCTCAATATCCGGACGAAAACTATACATGGGAGTATACATTAATTTGCAGACGTGTGTGGCAGCCTGGGAAGGCCCCCCGGCGCGAGACCGGGGGCGTGCTTGTGGGAGATCCAATAGAAACGCTCACCGGAGCGGGCGCGTGTAGGTCGGTGAAGCGTCCTACGAATTGCAACTATTGAATGAAAATAGCGCCCATGATGTCGTCAGCACTCACCCCTGGGGGAAGCAATTCAAGGAGAACCGTGCCGCGTATACGGTAAGGGGTCATGAAGGGCTAAGCGCCATCGCGCCACTGGATGCCGACGCGGATGCAATCGGTTTGATACCGGTCGGTATCCACTAGACCGTACGGGAGGTCCGGCCTTTCCGCCAGGGCAATTTCCACTTCGTGGCGGGCGATCTTGCGTGTTTGCAATCGTACCAGGACCCCCTCGGCGTCGATGCGGGCGATTTCGAATCCGCGATCATGGAGGTGCTCGGCGATGTCGGCCCCCGCCGCTAACCGGCGGGCTTCTTCGCGGGCGTTGTCGATCCAGCAGCGGCCAAGTTCGCTGATTCTGGTTGTGC
>CAZSXY010000059.1:18485-22479 GCA_964611395.1 uncultured Anaerolineaceae bacterium | reverse complement strand
CCCCGGTCTTGATCGCGCGTAGCAGTGCGTCCTGGTCAACCGGGATGCTGAACACGCGGATGCCGGTGGCGTGGTAGATGGCATTGGCGATGGCCGGAGTGGTGTTGATCGACGTGATCTCGCCGACGCCTTTCGCGCCGAACGGCCCTTCGCTGGTGTGCTCTTCGATCAGGTGCGAAATCACTTCCGGCGTGTGCTTGATGCTCGGAATCTTATAGCGGGCAAAGAGTGTGCTCCAGGGAACGCCCTCCTCGATGATGTACTCCTCGGTCAGGCAGTTGCCCAGGCCCATCACAATGCCGCCTTCGACCTGACCCGTGAGCATCTTGGGGTTGATGGCCCGCCCGACGTCGTTGGCCGCGATGACCTTCAGCACTTTCACCACGCCCGTATCCAGATCAACCTCGACTAGCGCTGCCTGGGTTGCGTAAGAGAAGGCGAAATGCATATCGCCCCCCGCACCCAGTGGCTTGGTCTCCGGCGCATCGTAGACGTACCGGACGCGTGCCTCAAGCCCCTGGTCTTGCATCCATTGCACCACCTCGCCTATTTCCACCGAGGAGCCATTATGCTGCAGCTTGCCACCTTCAAAGTGGATCTGCTCCGGCGGAACGCCCATGCGCTCGGCGGCGATGGACGCCAGCGCCTCGCGCATCGTGCTGGCGGCGTGCCGTGCGGCATTGCCGCTCATGTACGTCTGGCGCGACGCGGTGGTGGGGCCGCCATCAGGCGTGAGATCGGTGTCTGAGAGCAAGACGCGGACGCGGTCCACCGGCAATCCCAGCTCCTCCGCCGTGATCTGCGCCAGCACCACGCTCAACCCCTGGCCCATGTCAGCCGATGACGTGCGCACTTCGGCAATCGAGTTGGGGAAGACCTCGACTTCGGCCACCGAGCGATCCGGCGCACCGCCGCCCAAACCGGTGTTCTTGTAGGCGCTGGCGATGCCCCAGCCGTACGCTTTGTTACCCTCGCGCCAGCCCCAGCGGAAGCCCGGATCGCTTCCACGCATATCGTGTTCGACATGCTCGATGGTCTTGAGCAAGCCGACGCTCTCGCGCAAGAGCTGGCCGGTGGCCGTCGTCGTGCCGACCTTCTGCGCATTCTTGCGACGGAACTCGATCGGGTCCATGCCGAGCGCCTCGGCAAGCAGGTCCATGTTCTGCTCGACGGCAAAGGCCGACTGCGTCACCCCAAAGCCCCGGAACGCGCCGGACGGCGGGTTGTTGGTGTACATGGCGTAACAGTCGATTTTGGCGTGCGGCACGACATAGGGGCCGGTGGCGTGGGTTGTGGCCCGCGTCATGACCTTGTCCGACAGGCTGGCATAGGCCCCTGCATCCCCGTACAGCGTCGCCTGCACCGCCATTAGCGTGCCATCTTGCTTCGCTCCGGTCTTGATGCGAATCACGGTCGCGTGGCGCTTGGGATGAAACAGCAGTGACTCCTGGCGCGTGTAAAGCATTTTCACCGGGCGGCCTGTTGTCTGCGCCAGCATGGCGACGTGAATCTGCCCGGCGATGTCTTCCTTGCCCCCAAACCCGCCCCCGATCAGCGTGCCGCGCACCCGAATCTGGTCTTCCGGCAAGGCGAGCGCGCGCGCCGCTTGGCGGCGATCTTCATATGGAATCTGGGAGCCGACGTAGATCGTCAGCTTTTCGTGAGCGTCGTCATAGCCTGCCGGCACGCCAATCGCGCACTCCGGCTCCATGAACGCGTGCTCGACGGTGGGCGTGCGGTATTCCCGCTCGATGATCACATCGGATTCGGCGAAGCCCTGCGCGATATCGCCATGCCGTACCTTGATGTGCTTGAGCAGGTTGCCGGTCTTCCATTCCTCATGCACCAGCGGCGCATCGGGCGAATGGGCATCCTCCGGGTTGTCCACGACGGGCAGCGGCTCGTACTCAACCGCGATCAATTCCAGGGCGCGGGCCGCCGTATCGGCATCGTCTGCCGCCACAACTGCCACCGGATCGCCCATGTAACGCACCTTGTTGGCGGCCAGCACCGGCCAGTCATCATAGATGAGGCCGTGTATGTTCTCGCCGGGAATGTCTTCATGTGTCAGCACAGCATGAACGCCGGGCAATGCCTTCGCCTGGCTGGTGTCAATGCGCTTGATCCGCGCGTGTGGATAGGCCGCTCGCAGCGTGCGCCCGATCAGCATGCCTTCGAATACATAATCGTCGGTGAACTTCGCCCGTCCGGTGACCTTATCCATGATTTCTTGCGGCGGAACCGGACGCCCCACCGCTTTGAGTGGTTCGACGGTCGCCACCTGCTTCCAGGGGATAGGCCCTTCACCGCGCAATTCGCTGGCGGCAGACTGAATCGCGTTGATCACGCTGACGTAACCGGTGCAGCGGCAGTACGTATCCTTGAGCGCAACTTTGATGTCATGCTCGGTGGGGTTCGGGTTTTCGTCCAGCAGGGCCTTGGCGGTCATGATCAGGCCGGGCGTGCAGAATCCACACTGCACCGCCCCGTGTTCGACGAACGCCTTTTGCACCGGGTGGAGTTCGCCGTTGCGGTCCAGGCCCTCAACCGTGGTGATCGTTGCCCCTTGCGCCTTGAATGCCGGATAAATACACGAGTCGACGGGTGTGCCGTTCACCAACACCGTACACAGACCACATTCGGCCTCTTCACAGCCGATCTTCGTGCCGGTCAGGCCGAGATCATAGCGGAGTACCTGAGCCAGCGTGCGCGACTCAGGAACATCAAGATCATAAGGTTCGTCGTTAACGGTAATGTGTAATGTGCTCATGATCATTCCCATCAGTCTATCCCGACACCTTCGGGCACGGCCTCACCGGTACGTGCTCGTTGTACGGCCAGGGGCAGTACCCGGCGCAGCAGCACTTCGATCATTTCCTGGCGGTATTCTCTTGTGGCGCGATACTTGCTGGTTCGTGGCTGGAGCGTCTCGCGAGCGACGGTCACAGCGCGTTCGATGGCTGCTTCGTCCGCCGCTTGCCCGCGCAGCGCATCCTCGACAGCTTCGGCCCGCACCGGAATTTTCGCCACCGGCCCGATGCAAATACGCACGTCTTCATAACGCTCACCGGCTTCGTCCAGGCGCACCCACGTGGCACACCCCAGTATCGGCAGCGCGACGCCTTGCGGGCGCATGATCCGCTTGAAGGCCGATCCCTCGTTTGCTCCGGAGAGCTTGAAGCGGAAGCTAACCAGCAAGTCGCGTGTCTGGTCCAACCGAGACTGGCCGGGGCCAAGAAACAGGTCGCGGACCAGGAGCCCGCGTCGCACGCCGTCAAGGACGACATCGACTTCAGCATCGAGCGCCACCAGCGAGGTTGTCCCATCACCGGCGGGCAGGGCGTGGGCCACGTTGCCGCCGATGGTGCCGACATTGCGCACCTGCAGCCCGCCGACCACGCCGCAACTCTCAACCAGGCACGTCGCGCGGGCGGTGATCAGTTCTGATGCCACAATCTGGGAATGGGTAACACCCGCCCCCAGGGTGAGCCATTCACCGTCCTGGCGTAGCGTGTTGAAGCCCGCGATGCGGGTCACGTCCACCAGCGCTTCGGGACGCGAAATGTGCCCCTGCCGGATGTCCAGCAGCAGGTCAGTCCCGCCAGCGACGACACGCGCCCGGCCTTCGTAGGATGCCAATAAACCTAAAGCTTCATCTACCGTAGATGGTGTGTGATAGTGGGTCCAAAGTGTCATAGGGCTTCCATCCATGCGCACGATGCGCTTCACTATGCGGATAAACGGCTGAAGGCACTTTTCGGTGAGCGAGGATACTCAACGCCGCCATGCCGGAACAGGGATGAACGACCTTCAACCAGAGGCTGAACAACTTTATTGGTTGCACGCTATCGTAACATGATCGCGCCCCGGCGGTCAAACTTGTTGGGGGCGCGTGCCAGGGTAATCGCATCAAACTCTGGTGAGCAGCTCAAGCAGGAACGAGTCGTCCAGGCCAGCACGGCAGCGTTTCTGCTTGAGGCTCATATCCTGGATG
>CAZSXY010000059.1:3340-18385 GCA_964611395.1 uncultured Anaerolineaceae bacterium | reverse complement strand
CGAGTCGTCCAGGCCAGCACGGCAGCGTTTCTGCTTGAGGCTCATATCCTGGATGAGTCTTGTTTGAGAATATTCAAGGCTAAATGCCGAAAAACGGCCATATTCGGCGGACTGTCGCCGCAGCGACGACGACCCGCATGGTGTTGCAGCGGCATGGCATTCCAACCGCCCCGGAACGGTCACGGCAGGGCAGTTCCAGGTATGTGATTCTTCACCGTCGAAATGCTCACGCTGCAAACTGTGTACATTCTGTTCTTTATCGAGCACGCCACGCGGCGCGTGTATGTTGCCGGTTGCACGGCGCATCCAGAAACCCGTAAAGCCGGAGGACGTAGCGTGCAGGAGTGTTGCTTGCCGTGGATGTTGGCCCCCCAAATACACAGGCGCATGAGGAAGCGCCGCGCGCTAAAGATTTCGAGCGGGCCTATGAGCGCCCGTACAAACATTCCGCGATGTAACAAGGCTTTACTCTACATCTCGATCACTATCTTCAGGGCTTTTCGACTCTCAGCAGCCTCGAATGCCGCGTGGATATCCTGCAAAGGATATCGTCCACTGACAAATCGTGTCAGGTCAATGCGCCCGGCATTAACGATCGCTGCTGCTCGCCAACAGTCACGCGTGCTGCACGCAGTCGTGCCGGTGACGACAAGCTCCTTATAATGCACCAGGTTAGAGTCAAACGAGATCGTCGAGCGGTCTTTGGGTAACCCACCAAAGTAATTGATCCGCCCCCCAATGGCCGCGAGGTGTAACGCCTCTTCCTGCGCCTTGGGTGCTGCCGCAGCGATCACAATCACATCTGCGCCGCGACCGCCGGTTTCCTCCATGACGACATCGGCAAGGTTTTCTGCGGCAACGTTGACGCCGCGATCAGCGCCTGACGCAACAGCCTGGGATAAACGAGTTGCGCTCAACTCAGCGACGATCACACGCCTCGCTCCCTGCAGGCGTGCCAGCATCACGTGCATCACGCCAATCGGCCCCGCCCCGATGATCAAAACCACATCATCCGGTTTCACATTGAGCGGCCCCTGTCCCCGCAGAACACAGGCGAACGGTTCGATCAGGGCGGCGGCGGCAGGGTCTATGCTGTTGCTGACGGGGATCAAACCACCTTGCAGGATCAGCGCTGCCGGAATACGCATGTATTCCGCAAAAGCCCCGTCAAGTGTGATGCCAATCGCCCCATAATTGGCACAGCGGTTATTGTTTCCAGCCACGCACTGAGGACAGCGCCCGCATCCAAAATTGGGTGCTACCACTACACGTTGGCCGACCTCCAGGCCCGTAACCTCTGCGCCAACTTCGGCGATATCGCCCACTACTTCGTGACCAGGCACACGCACCGTGCCTTCCGGGTATTTGCGGTGCTCCCCATGCAGAATCCGCAGGTCGGTGCCACAAATGCCAGCGCTGACAACCTTCAGCAAGGCTTCGTCCGGTTCGATAACGGGTTTCTCGCGTTTCACCAGGCGTAAGTCCGCAGGGCCGTAATACACTGCTGCCAACATGAAAATTCCCTCATTCCAATGCTAATCGTCATGGCGACCTGGAGCGCAGACCGCAGGCCTGTGTCGTTATGTTGTAATGACAGGATCACATCGTTTATAGACCATATGCGAGTGTTTTGTCAATAACAATACGACAATGCGCATGGGCCGTAGTACAAGCGTTACCCTGGTACAACACCGCCCATATCCACAAAACGCACCTGTGTCATGCTATACTTGAAAAGCACACGGCTTCCGAATAGATCATGGGGCGGGTCGTCATGAAATTGCGGGATGTCTACGAGGTCGAACGGAAAAAGTGGGATGAGTTAGCGGAACAGCAGCGCACGTCATTACAGGTTAAGCCTGATTATGACTTCGCCCAAATGGCGAACAAATCCTCCATTATGGTGGGCGTAGCAGAATTTCTGGGCGACCTGAACGGCAAACACGTGCTTGACTGTGGTTGCGGGCTGGGCCTGACCACGACCCCTCTGGCCAGGAGCGGCGCTCACGTCAACGCGTTCGATCTCTCGCCGGTCAGTGTCAGTGTGACGCGCGAACGAGCAGCATTCAATGGCGTAGCCTCTCAAGTCACGCTCACCATCGCGGCAGGCGAACGGCTGCCTTATGCGGATGAAACTTTCGATGTAGTCTTCGGCAAAGCGATACTGCACCACCTGGATGTCTCGCTTGGGGGTTCCGAACTCTACCGGGTGCTCAAGCCGGGCGGCAAGGCGGTCTTTGTGGAACCGATGGGCATGAATCCGGTGCTCAATTTCGTGCGCGACCACGTGCCGTACCCCAACAAGAAGCCACGTGGAGCCGATGTGCCCCTGACCTACAAAGAAATCCATAAGTGGGGCGAACCATTCGGCCAGTTCTGGTACCGCGAAGTCCAGTTGCTGTCGATGGTGGAGCGCGGGCTTGGTTTCGGCAAGAAACTCACCGCCTTGCGACGCATTGACGATGTGTTGCTCAAGGGCATCCCTCCCCTGCGCCGTTTCTGCCGCTACGTGGTCATGTACATGATCAAATAACTGGGCAGTGAATTTCCACTGAACGATTCCGCCGTGAGGGCCTTTCTGGTCGGCGGCGGCGACATCAGCGCCGATCACACCGGCTCTCTCTGCCCCTCCTCAATTGCCACCACTCGCCTTTTATGGCACGATCAGCACCAGAATCTTGACTCCCCACCCAGAGCGCTTCTTATAAAGGAGAAATGCATGTCCCTTTCAACGCTCGATATTTTTTTCCGCCCGCGTGGCGTAGCCGTCGTAGGCGCATCCCGCGACCCGCAAAAACTCGGTCATGGCGTTGTGCGCAATCTGGTGCAATATGGCTACGATGGGCCGGTCTACCCGATCAATCCCCATGCTGCCGAAATCTTCGCGCAAAAGGCTTACCCCAGCGTACTGGAAGCCCCCGACCCGCTCGACCTGGCGATACTGGTTGTCCCGGCCCCCAAAGTTCCTCATGAATTGGAGCTGTGCGGTAAGCGCGGGATCAAAGCGGCCATCATCATCAGCGGGGGGTTCCGCGAGATAGGGCCGGAAGGCCAGGCGCGCGAACAGGCGATCAAGGAGATTGCGAAACAGTACGATATGCGGCTGCTCGGCCCCAACGGGATCGGCTCCATCGACACGCACACGCCCCTAAATACCACCTTCGTCAAAGGCACGCCCCCAGCGGGGGATATTGCGTTTCTGTCGCAGTCCGGCGCGGTCTGCGCCGCCGTGATCGATTGGGCGCGGGGCGCGGGCGTGGGCTTCAGCCGCCTGGTGAGCCTCGGCAACCAGGCCGACGTCAACGAAGCCGAGATGCTCAGCGCCATCGGGCGTGACGAGCAAACCCGCGTGATCACGGCGTACATCGAGGGAGTATCCGACGGAAGAGCGTTCATCGAGGCTGCCGCCGACGTCGCGCGGCGCATCCCGGTGATCGCGCTCAAGGCCGGGCGCGGATCGGGCGGAGCGAAAGCCGTCGCCAGCCACACCGGTGCGCTGGC
The DNA here is from genome assembly GCA_964611395.1 of uncultured Anaerolineaceae bacterium. Classification (GTDB taxonomy): domain Bacteria; phylum Chloroflexota; class Anaerolineae; order Aggregatilineales; family Aggregatilineaceae; genus CAZSXY01. Next base: position 14,884 of record CAZSXY010000059.1, on the reverse strand, counting down.
CGGACGCGCCGAGGCTTACGAGGCGGCGTTCCGGCGGGCGGGGGTGCTGCGGGCCAGCACCATGGAAGAACTGTTCGACTGGGGCCGCGCGATGGCCTGGCAACCACTGCCCACCGGCAACCGCGTCGCTATCCTGACCAATTCCGGGGGGCCGGGCATCCTGGCGGTGGACGCGCTCGAAGCGGCGGGGATGCAGCTTGCACCACTCACGGAGGACACCAAAGCGTTCATTCGCAAGCGTGTGCCCGCTGCGGCCAGCGTCAACAACCCGGTGGACATCCTGGCGGGTCCCGGTCCGGCCACCTATGCGCTCTGCCTGGATGCCCTGCTAACCGATCCAACGGTGGATGCTGTAGTCGCGATCACCGCGCCGCAAGACTGGTTCGCCCCGCTCAGCCTGGCGGAAGTCATTGGTGAGTTCAACGGGCGCGGCAAGCCCGTTCTGGCGGTGATCATGGGGCTGGCGTCGGTGAGTGACGCGACCGCCGTGCTGCACCGCCGGCGCATCCCCAATTTCTCTTTTCCTGAGCGCGTCGGGAGTACGCTGGCGGCCATGTGGCGGCGCAAGCAATGGCTCGATGCTTTCGACGACGCCAGGCAGCCGCAGCCCCTCACAGGCTGCGATCCGGCTTCCGCCCGCGCCATCCTCGCAGCGGCTCCAACGGATGACTGGCTCGCCCCGTCACAGGTGGACGCGCTACTGGCTGCGTACGGCATCCGCGTGCCCGGCTCCGGCATCGCACCAGATGCGGACGCGGCGGTCGCCCTCGCCGGTGACATCGGCTATCCGGTGGTTCTCAAGCTGGCCGCGTCCGGCGTCGTGCACAAAAGCGACGTGGGCGGCATAGCCCTGAACATTGACAGCCCCCAGGCGCTGCGCAGCGCCTATACGGCGATGATGGCCCGCGTGCGCGACCACGGCGTCCCGGAGTCCGCGATTGATGGGGTGTTCGTGCAAAAGATGATCCCGCCCGGCACAGACCTGATCGTTGGCATGGTGCGCGATGTGCAGTTTGGGCCGCTGATGATGGTTGGAGTCGGGGGGACACAGGTCGAACTCATGGGCGACGTGGCCTTCGAACTGTCCCCGCTCACGCCGCACCAGGCAAACGCCATGCTCAACCGGACCAGGGCCGGGCGGCTGCTGGAGGGGTTCCGGAACACGCCGCCTGCCGACCGCGCGGCAGTAGTCGATGCCATCGTGCGGCTGGCGCAGCTTGCCCATGAGCATCCCCAGATCGCCGAAATTGAGATCAATCCGCTCGTGGTGATGGAACGGGGCGCGGGCACGTGGGCCATTGATGCGCGTGCGCGTGTCGCTGTCGGCAGCTAAGACGCTGTCACAGTATCCGGCTGCATGGCATAGGGAAAGTAGCTTAGGCTAGACAGGATCAGGCCCAGGCCGATCCCAAGATACAGCACCGCCAGAAAGGGCTTGGGGATTGACGAGTGGCGCAGCGCAATGCCCAGGCCCATCATGACCAGAATCAGTACATAGGTTCCCGGCGGCTGAAAGGCGAGGATATTCTCATGCTCGGACAGGTGGCCGATGCGCTTAATGTTTTTGTTGGCGATGCGGGCAAACTTGACGCGGTTGATCACCACGCCCGCTATAATCCCGACCAGCGCCAGCGGGATCGCCCGCGTGGCATCCTCCACCACCAGCCACCCGTAGGCCCGGATGCACAGCATCAGCCCCGCGCCACCCCACAATCCGGCGGCTGTGACGTACAGCCACCGTCGCCCCACCGTCGGAGCCAATGTGCTTAGAATTCCCATGTCTGTTGCCTTGTGTACTCATTCAAAATCTATCGATACGTATACCCCATAGTCTGCTTTCCGGCAACTGGAATTCTTGCGGCTGGAATGTCAGAATCGGTTTTGCCTATCAACGATCGGGATCGTTACGCGAAGGTCAGTCGTTGGCGCTGCACGCAAGCCAACATCTCACTTTCACAGCCTGCATGAAGAGTTGATCAAAAATGTAAACGAGGTTAACCTGTAATTACAATCAACATCACCGGGTTTATTAACGTTTGGAGTGGACAAAGGCATGAACACTTATACCATCGAGTCCCTGGGCAACGAACCGGTTATTCTGGTCACCCAGCGCGAGGATTACGATTGGGAACGGGACAATCAGCAACTCCTGCGCAACCTGTGGGCAGCCCTGGATGCCGCCGGAGAGCCGGTGTCCGTGATTGTCGATATCACGCAGGTGCGCCTGGACCTTGCACGAGTGATCGAGCATTCCAGACGGATCACGTCCGCCCTTCACCCAAACCTGCGCGAAACCGTGCTTGTGGCAGAAGCGCCGATCATCCCCGATGCGGTGCCAGATGTGCAAGATCAAGGGGACGGGCATCCCCCCTCACAGACCTTTGGCACCTTAGACGAGGCGATGAATCACGTGTCATCGCACTGACCGCCCGCCCTAAGGCAGTGTATGTCGTGGCGCTTGCTTCGCCCTACGGATGCTCTTCTGCTTCGCGCCAGGCGCGAAGCTGCCCCTATGTCTGGTAAATTTATGCGACGGCGTCACTCCGGGAACACAAGCCGGACTCCCGCCTCGATCGCGTCCAGGTTTTCCTCCGCGTAGGCCGCCCGCAGGCGCGCAGCTTCCTTGAAAGCCCCAAGCGGATACAAGCCGGTGTGGTGCAACATGGCGGCAATCGCCATGACCGCCCAGGTTTCTTTCTTCTGGCCCGTCCGCGAAAAATCTAACGGGACAACGCGGGCAACCGTCTCAACCGGCAACAACGCCGCGTCGATGAACAGGATCGCATCCGGCCCCAGTTGCGCGATGCGCTGGCGTTCCTTCTTCAGCCCTTCAGGGAATAGCACGATCATCCGGTCGGGAACCGTCGCGCCGACGTGAAACGCATCATCGTGGCTCAGGATGACATCCGCGACCGAGTGCCCGGCCTTGACCGTGACCGGATAGTCGCTGCGCTGTGTCGCCCACAAGCCAGACAGAATCGCGCCCTGGCTGAACATCGCCGCCGCGCTGCCGATCTTCTTGCCCGCCGCGCCCGCGATGACGCAATGCAGCGGTGTTTCCAGTGCGCTTTCGAAGCGGGCGTCCAGCCCGTGCGCCGGAAGCACCGGCTTGCCGCGTTGATCCTGACCGGCAGCGCGATATGCGCGGCTATATTCGGCGCGCGTGCGCTCAACCAATACGCCCGTCTGGAATCCCAAGTTGCCCATCGTTTGCTCCAGCAACGCCCGGTTGAAGCGGTTGCCCGGCACGAAGTACGCGGTGCAAAGCTCCCAGATGTCGATCAAGGAAAAGCCGTCGTGCTGGATCGCGCTGGCGATCAGATCGGCCAGCGATTTGTCAAACGTCGTGGTGCGCGCCACGAACCCGGCCCCATTAACCCCAACCGTCGCGCAGATATCAAGCGGGTGTTCCAGGTTGCCGGTGTGCGTTGTCACGGTGCGCGCTCCGGGCGGCGTGGTTACCGAGTGCTCGCCACCGGTCATGCCGAAATTCAGGTTATTGAAGACCAGCACCGTCATGCCGATGTTGCGGCGGGCAGCATTGAGCAGATGATGGCCTCCAATGCCCGTCCCGCCGTCACCGATCAAGACGATGACCTTGAGGTCGGGGTTCGCCAGCTTGATGCCGGTAGCATATGTAACCGATCGCCCGTGAAGCCCGTGAAAGGCGTTCGTGCTGAAATAGCGGTCCGAAAGCCCCTGGCAGCCAATGTCCGTCACAAGCACCACGTCACGCGGATCAGGCTGGAGCTTGACCAGGGCGGCGTCCAGGTGCTTGAGGATGGCGCTATGCCCGCAACCAGGACAGAAAGGCAGCGGTAGCATAGCCTCGTTCAGATAGCTGGTGTGCTTCATGGCCGTCATGCCAACCCTCCCTCAAGCACAATATCACGCGCCCCAATCAGCGTGCCATCGACCCGGTGGACGCCGATCACGTGCTGCCCCTCAGCGGCGAGGCGCTCGATCTCGCGCCGGTACTGCCCCAGGTTCAACTCGACGACAACGACGCGCTGCACCCCGGCCAGCGCCTCACGGATTGCCGCTTCGGGCACAGGCCACAAGGAGCGTACCACCAGCAATGAGACTCGCCGCCCGGCTTGACGCGCCATCTGGACAGCCTCGTGAGCCGGTCGCGCGGTGATCCCGTAAGCGATCACCAGCGCCTCGGCGTTCTCCTGGCGATCCGAGTCCACGATCACGATCGCGTCGCGGTGCTCGTCGATTTTCGCCGCCAGGTGGCGGTTCAGGCGGTCTACATCGGGGGGATGCTTGGTCAGGTAACCGCGCTCGTCGTGCGTGGACGACGTAAAGCGGACAACGTGCGGGCCACCAATAGGAGACATCGGCGGCACATCGTCCAGGTGTTCGATGCGATAGGGAACGAACTCGCCAGTTGGGGGAGCATGTGGCCGCTCGCGCACGGGCACGCGCTCGAAAGCGCGTGTATCGACGGTCGCACGCGTGGCGACGGTGTCCTTGTCGGTCGCCAGAAAAACCGGCACGCGGAACCGTTCGGCCAGGTCGAACGCACGCTGGGTCAGGTGGTAACAGTCGCGCACATCCGTAGGGGCCAGCACGATAACCGGGTAGCCGCCCGATGTGCCCCATCGCAAAAACTGAATATCGCCCTGCGCCGTCGTGGTAGCCCCGCCGGTTGACGGTCCCATCCGCTGGACATCGACGATCACCAGTGGCACTTCACCCATGATCGCCAGCCCGATGCTCTCGCTGTAAAGCGCAATGCCCGGCCCGCTGGTCGCGGTCATGGCGCGCGCGCCGGTCATGGCCGCACCCAGGCAAAAACCCATCGCGGCGATCTCATCCTCGGCCTGGATGGCGACTCCGCCCACTTTGGGCAGTTCGCGCACCATGTGAAGCAAGATCGGCGTGGCCGGGGTAATGGGGTAACCGGCAAAGAACGTGCAGCCAGCATCCATCGCCCCGCGCGCGATCGCTTCGGCCCCATCGATAAATTCTCTCATGCGTTACATCCTGAAAAACTCTTTTTTTACCCTCATACGCGGCAAGTATCGGACTCCCCCGCCACTTTCACCAGTGGCGTCGAGCATCAAAATTCCCTGCCATTTGACCTGGGAAGGCACGCCATGCGCCGCTCAAAACAGACCCCATTTGACACCCCAGAGAACGCCACTAGAATAATCGACAGGTCGTATACCATTATACGGGTTGTATACTAACTGGTGAAGCGCAAGCCATGTCCCGTTCTCCCTCGCGCCACGAGCAGCGCAAGGCCCAAACGCACCGGCGCTTGATCGACGCTGCACGCGAGTTGATCAGCGCCAAAGGATACGGTCATGTCGATATTCTCGCCATCACCGAACGGGCCGATGTCAGCAAAGCCACCTTCTACAAACACTTCCGCAACAAGGAAGACTGTGTCCGCGAATTGATGCAGCAGGGCTTTGACGCGTTGGTGGCAGAGATCATGGCCACGCCGCGCGCGCGCCCCATCACCCCCGAATGGACACTTGGCGCGTTTGAGCGCGTCTTTCGTTGGGCAGAGGAAAACCGCACCTTGATGACGATCATGGTGGGCGGGGCGGCATCCACCCACCTGAACACCTTCGGACGGCAGTATATGGCGGAGGTGGTCGAGCAAACAATCATCACCGAATTCGCCGCAGAAAACCTGGCAGAGACCTTCACCCCACGCGTCATCGCGCACATCGTGACCGGCATCGTCGTCCAACTGCTGGATTGGTGGCTGAACAACGATACTGGCTATTCAGCCGCAGAAATGGCTACCTTCGTGCACATGACGCTACACCAGGGTGTCACCGGATCATCGGAGGCTTGAGGGCATGTTTTTCGAACGTTTAGGTCATTTCGCCACGCGATACCGCATCCCCATCATCCTAACCTGGGTGGCCGCAGCCATTATCGTGACGCTGGTTGCGCCTGACATCGAGGAGGTGGCCAGCGCGGACATGGCCGACTTCCTGCCGGACAACGCGCCATTCCAGCACGCCGCCGCCGTTTACGAAAACGCATTCCCCGACGAAATCGCTGAGGGCAACGCCGTGATTGTGTTTGATGCGCGGCAGTCGCCGGAAGGCATTCTCAACAAGGATGCCAGCGCATTCGAAGCCCAAATCGATACCGAGGCCGGACGATTGATCCAGGCGTTCACCGCGTGGCTGACCGGGGACGATGCCCCCCAGGCCATTGAAACGATCACCTCACCCACGATGTCACCGACACTGGCGGCGCTGCTGGTTGCCAACGAGGAAGGCGACGACCCGGCGCTGGCGAACAAAATCGCGCTGGTGCGGGTGAATATGTCCGCGTCTCCGACCGAAGAATCCTCCCTCGAAGCGATGCGGCAGATCGACGAGTGGCTGGACGAACACCGCCCGGACACCATCAACACCTACCAGAGCGGGGCCAGCCCGTTGGTTGCCGACACCACCGAATCCGTCAAAACCAGCGTCGACCGGACGATCTGGGTCACCGTGACCCTGGTAATTCTCATGTTGTTGGCGGTGTATCGCTCGCCCATCAGCCCCCTGATCCCCCTGAGCGCGGTGACCGTCGCCTACCTGATTACACGGGGAATCGTCGCCACCCTGGGCGCACACTACATGACCATCACGTCCTACGCCAATGTCATGCTGGTCGTGACCATGTATGGCGCGGGAACCGACTATTGCCTGTTTCTGATCAGCCGCTTCCGCGAGGAGATGGCCGATCACCCCGGCATTGAGGCCGCGACCACGCATACCGTCCACCGCGTCGGCGAAACCATCACCAGCAGCGCCGGTACGATCTTCGTCGGCTTCATGGCGATGATCTTCGCTGAAATGGGCGTGTTCAACACGAGCGGCCCCGCGCTGGCATTGGGCATCGTCCTATCGTTGCTGGCTGGCCTCACGCTGGTTCCGGCGCTGCTGGCCACGCTCGGCGACCGCGCGTTCTGGCCGGGGAAGGCGACGCACAGAGCACACGGTCGCCTGTACGAACTGACCTCGAAATGGGTCAGCACACGCCCGCTGGCTGTGATCCTGATCATTGTGGCGCTCATGGCCCCGCTCTCGATCTACGGGTTGAACCAGCATGTAACCTATGACATGCAATCCGATCTGCCGGACGACAAGCCGGTTGTCATCGGCTTCGAACTGCTACAAAGCAGCCTGGGTGCGGGCAACACCATGCCTTTACATGTCGTGGTGACCGGGCGCGACCCCGACCGCCTCGCAACCGATATCGTCCATCTGAGCGACCAGATCGCGGCCCTGGACGGCATCTACGATGTGCGCGGGCTTGATGACCCGCTCGGCCAGCGGAACGGGGACTTGGGCAACCTGCTGCACGTCAGCACGCAGCTCCGGTTGGCGCAGCAGATGATGACCGCCAGCCAGCCAACGTCGTTCGATCCGGCGCAAATTCAAGCGCTGCTCAGCGGGTTTGAGGCATACCTGGACCTGCTCGTCGCGCGATTCCCCGAAGTCGAGGCCGATCCCAACATGGTTACGCTGCGCGAATTGCTGGCGAACCCGTTGCAACTCGTCACGCGGCAGGATGACCTGGTCACCGCCCTTGAAGGGTTGGCCACGCGGTTTGAGACGGTCGCAGACCCCTACCTGATGCCCACCGCGCTCGTCGATCTGGCCGGGCAGTTCCCCCAATCGGGCGAGGGCATGAGTGCGGCGGCCTTGCAACGGATCGCCGATTCATACCTGACCGATGGCAACACGACCTTTCAGCTTGAAGTCATCCTCGCCGACTCGCCAAGCAGCGATGCGGCCCTCAACGTCGTCGGCAAACTGCGCGACATTCTGACAAACTATCGCGACACGGGCGAGGCCGTCGTCAGCGGCGGTTCTGCCGTGTATGCTGACATCCGGGACACGATGGATCGTGACTTGCTGCGGGCTATCACATTCGTGCTGGCCGGTATTTTCATCGTGCTGCTGCTGATGCTGCGCAGTGTGGTCGCCCCCCTTTACCTGATCGGCACCGTGGTGCTTTCGTTCACCTTTACGCTGGGTTTGACGAACCTGGTATTCAAGACGCTGCTGGGAGTTGAAGGGCTGAGCTGGTACGTTCCTTACTTCGCATTCGTGTTGCTGGTGGCGCTCGGCATTGATTACAGCATTTTCCTGTTCGGGCGCATCAAGGAAGAAGTGGGCAAACACGGAATCCGCGAGGGCGTGCACGTCGCGGTTGCGTCAACGGGCGCGATCATCACCTCGGCGGGCATGATCCTGTCCGGTACGTTTGCCGCCATGATGGCCGGTGAAGTCGTAGGGCTGAAAGAGATTGGTTTTGCGGTCGCTGTCGGCGTGCTGATCGATACGTTTGTGGTGCGAACCGTGCTCGACCCGGCGCTTGCCACCCTGTTCGGCAGGTGGACGTGGTGGCCGGGCGGCGTGCCGAAAACATCACCTGCCATACAAAAAACACCCGCACACGAAGCGGGTGACTAAAGACTAAAGCCGGTCGGGGCGAGTGGTAATCACCGCCCCAATGGCGGTTACCCCAGCAATGCGGAAAACATAATCAACACAATCGTAACCAGCCCGATCAACACAACGGCAATCATCAACGAGCGGTTGAACGAGAAACGCTTTTCGGCGGGCACTTCGCCGAACTTGGTGCGCAGCATTTTGGCAAAGGCGCGAACATCCTGCTGGCGTTGTTCGGGGGCGCGGCTCACCGCCATGTGCACGATCTGGTGGATATCTTCGGCAAGGTCGGTTCGTTCGAGCGGTTCGTTCACACCCTGGACAACCAGGCGGCGCACATCGTCGTCTTTGCGCTGGTCATAGCGGAACGCCGGATGTCCGGCCAGCATTTCATAAAGCAACAGGCCCAACCCGTACACGTCCGAGGCGTAACTCACCGGCCCGTCACGCGCGATCAACTCCGGCGGCGTATAGGCTGGCACACCGAACTTCTGAACCCATGCCGGGTCAATGCCTCCCTGGTCGCCCAGCATGCCCAGGTCGAGGAGCAGCGGGCGGGGAATGCCCTGCTTGTCAACGCGAACGTAGATCGCGTCCGGGTTCAGGTTCAGGTGCAAAGCGCCGCCCTTGATATGCATGAAGGCGATGGCATCGGCCAGGCTGATCGTTATCCAGGCGGCATGCTGGTACCAGGGCTGCGGGTTCTTGAGCAGCATGTCGCGCAGAAACTCGCCCGGTACGTACTCAAACACCTCGTAATACTTGGCTTCGTCGCGGAAGACCGTCTTGCCATAAGGACGCTGCTTGATGTTCATTTGCCGGTACGCAGGCAACAAGACCGGCAACATGGGATGCTGCTGGTGCCTGGCCAGCTCGGTCAACGTGCGGGCTTCGCGGCGGATTTGATCCTGACATCCAGGGTGGGCCACCTTGAGCAACACTTTCTCGTCGTCGCGTTCCGCCTCATAGATCGCCGCGGTTTGCAGCACACGCAACAGCCGCAGGACTTTGATGTCACCCAGGTACTCGCCATAGTCAAAGATCAACGGCATACGCCCTGCCGGGCAGTTTGGCTCCTGACACCAGAGGTTGCCGTCGACGGATACACGGTGGCAAACAGTGCAGACGTGCTTCACGGGTTACTCTCTCGCAAACTGATCCCGGTGGCGGGTGATACGGTATTTTGGCGCTTCCTGCGCCCGTGGAATTCACTTGGCGCGGGGTTGAATCTTGTGCCACAATCCGAGTTAATGAAATCATTCATCAGTACAGTACAGTGTTATTTGATTCGTGTCAAACGTCGCCAGAAGGGGCACCGCCGGGAACAAAACGCGAAATGCCGAGTATTGTATAATGCAATTGAAAGCAGGATGAGATCATCCGTGATCACTGGAGTACAAACTCATGCCTGAGTTTACAAACCGCCCCCCACGGATCCAGCCCGAACTCCCCTATGGCGAGGTGACGATCCCCTCACCACCGGCAACGGAAGCGGGCGGTCGCCAGCAATTGATCCAGGTCGCACTGCCGCTGATCACCATCATCGGGTATGTCATCGTGAGCGCCAGCGGACAGGGGCGCAGCATGTTGCTGTTGATCCCGATGGGGATGTCGGTCGTGGCTTCGACGATAGTCGCTTTGATCGCGTTTGTGCGCACCAGCCGCTCGGATGCAGAGAAAAGGCGCGCCTATGTGCAACGCCTCGCCGAACTGCGCAAAGAAATGGTCGCCTCACACGACATCCAGCGCCGTTTCTATCTCTACAACTACCCTGACCCCGAAACGGCGCTGCAGATCGCGGGTGACCGGGCCAACAAGGTTAACGGGTTGCGGCTGTGGGAGCGCCGCACGACCGACAGTGACTTTGGCGCGATCCGCCTGGGGATGGGCACGCGCCCTTCGACGGTGCGGTACACGCTCGGCGCAGGTTCTGAGACGGAAGACGACCCGCTCTTTAAGGATGCGCTCAAGCTGCGAGACGATTCAAAGTATGTCACCGATGTGCCGATCACCATTCCATTGCGCCGCTACCTGAAACCCGAAGCGATACCTGTAAAAACGGGAGACGGCGATGAGGAAGAGCAAAGCCCCGACGACCAGACCGTTGATGCCCGTTACGCCATTGGGATCGCGGGCAAGCACCCGTCCGTAACGTATGACTTTATCCGCGCTATCATGGCGCACTACACGGCCTTCCACGCGCCGACCGACGCGCGTCTTTTTGTCGTTGGGTCACCTGAATCTGAAGCGGAATGGGACTGGGCACGCTGGCTGCCCCACTGCAACACCTCGCGTAACCAGCAAGGCACAGGCGACCAGTTGTGCTTCGAACAAGACAAGGTGCGCCGCTTCTGGGACGATCTACAAGTTGAATTGGAACGCCGCCAGTTGCGCCTGGCCGACAAGGACACGGATACCAACCCCACGCTGCCGCATTTGCTGGTCGTCGTCGATGGCATGGTCGAACACGGCACAAGCTCGCCGCTCAACGAAGTGCAGGCCGAAGCCGCCGTGTCAATTCTGCTCAGTCAGGGGCCGCGCCTGGGCGCTTCGATCATCTTCGTCGTATCCGACCGCAGCCTGATCCCCAGCGATTGCCGCGCCGTGATCGAAATCGAACGGGTGAGTAACCAGACTATCGCCTTCCGCTATGCGGAAGTGGGCGTAAACACGTTGCGGTATGTTGGCGAAGCGGATGCGCTCGACAAAGTCCGCGCCGAGCAGGATTTCGCTCGCAAGCTGGCTCCGCTGGCCGTGCGCACCACGTACGGCGCAGACCTGGCGACCTCGGTCAACCTGCTGGAAATGAACCAGGTCGAAACCGTAGAAGAAATCCCGATCCTGGAAAACTGGCAACGCAGCCGCGCGCCGGAAAACACCGAGTGGTTGAGCGTGCCTATTGGCCTGATGCCGGGCAACAAGGTGCGGTCGTTGTATTTCTCGGCGGACGGCGACGGCGTGCACGGGATGATCGCCGGCACGACGGGTTCGGGGAAATCGGAACTGTTACTGACGCTGATCGTCGGCATGGCGATCAAGTATGATCCCAGCGTGGTCAACTTTGTGCTGGTGGACTACAAAGGCGGCGCGGCCTTCGACCCCTTCCGCACGCTGCCGC
>CAZSXY010000059.1:0-3240 GCA_964611395.1 uncultured Anaerolineaceae bacterium | reverse complement strand
GTGCTGGTGGACTACAAAGGCGGCGCGGCCTTCGACCCCTTCCGCACGCTGCCGCACTGCGTGGATATCGTGACCAACCTGCAAGGGACGGCAGGCGTCCGCACGTTCACGGCGTTGCGCTCCGAACTCAACCGGCGCAGCAAGTTGATCGCCGACATGAACGTCAAGCACATCGTCCACTACCGCCAGAAGGGGTTACACCTGACGCACGAACCCTTCCCCTTCCTGTTCATCATCGTGGACGAGTTCGCCGAAATGGTGAAGGAAAACCCCGATTTCAAAGCCCAACTGGACAGCATCACGCGCCTGGGCCGCGCGCTCGGCGTGACGCTGATCACGGCCACGCAGCGCCCGGCGGGAGCCGTCACCGACCAGATGCGGGCCAACATGAAGTTCCGCATCTGCCTGCGCGTCGAGACGATGGAAGACAGCCGCGAGCTGCTACGCCGTTCGGATGCGGCGTTCCTGCCCCCCAACATTCCCGGACGCGCCTACCTGCAGGTGGGTAACGAAAACGTCGAATTGATGCAAGTCGCCCGCGCCGGTGGGCCATACACCGGGCCACAGATCGACGCCGAGCCACCGGTCATCTGGCTGAACCGGCAGCGCGGGACGGTCGCCCAGGCACGCCCGGCTGGCCCGCTGCAAGAAGCGCCCGCTCTTTCTGATGTGCTGGTTGAGGTCATGCACCGTATCGCGGTCGAGAACGAGGATGTCGTCACACAGCAGAAGCCCTGGCCAGACCCGCTGCCCGCTTACCTGCCGCTCCATGCGGAGTACATCGAAGGCGAGGAAGAAGCCGACCCGCTGCTGCCGCTCAACCCGGCGGTACTGGACTGGCTGCGCGGCACCGGCGAGTGGCGCGGGGTGGATTGGTCTACGGAGGCCATGCATGCCCCGGTTGGCCTGATCGATAACCCGATCCGCGCCGAGCGCCTGAAGATGACCCTTGACCTGACGCGCGGGCACGCCGTGATCTTTGGCGCGTCCGGTTGGGGCAAGACGACCTTCCTCCGCACGGTGATCACCAGCCTGGCGGCGACCCACTCTCCCGACGAATTGCACGTGTATATCTTCGACTTCGGGGGGCGCGGCCTGGACGTGCTGGAAGCCCTCCCGCACCGGGCCGCCTCGATCATGCCGTCCGAGGAAGAGCGCGTCCAACGCCTGTTGCGCCGCATGGAAAGCATCCTTGAGGAGCGCAACCGCATTCTGAGCCAGGCCCGCGCCGATAACCTCAGCACCTACAACGCCAACAACCCTGACAGCCGTCTCCCGGCGATCCTGTTTGTCATCGACAACTTCGCCGAGTTCAAAGAGAACTATGAAAACCAGATGGATTCGCTGATCGGCATCGCCCGCGAGGGCCGCGCCTACGGCGTTCACCTCGTTGTCACGGCGGAGCAGACCAGCGCCTTGCCCGGCAAACTGTACAGCCTGTTCACCGAGCGCATCGCGCTCAAGCTGGCGGACAAAGCGGAATATGCCAACATCGTGGGGCGCGGCGTGCCGGGCGTGGACGACATCGCGGGACGTGGTTTTGTCGCCGTCGAGCGCTCCCCCCTGGAATTCCAGATGGCGCTTCCGGTGGGGGTGTCCGAAGAAGAAGAAGCCGAAGGGCTGGACGAAACCGCGAAATTGGAGATGTTCGCACGCCTGCTCAGCAGCGCGTGGCAAGGCAAGCGCCCGGAGGGCATCGAGATTCTACGCGACCTGATCCCGCTGCGCAGCCTGCTTCCTTCGCTGGGCAAAGGACCGGAGAAAGTACAGACCGTCCTCGGCGTGGAAGACCTCAGCCTCGAACCGGCCATGCTCGACCTGACGTTGCGCGGCCCGCACTTCGTGATCACCGGGCCGCCTTTGAGCGGCAAGACCACCGCGTTACGCTCGTGGGTGATGGCTTTGGCGCACGCATACCCGCCGGAAAAGGTGGCGATGGTTCTGATCGACTTCCAGCAACGCTTCTTCAAATACGGCGGGGCGCACACCCTGGGTGACCTGCCGCACGTTCTCGACGCGGTATCAGAAAAAGAACAACTCACTGCCGTCGTCGAGAAGCTCCAATATGAGTACAACGAGCGTCCCGAAGGCGACCCGCGCCCGGAGATCTTCGTCATCGCCGACAACTACGACGACTTCACCAACGTCGTCGGCACGCCCACCCGCACACCGGAGTACCGCGATCTGGCCGAAATGGCCCGCAAGTTTGGCCCGGAGGGGTTGCACTTTGTGATGGGCGGTTCGCTCAGCATCCTGCGCTCGATGGACGACTTGATGAAACAGGTCGTGTCGCCCCGTTACGGCCTCGGCCTCGATTCCTCTGATGCCCCGGGTGCGCTCGGCGGGCGGGTGCGCGGCGGTGGCAGCGACGAATTTCCGCCGGGGCGCGGCTACATCGTCAAAGCAGGCCGCCTGGCGCTCATCCAGACGGCAGTCCCGCATGACGAAAACGATCTGGAGCGATCGCTCGATGCGTGGGTGGATGAAATCTGCAACGCCTATCCCAATCGCGCCCGGTGGTATTTCGAGATCAACCCGCCGCCCGAACCGGAGACAGCCGACGAGGAACCCGAAGCAACCGGCGTGACCGCCAAATAAGAGTGGCCTATGGACCGTATCATACTGACCATCACATCTGACCTGTTCGACGACGAAGACCAGGCCCAAGAAGCCTCGGTCCGCGCGAACCTGACCGTACGTGCGCTGATCGACGAGATACGGCGTGAGTTCAGCCTGCTGGACGCGGATTACAAGCTCACGCTGCCGGGTCAACGCGACCCCTTGCCGCTAGACAAAACTATGGAGCAACTGGGACTGCAAACCGGTGCCGAACTGATCTTCGAGCGCGACCGCCGCCGCCTCAGCCAGCGCATCATTTCGCGCGGCGGGCAATTCTTCCAGGCGGTAACCCGGCCCGGCCAGGCATATCTCCAGAGCGCAGAAACCGGCAAGGATTTTCCCATTGACTGGCAGCCCGCTATCATCGGGCGACCCGACGCCTCCAACCCGGCCAGCGCCGACATGCTCGCGGTTGATGCCAGCGTCTTGCCCGAAGCCCGTACCGTCTCGCGCCGCCACGCGCAAATTACCGAACGCGCAGGAATCTATTACCTGGAAGGGGTGAGCGAGCGCAACCCCACCTTCCTCAATGGTCGCGAACTCAAGCTCGGTGAGAAGCACGCCCTCACCCCAGGCGACCAGATTCGCGTGGGTCGCGTGGAACTGGTGTTTAACGTGCAG
>CAZSXY010000058.1:0-22685 GCA_964611395.1 uncultured Anaerolineaceae bacterium | reverse complement strand
TTACCCCCGAAAAATGGACCACAAGCTAAGCTCGAAAAAAGTATAATCAGAATAGCTTGTGGAGGGAAAAACAGTGACGAAGAAACGGCGGCAGCATACAGCCCAATTCAAGTTTCGCGTGGCCCTGGAAGCAGCCAGCGAAGCCAAAACAGTCAGCCAAATTGCCAGCGAATATGAAGTCCATCCGACGCTGGTGCGGAACTGGAAAAAGCAGTTGTTGAGCGAGGGAGCGGACGTCTTTCAACGAGGCAAAGGCAAAGCCCCTGAAACGGGGATAAAAGAAGCTGAACTGTACGAGCAAATCGGGCGACTCAAGATGGAACTGGAGTGGCTGAAAAAAAGCTGAGCAGTTCGGTCGAGGATAAACGGCTGATGATTGAAACGGGCCATCCCGAGCTGAGTATTCGGCGGCAGTGTGAATTGATCGGGCTGAATCGCTCGACGTTTTACACGGAGCCAACCGGCGAAACCACCTTCAATCTGAAACTGATGCGGCTGATTGACGAACAATACCTGCGCACGCCGTTCTACGGCTATCCCAGGATGACTGCTGAGCTACGACGACAGGGGTACGAAGTGAACCGCAAACGAGTGGCACGGTTGATGCAAAAAATGGGCTTACAGGCGGTGTTTCCCCGGCAAAAGCTCTCACAACCGGCCCCAGGACACAATTCATTTACATGGTCGCCCGACGATAAGACGGAATTCATCGTTTATCATGCCTGGCCGCCTGATAAGTCTGCCCGACTGATGCGGATCGACCGTCTGACCTGGCAGAACGGCAAGCCTGTGATTCATGGCCCCACCTGGACGCCACAAGTCTTAGGCGCACCGGATGCCTAAACACTTGAAGTCAAAACATGCTGCCGGAGTGAGGAAATGTTGCAAAAGTGCGCAGTCTGGAGCGCAAACCGTAAGCCGATGGCGATGGCCTTAATCAGTACCACTACGGTCTGGCCGCGCACTTTGGATATTGGGACAAACCGCGACGGATCCGCAAATATCATGGGTTTGCTGACACGCATCTGCAATACGCGCCACTACGCAAGCTGCGTCAGGGGAAGCTATTGCTGTCGGCGTCTTTTTTCAAGAATCGTCTCGTAGTAGTCGTCGAAACTGTCGAAATAATCACTCGCCTTACCGAAACGCCGCTCTAGAAACAAAGCAAAAGCGGCGGAGAACGCAACGGCCCAGAACGGGTAGGAATCGCCCGTGACTAGCGAGTAGATGGCATAAACCACTGCACCAACGAGGACTACATGCCAATAGTCCAGTTTAAACATTACCCACTCAATGCGTCGCCTCACGTCTGTCTCCCTTGCCAACGATTTCCTTTACCCCTGCTGGGGGTTCAGTGTCCTTGATACATCCCTCGTCCTTCGCTTTTAGCAAGTCTCTGAACGGAATCCGGGGGGGGACTGGGATCATGGTTTCGCCAACCTGCTACCGCCGCGTGCGCGCTGCCTGCCGCACCTGCTCCAGATTGATGATTTCCGCCACCTCGAACTCAGTCACCAAGGCCTTGGGAGCCGGTCGCAAACGCACAATCGCGGGGAAATGCCCCACCCGTCCGTGCAGTTCGGCCAGGACAACCGCAGCGATATAGTTCAGCGATGGGAGCACCACCAGCCAGGGTTCGCCCTGCCAGCGTTCTGGCGTGATGTCGAGATCGTCCAGAAGCCTGACGACTTGCGGAGCAAACGGCTCTTGCACATCGAATTGCACGCGGGCTTCGACGATGGCGCTGGCCGGTTGGCCAACCAGCGCCTGAATCTGCTCTAGCTGAGCAGGTGTGAGGGGATGAGAGAGGTTGAGAATGTTCATGAGTGGTCTTCAGCGTCCCTTCCATTCCTGGAATGCATGATACTCTATCCTGTTTTGCGGCTCACGGTCGTAGCTGCTATCTGGGTTGTGCAGCGCGAGTTCGGAAACGATAATCCCTTCTTCCGACCGGAAATAAAACAGGCGCTCGTCCGTGTTGCCCGGCTTGATGATCGTGTGGCCGTTAACGGTTCCGTGCCGTTTGCCGCGCCGCCATTCCGGGTTCGGCAGGCGGTCGAACATCTCGGCGAATTCCCGCTGGCGGTTGCTGTCAAAGCTCCTGTAGCGTTCATACGCTGGTTTAGAAAGGTAGACGACAGGTTTGAGCTTGTCCTTGAAATGCTCCAGGACAATACGCCCCAGGCCACTTGGCTCGTAGTATGACGTGCCGTTATCCTCAATGGAGTCGAATAGTGACCACAGTGGATGCGTGGCTATGGGTTGATCCATCCAGCCCAGCGCTTGTTTCAGATCGTCTTCACTCATCAGGTTATCCTGGCAGGCGAGTAGAGCCTCATATGCCGATCCCATACTTTCGAAGTCCAGGCGGAGCGGAATGCCCGCCAACCGGATGAGGGAAGGCGAGTGCTCGTAGATATAGCTAATCTCGATATCTTTTTCCAGCATACCAATGAGTGTGAGGTAGGGTACGACCCCCTTGAAGCCACCAGTCGGATTGATGATGCGTGTATACGTTTCAGGTGGGGCGTGCCGCAGCGCCTCAAACACGGCATAAATCAGGGAGTTCAGACCTTTGCGGCGGAACAACTCGCCGTCTTTAACCTGCAGCCCTTCGACAATATGAATTTTCGTCTTCCGCTCGAATTGCTCTTCGCAGAAGTCCATCAGGATTCGTGCGGCGAGCACGCCATCCGGCGTTTCCGATGCAAGTAAATGGATGATGTCATTGCGATTGGGTGGCTGGCCACCTAGAATCGGCACCAGGTGGTTGAGTTCGGCGCTGGCCCGGCGCAGCAACTCTTCATCGCCTCTTTTGGCCCGCAAGCTGGCTATCACGATGTCATACCACCGCTTTCCAGGAAAAGCATGCTTGTCGCCTCGGATCGCCTTGAGATCATGATCTTCTTTGCGAAACTGGTTCAAGGCCTCACGGATCGTTGAGTCATTTGTCAACACGCTCTGGCCGACAGTCGCGATGATGCAGTAGGGCATAATACCTCCTCTTTACGCTTATTAGATCCGCCCGGCGAGGATATCCAGCAAGACCTGGCGCTTACTGGTTGCCGTCTCGGCTTCCTCGCACAGATCGATCATCTTGCGATAAATGCCTTGCAGTTGGTTTTCCACTGTGCGCGGTGATTTGCCCAGCATCCCAGCCAAGTCCTCATTGCTGGCGTGAGGATGCTGCTCGAACAATTCGACGGTTTTCCGCTCCACTGGCGTCAGCCGATCCATCAAGGCCCGGCGCGGGTCGCGCCGCCGAGCGATCACGCCCAATGGATCGTCCAGAGCGGCACTTTCGGCAGGCTGCAGGCGGGGGGGCAGTACCGGGAGGTCAACTAAAGTCACCTCATCACGTGTCCCCGGCGGCATGTGGAACAGCCCCTCCTGTATCAGCCTTGGAGGCGTCAGCACCGTCCACACGCGGTCTCGCGGGCCGAAGATCAGCGCTGCCGCGAGCGTGGCGTAGATCGTCATGGCTTTGCGCCCGCCGGCGACCAGCAGGTGGATGGTGTAGCCGTCTTCGTGGTAGTCCCGCAGGACACGCAACACACCGCGGAAGTAGTCGTTGGCTGTGTCTTGGTTGAAGATATCGATGAGCGGCTTGCCGCCTGCGCCTTGAATCTCATACCAGCGCACTGGAAGGTTGGGATAGTCTATCGAAAAGACAGCTTTCAGACGGTCGTGCGCATTGGCTATGCCCGATATCTGGGGCTCGGTATGCAGAATAGCCACCGCCGCAAAGTTGTAGCGGGACTGTAGCTCGTCCAGGGCGACCGTGATCGCCTCCGGTCGTTGTCCTAACGTTGCCGCGAATAGGTTTGGCACGACATGCTCCCCCTTGAATGCTACCAGACAGCCGTAGCATAACCCGGTCCTGTGCGTGTGGCTTGAGTAGTAGTACTCAAACGCTTGGTTTGCGTTGCCAGCCTTGGCGACTCGCCGGGTGGTTGCGGATACGGTGGCAACCCTTACCTGCGTCGGGCAGCTAAGCGACTGCCCGACGCAGGTACCGATCCGTTGTTACGCTTGCTCAGGCACTTCGAACACGCCGTATCCAGCAGCCGTCTTGGCCCCGACGCCCAGCTCATGCAAGGCGGCTTTCAGCCACGCAACGGCCCGCTTGACTACTTTGCGATCACCACCCGGTCGCAATCCGACGGCAAAGGCAAACGTAGTTCCCGCCGCGACGGTTACGAACGACACTGGCACGGGACTCTGCCCATCATGGGGTGGCTTGTTGAATGTCGGGCTGCCGCTGTTCACATCATCGTAGTACTTTTTGAAGTGCGGGGTCATCACGTCCAGATCGAAGAGCGTAGAGCTGGACGGCAGTTTGGCAACCACAGCGTCGTAGAAGATGCACTCGCCGCTTGCTTCCTGGCTGCCGAAGGCCGCGCGGTAGTGGGCTGCTTCGGGAAAGCCGTTTAGCTTTTGCGCAAGATGATTCACGATCTGGATGTCTACGTTAGCCAGCGCCTTAGTTAGCAGTGCTAATGCCTCTCGTCGCTCGGCGTCTGGCGCAACCAAGGCTGCATCCAGGATTTCCAGCGGGGAATCGACTTTGGAGTCCTTTAGTTTTTGCAACTGCCTCAGCTTCAAAACCGGAATCCCCAGGTTTTCCGCAATAATCAGCAAAGCGTACGTGCGCGCCAGACCTTTGAGCGCGCTACCGGGGATGATCGGCAGGCCGGTCACATGCTGGAGCGTGATGCCGAATTCCAGCACGCCCTTGCCGCCCAGCCCGACCACCAGGCGGCCTTTGTTCTGGGCCTGGAACCACTCCGCTCCGGCGGTCGCCGCCTGCCAGCGAGTGTAGACGGCGCTCTGCTGGCGTTGCCAGTCTTTTGTGCCCCCCTTGAAGTTTTGGAGCACGGTAGTCTTCAGCCAGTGGTCGCGCCATTTTGTACGCTTATCCCAGTTGGTATCCGAGTCGATGACCTGTTCTGGCGCATAGGGCCCAAGAAGCAAGCCGAGGTGCTGGCATCTGCTGTCCACGGCACGCAACACAGAGGCCGTATTCTTTGGAACCAAGTATGTCGGGGTCTGGCTCATTACTCATCCCCCCAGCCTTGTGCCTCGGCAAAGCGCTTTAGCCATGCGAGGTAAGCCAGCGTTTCAGTGGCAGCGTGCCGGTAGGTGACGCTGTCCTGCGTGAGCAACCATTTCAGCAGGTTTTTATGGTTGGCCGCCTCCATCTGCGGAAGTACCCAGGCAGAGAGATGTTCGTGCAGCGCCTTGTGATGTCCCTTGCCTTTGGCTTCCAGGAAGGCGAGTGCTGGCCCCAGGCCATCTTGCTGGATCATGGCGGCGAAACCACGCACCAGGGAGCCATACTCCTTTTGGTCTTTCTCGACAGACTGAATGTCATTCCACGCCTGGGCAGCGCGGCGCTGCTCGACTGTCTGACGCCTGCTCTGATCCTGTGTCATGACTGCGCTCCTTCCATCCAGCGCTGGACCACGAGGCCCTGCCCGGTCGTCTCGTTGCCGCCAATCTGCAGGCGCATTGGCAACGCATCACGCAGCCAGTTGCTGATGGTTTGCGCATCAGTGTTGTCATCCTCTTTGCGCGAGCGGCGGGCAATGATCAGACTGCTCAGCAGTACGTCCGACGGCAGGGCTTCTTCCGTCCACAGTGCCCCAGATTTTACTGTCTTGGTGTTTGGATCGAGGCGCACGTGCGTGCTGATCTCGGTGCTGTTCAGCACAAAATCGCGGAAATCGTTGTCGGGCAGGATTACCAGGCTATCTTGCACCTTCTTCCGCCAGAACCCGTATTCTGGACCATCGGGCAACGCATTTTCCGCCAGCCAGGAAGCGATTGCATCGGCATTGGCCCCGGCGGGGGGAGTAGCCGTGAAGGTGAATTCCTCCAGCACGACGTTGTTATTTACGGTTACCTTGCTTTGCTGATTCACCAGAGCATGTACATCCTTAATCTCTGGTATTTGCCAGTCCGGCATGACTCCGGCCAACTGCAGGTTGCGCGACAGACGGGCCAGCGCCAACGGGCAGGTGATGTAGGCGAAGACGCCGTTCAGTGCGCGCACCGGGAACAGCACCACATGCGCATCGCTCACGGTAATGGCCCCCGCATGCTCGTGGGCTTTGTTTTCTTCCGGATCCGGGCCGAAGATGATGGTTTTTATGTCGTCATTACAAGTGCTCTGGCTGCGCAGCACGCCCTTCAGCCCGCTGGCCGGAACGATAGGGTACCCGGTGGTACGTTCGCGTTGAATCGGCAGATCGACTGCGGAGACGCTGGCTCCCATGCCAATATGCAGAGAGGATTCAGTATAGAGAAACAGCAGGTTTGTTTTCATAGTCATTTTATGCTCGCCTTCCCAATCTACAGATAATCCCAGTTCCCAGCGGCAAATGCGCCAAATCCCATTGCGCCCGCGTCGGGGCTGTCCGGCGGTGTTTCGGTGAAGGGCTTGTTCGGCACTTGCGCGTTTTCAAAGTAAAAGACGCTGCCTGCTGGCACATAATGATGCAGCGAGCGCGGCTTCCTACGTGCCAGGTCCCACCCGCTGATCAGCAGCGGCTTGCCAATCGCCATTGATACCAGACGAGCTTCAGGCCCTACCCAGCGCGACCATTCATCATTCTTCGGATGCCATCCCTCACTGAAGTATGCTGGGGTGAGCAGCACGATCTTGATTCGGCCACCGCTTGCTTGAGGAAGTTGCGGGGTGTAGGACACCTTGCGATAGTGACCGGTACGCCCCTCGCCGCCGATAGCAATCACGCCCTGATCGTCCGATAATAGGCCATCGTTCACTTCGACCAGCAGGCCGACATTCGCCTGTGGACGAATGAACTCCACTTCATAAAACAGCGATTTCTGCGCGGCACGGCGCTGTCTGTTCAGTCCAATGCCGACACGGTCTTCGTGCTCAAACAACACTTCATCGCGCACGATCGCTGCGGGTGAGTTCCCTTGCAGATAGGCTTCGAATTCTTCCTCCTCCAGCCAGCCAGACACGTTTTCATAATCCGCCATGTTGACCTTTGTGGTGGGCCGGAGCGCCCGCCAGCCCTCAAACGGCGCGTTGGTCTGGAAAGTGGGTTCTCGTTCGGGGGCCAGCAAAATCAGTGGCCGATCGGAGTTTTTATCTTTGGGCTGAAGCAGATCGAGCGGCGTGCGCACCAGACGGATAATCTTCCCATTTTTCTCTTGCGCCACAAAGGGTCCGGTGAGTTTCAGATTGCCCAGATCACCCGGACCACCGACCGCCTTGAGGATGTCGGGATCGACCTTACGATCTCTGTAGGCATACCAATCCACGCCCTTGATTTCAAGATAGTGGCTCCGGATCACACCCTGCATGGTACGAGGCGTGGGCGGGAACATGCTGCGCGCTTTGAAGTTCTGCCCCGCGGCAAAGGGCTTGGAATCGCGGAACATCAACACATCGTTGGCCTGAATGAACAGCCACTCGCGGCTCATAGCTGTCCTCCTTTCGCCAGGAAGCGGGCCAGAATTACCCAGCGTGCCACATCGGCCAGCGAAAGCGTCTTGATTGCTTCTTCAAGTGCTTTGGCTAGCTTCGTGCGCTCCTGCTCAGCGCCTTTCTCGCTGTGGCGCTTGAGCAGGCGTTGTGCCTCTTTGATACGGGCACCCTCCGGAATCTCAGCGCCCTCCAATGCATGCGCGCCATCAAGCAGATCGTATCCGAGCTTGCCGGAAAGCCAGCCAGCGTTTATGGCCGCCTGAATCGCTTTAACCAGCTCGATGATCCCGGAATCCCAGTTGGCGCCTGCCTCGCGTATGGCATTAGAGCGGATGTCCCGCACGACGACGGCGTTTCGCCCGTATCCCTCTTTGGCGTGCTTTTCGGCATACCGTGCCTCATCCAGGCCGGTATCAAGCGGCATTGTCGCCGAAGTGATGGCAATGCCTGCCGACATGGTGCCGCCAACTTGATCGGAGAATTCGGCTTGGATTTCATTGGCGCAAGCCAGAACAGTCTGTAGCGGCAGCAGAGCCAGTACATCATCACCACCAGCGTAGATCAGCGCACTGCGACCTTTGTCTCCCAGTTCGTGCTTCTTGACAATGTCGGGTACTGTGTCCCGAGCAAACTGGGCCAGAGTCGCGGACAACTGCTTATGGGCTTCTTTGCTTTTCTGGCCAGATAACAGTTTGCCCATCTTGTCCCCGTCAATGTGCAAGATGGCCATGTAGAGCGAGCGTTCGGGCTCCTCATTAGAATTCCAACCTGCAATATGCTGGGTCGAAGGGAATCGCTTCAAGGTATCGTCGATATCCCTCAATTCCACGCCAGCCCGTTGAGCAAAGCGCTTGATCATTGCCAGAGCGCCGAGGCGTTCATTGGGACGCAATTCGATGTCGTTTACATCATTGATTGCCTTTTTCAGTGCGTCCCAATCCAGTGATAACGCAGACTGCGCCCCGGTGAGCGTGCACTTCTTCCCCGGCTCGTTCACCTGGGGGAAGTGCCGCGCTTGTTTGCGCGCGCTCATAGCTTCTACCGCAGCCTGATATGATTTGCCATGATCGTTCTCGTTGTAGGGCACAGCCACGCAGTAGACTTCAAGCCAGTTTTCGACCTGCCGGTCAAATACCTTCGCCCAAGCGCCGTCGCCGATCTGCTTATGCAACCAATCACGCACCTTGTTGGCGATCTCATGCTTCCAGTAGGCGCGAACGGCTTGCTCAACCTTGTCGGCGATCGCTACTGGGTCTTGAGCGCTGAGGAAGGCAAAGCGATGCGGCACGCTGGGCGGCAGTTGTCCCTGGTCATCCAACACCGGAAAGAGCAGCTCCGCATTGGGATCGGCCTGCTGCGCCGCGCGTACCCCTGCGGATGCAATCATGCTGAGCAGGCGACTGCCTACAAACAGGTCTTGCGTGCGGCGTGCGGCGGCAATAAAGGACTGCACCGGGCCAATCTGGATCAGGTGGAGGTGTGTGTTGCTCATTTGGCCAGCCTCCCGCCCCAAACGGTCTTGCCCTTCCACCGAGATTCTGCATCATCCATGAAATCATCCAGTATATTCCACTTGATATCTTTGTCTGGCTTTGAACGCATAGCGGTTAGTACGGGGCAATACTGATCGCCAACCTTGCGTACTTGCGCGATCAGCGGTGATGCGCGACGGTCACGCGTGGCATGCCCGAACGTGCGTTCGAAGGGTTTGTATTTTGGGCTTCGCAGTAAATTGAGGAACAAATCCCTCATAAGCGCTTCCCAATTGAGCTCCCCTTTCGTGCCGACCACCACCCGGCTGTATTCTGGGTGTAGGGTGGGGAATTCGGGCGGGTGTGGCAAATCCAGAGGTTCGCCTATTGCTGTTCTTAGTAATTTACCAATGTAGTTAGCCAGTCCCTCAGGTTCTTCCTGCTTTCCGGGCAATCGAACTTCCAGTGCCCCGAACATGCGGCGCGAACGCTTTCCGATCCCGCCTAGCAACAGCCAAATTCCTAAAGTTCTCATTATGGTTGGTGAAATCTTTTCGTTTCCGGGCTGGCTCACGATTTCGAGCGTTAGCTTTTGGCCTGGTGAAATGGCCTCCTGCCACGACTGGCCTTTCTTATCTGGTCGATGCGGAAGCATTGGATACTTGTTTGTTTTCAGATCCCCATTTGGGTAAAAGCGAATCGATACGCTTGAGCCGCCTGCTGTTGACCCAAAGACAGCGCTCTCTGCTTCCCATAGCTCGTCCAGCCGAATAATTCTGGCCCCTTCAATCGCCCGGAACCAGTAGCGGAGCTGGCCACGTACCGACGCGGCGCGTATTTCAGGCTTTTTTTGATTAGCTCCATACAAGAACAAAGGAGTAATGACCCTCAATGAAATCAACTTTGATGGCATAATTATCCTTTCAGAATTACTGATACCCTTACTGGAAGCTGGACAGACGTTCAGGCTTTCATGTCCCATGCGCATTGGCTGGAATATCATTTAGCATAAATACCCTCCAGGAAATTTGTTTAGGTATGGCTACTCAAACGGAGCATGACCTTGATCTGTGTAGAGTGAGATGTGTGTGATGGCGAGGGCCTCAAATTAGTAGGGAACTGATTATTGGTTTTCCATAGCCGATACCGACTTTCTTGGGTCACGTTAAGGAGGCGTTCACCCTTCAAAAGAGTCAATATACAGACGCAATTAGCCAGGAAGCAGGGTTGGATTAAAATAGCACCTGAATGTAATTTCCCATTATTAATACCTCATTTTAGAAGCTATATCAAATTATTCATTCAGATGAAACTCACTCAATAGCAAGATGCCACCAAATACGCTAGAGTCTGCGTGGTCGGTGCGCTACTTGCCTAATGTATCGGTCAGAATAGCAAGGTGTTGCAGCATCTCGCCACTCGCGCTTACCAACGCACTCAGCTTATACCTACTCGATTCCCATGTCAAACGCGCCCGGCTGCTGAGATACCATGACAAAATAGGGGGACTGAGGGGAAATTCTTCATCGAAAGCCTGCCCGCTTATCGTCACCTACGGGAAAGATGACACGGTGGAGGCGTCGGTTTTTCGCCAAAATACGCTTTTCCCCCACTTTGTCATGCTATGTCTGTATCCATTTAAGTTGACCCCCGTTTCAATCCAATATATAATGAGCGAAGTACTTGTAATTACAACATTATAGGATTACCACATTGATGATACGGCCCCTCTGGTTTAGGGTCACGTTCTTGCGATATTTCCACAAGGCCAGGTGAAAGATAGCACCAATCCCCAGGTAGCTCCTTGCCGGTGCTATCGCGTATCTGACGCAATGATAGTCCGACAATATTCGTCGTTGCCGCACGCTTGTCCAATTCTCGATTGATGGTCTGCGAAAGGAGGCACAGTCATATATCCAAAATATCCGAAGGCAACTAAACCGCGTTCGACCAATCAAATTGAAATGTGAAAATTAGGGAGGTTGACATGTTTCGCAAGACAACTCTGCTGACGATTACGTTGTTGATTGCCATTAGCATCATAGTTAGTGCCAGCGCCAGCGCGGCTCCCACGGCCCAGCGTTGGGAAGAGAAGATCGTCATCGGTTGGACACCGCCCGACATCACCGGGGTGTTCAAGACGGCGACAGATTTCTTCGAGGCGGCAGCGGCAGACGCCAATGCCAACGGATTCGATGTCGAAGTGATCACCCAGTCACCTGCTTCGCACATTGATTTCGGCGACCAGGTCGCTATCATCGAAGACTACATTCAACGCAAAGTGGATGTGATCGCGATCTCGCCCATCGAAGTCGAAGTGATCAAACCGGCCCTGAAGAAAGCCAATGACGAGGGCATTCCGGTGATCATTGTCAATCTGCTTGAGCCGATTGAAGGCGTCGAGATCGCGTCCTACATCGGATTCGACAACACGGTCGCTGCCAAGGTAACCGCCTACGCCGTCGTGGACTACTTCGGCGGCCCTGGCGTGTTGGGTGAAGGCGAAATGGTTGAAGTCGAGCCGGACACCTACCTGGACATCGAGTTCTGGGAGGACCTCTATGACGATCTGAGCGAGGAAGAAAAAGCTGAGATCGTTGCACGCGGTGCCATTATTGAGGGTGTCGCTGGTGGTTTCTTCTCCACGGCGCGCCTCAATGGATTTAATGAAGTCATGGATATGTTCCCCAACATCGAGATTGTGGGCGATCCCTGCGCGGCTGATTGGAATCGCGAAAAGGGAATCGGTTGCGCCGAGGACATTCTGCAGGCCAACCCCGAGGGCCTCGATTTCATCTGGGCCGCGTCCAATGAGATGGGCATGGGTGCGATGCTGGCCGCTGAGGCCGTCGATCGTCTCGAAACTGTCGAGGACGGGGTTTCTCTTGGCGACGAATCCGTGGCGATCTTTACGAACGACGTGACGCCTGAATCGGTTGAGCGTCTGTCTGAAGGACGTATGATTGCCGAGACCACGCACGGTTTCGCTGACTGGGGCTGGTTCGGTGGTGAATTCGCGGTGCGCACTGTCTGCGGTCTTGAGGTTCCAGAGACCTTTGACATCCGCCCGCGCATCGCCTATCAGGAAAACGCGCGCCTGTTCTACCCCGATCCTGTGCTGCCGGATATCGACTGGGAAGGAATCAAGGAAGCCTGCGAGTAGCCGCAGCACGATCGATAGTATTTTTGCGGTGAGGAGGAGTTCACTCCTCCTCACCTGTTAACAATACACTTCAGCAATCAAAATAACCCAGGAGGCATCTATGCGCTTTCAAGACGCGGTTGTCGTTGTGACCGGTGCTGCAGCGGGCATTGGCCAGGCCACACTGGTGGCGTTCGCTCGTGAGGGAGCGCGCGTGGTACTGGTAGATAAGGCCCCGGAACGCGGTCAGCCGGTCGTCGACCAGCTTCAGCGAGACGGTCATGAGGTGCTGGTTGTGCGCGCGGATGTGGCCGATGAAAGGGATGTGCGTGCCATGATCGAGCAGGTCACGGGCCGGTGGAATCGGCTGGATGTCCTGGTCAACAACGTGGGCATATACCTCCAGGGCGATGTGACCCAAACATCACTGGAGGAGTGGGAACGTGTCATGCGGGTCAATGTTACAAGTGCTTTTTTGTGCACCAAGTACGCCGTTCCAACCATGATCGCCCAGAAACGCGGAGTCATTGTCAACGTCGCATCGGAAGCGGGCTTAGTTGGCATCAAGGGCCAGGTAGTTTACAACGTTTCCAAAGGCGCGCTGATCGCATTCACCCGGAGCTGCGCAGTTGACCTGGCGGTTCATGGTATTCGTGTCAACTGTGTTTGTCCGGGAACCACCGAAACCCCGCTGGTAAAAGAGGCTTTGGATCGCGCGCCAGACCCGGCAGCCGCCCGGCGACAGTTGGAGCAGAGTCGCCCGGCCAACCGCCTTGGCACGCCGGAGGAAATCGCTGCGGCGATTACGTATCTGGCCAGTGATGACGCGGCTTATGCGACTGGCGCGATTCTCAGCGTGGACGGCGGCTACACGGCGCAATAGCCACGAAACCACTGGAGATTCTTGCATGGCATCTCGTCAACCGCTCCTGGTCATGGAGCGTATCGACAAAACATTCCCTGGCGTCCACGCGCTGGATCAAGTCGATTTCGATTTGTATGAGGGCGAGGTTCATGTTCTGCTGGGTGAAAACGGGGCGGGAAAATCCACGCTCATGAAAATATTGAGCGGCTCGCTGGAGGCAGACAGCGGTCGCATCGTGATCCAGGGCAACGAAATAAAGCATAACAATCCCGACCGTGCCGTAAAGCTGGGTATTGGCATGGTGTACCAGGAATTCAGCCTGGTGCCGACGCTAACGGTCGCGGAAAACATCTTTTTGGGCGATCTGCCGCGCAACAAGATCGGGTTGATCCGCTGGGGAGAAGTGCATCGTCGCACGCGTGAAAGCCTGGAAGCCCTCGGCGTCGTGATCGATCCGAACACGCGTGCCAGCAGCCTCAGTGTTGCCGAGCAACAACTCACCGAAATCGCACGCGTTCTTACTCAGGACCCCAAAATTCTTCTGCTTGACGAGCCAACGTCGGCCCTGTCCGATGCCGAGGTTGAGCGCTTGTTTGGCATTATTCGCCGTCTTCAGGCGCGTGGGGTGGGCATCATCTATATCTCGCACCGCCTGGACGAGGTGGCGCGTATCGGCACGCGCGTTACCGTGATGCGCGACGGGCGGGTGATCGGTACGCTGCCGGTCGAGCGTGCCGACAAGGATACCCTGATCAGCATGGTGGTTGGCCGTCGCCTGACCGAACAATACCAGAAGACGATCAACCAGGTTGGCGCACCGATTTTGCGGGTCGAGAACCTTGTTGCTGAGCCGGTGCTCCACGATCTGTCGTTCGAAGTACATGCGGGTGAGATTTTAGGCATCTTTGGGCTGATGGGGGCCGGGCAGACTCGCCTGGCGCATGCGCTGTTCGGTCTGGAACCCATGACTTCGGGTCAGATTTACATCGATGACCAGCCGGTCAAGATCCGAAACCCCGTCCAGGCGATCCGGCTTGGTATGGGGTTCATGCTCCGTGATCGCAAATCGAGTCTGGTGCCCATGCTGGGCCTGTCACCCAACATCACGCTAGCCAATGTGAGCCAGCTTGCATTCTTGGGGCCACTGGATCTGGCTCAAGAAACACGCATCGCCTCCAGATACGTTGACGAACTGACGATTCGTCCCCCGCTGCTCAAGCGACCAGTCATGTTTCTTAGTGGCGGCAACCAGCAAAAAGTCTGCCTGGCGCGCTGGCTGGCGACCGGGGCCAAGATTCTCATCGTTGACGAGCCAACGCGCGGCATTGACGTCGGCGCAAAAGCGGAGATCTTTGCTATTCTTGACAATCTGGCTTCTGAGCAGAACGTTGGCATTGTCCTGATCTCATCAGAAATGCCAGAACTCCTGGCTATGGCCGACCGCATTCTTGTGATGCGCAATGGGCGGTTCACCGCTGAGTACAAATATGGCGAGGCCACGCAAGAAATGTTATTGAAGAGCGCCAGCTAACTTAACTTATTGCACCTCATGGAGGATTCCGTGTCAGAAAAGAAGCTCGCCGACACGCATACTGCCCGCGACACCCTGTTGACAAGTGTGGCGTTTACCCGGATTGTGCATGTTCTGCGCGACCTCCTCATTCATGGAGGGCCAATGATCGCGCTGATCCTCCTGGCCCTGTATCTGCAGAGCGCCACGCCCTATTTTTGGACGGAAAGCAACCTGATCAACGTGGGGCGTCGCACATCGGTTCTGATCATCTTCGCCATCGGCCAGACTTTCGTGATCCTCACCGGCGGCATCGATCTTTCGGTGGGCGCGACGGCGGCATTGGCGGCCTCCGTATCCGCCGTAACCATGACCCAGCAGGTTAATGTTTTTGGCGTCAAGTTTGGGCCGGTCGGTTTTGCAGAAGGTCTCATCATTGCGCTGTTGGTCGGCGCGGGGGCGGGTCTCATCAACGGACTATTGATCACGCGCGGTCGTATCCCTGACTTCATCGCAACACTTGGAACACTCGAAGCATTTCGTGGTGCGGCGTTGTTGGTGACGGATGGTCTGCCGGTTCCCTCCTATTATTCCGATGCGCCGAAAGCACGAAACTACCTCCCGCCTGAGATTATTTCGGTTGGCAGCGATGACTGGCTGGGCATTCCGATTGCCGCGTGGATCGCCATTGCCATAGCTATCTCATGCTGGATTGCCCTGCGCTATACTGCCTTTGGTCGCAGCACGTTTGCCGTCGGCGGCAACCGTGAAGCAGCGCGCGTATCGGGCATCAATGTTGAACGCACCAAGATCGGCGTTTACGTGGTATCGGCCTTGCTGGCCGCTTTGGCCGGGTTTGTGTTGGCCGGGCGTCTGAACTCGGCCAATGCATTGATGGCCGGGACAGAGAACTTGAACTCAATTGCGGCGGTGGTGATTGGCGGCACCAACCTGTTCGGCGGTGAGGGTGGCGTGTTTGGGTCGATCATCGGCGCGCTCACCATTGGTGTCATCGACAATGGCCTCAACCTGCTCAACGTGAGTGATTTTTACCAGCGTATTATCCAGGGGTCGGTGATCGTCATCGTCGTGATTTTCGACCAGTGGCGTCGCCGCCGTTTTGGAACCTAGAACAGGTGATTAGCATGAGCGAGCGCTTCCGAGGAAAAACCGTCATCGTTACCGGTGGCAGCCGGGGAATCGGCTTGGCCATCGCCCGGGCATTTGCCCACGAACGCGCACAGGTAATCATCGCCGCTCTAAATGAAACGCGTGGGAACGCGGTAGCTGAGGAGCTTCGCCGCGATGGTGCGCCAGTTGAGTTCGTCCGCGCCGACGTGTCGCGGCACGAAGACGCGGAACGGTTGGTCGCCACAACGCTGGCTCGCTTTGGCCAGCTTGACGTACTGGTTAACAACGCGGGTGCGCACCAAAAAGCGCCCTTTACGCAGGAAAACGAAGCTTTGTGGAAGCGCATGTACCGCATCAATGTGCTGGGTACCGTATTTCCCTCGCAGGCCGCCGTGCGTCATATGCAACAGCGCGGACAGGGGACTATCGTAAACATAGCGTCCAAAGCGGGCGTAGTTGGTGAACCCGGCCATGCCGCGTATAGTGCGGCTAAGGGAGCGATCATCGCGCTCACCCGCGCTATGGCTGTTGAACTGGCCTCGTTCGGCATTCGCGTAAACGCTGTGTGTCCCGGCCCTGTTATGACGCGCATGTTGCTAGAAGCTGTGCCCGAAGAGGACGAGCGCGATGCCCTTGCAGCAAAAGCCCCAGTGGGGCGGGTGGGCGAACCGGAAGACATTGCCGGGGCAGTGTTATTCCTTGCCTCGCCTGAGAGCGCGATGATTACCGGGCAGGCGCTAAGTATTGATGGCGGTATGTCGATCCTGCTTTAGCGATGGCTCTGCCCTGACGCCTGTCATAGAGTGGGCCGTTGTGGCCACGTGTGCCCGGTGGGACGCAAGGGGCCGTTGATCATGTCTGCACATTGGCCGGCATCTTCAGGTTGGGCGATGCCAAAATCTGAAGCCCAACCGTGTCTTGAGCTTGAGCAGTGCTAGTACGGGAGTAAGAAATGTCGCAACCTATACGCGTGTGCCTTGTCGGTGCGGGCCGTGTTGCCCGTGTGCATGCCAACTCGCTGGTCAACCATGTACCTGAGGCACAACTTGTCGCTATTGCGGACCCGGACAAGAAAGCCTTGGATGAAACGGCGGAAAAGTTTGGGATTAGCGTACGCTGCCCATCTCTAGAAGATGCGCTGGAAAACGCCGATTTCGACGCAGTCGTGATCACCACCCCCACCTTCACCCATGCCAGGCTGGCTATCACCGCCGCCAATGCAGGCAAGCACCTTCTGCTCGAAAAGCCGATGGCGATGAGCCTGGAGGAATGTGATGCCATTATCGCGGCGGCGGAGCGCAACGGGGTGATTTTGCAGCTTGGGTTCATGCGCCGTTTTGATCCGGAATTCGTGGCCGCCGCAGCACGCATCGAAGCGGGTGAGATTGGCCGTCCAATGCTGATCAAATCACTGACGCACGGGCCGGGGTTGCCTCCGCCTTGGGCGCGGGACCTCAAGACCTCCAATGGCAATCTGGCGGAGGTCAACAGCCACGATTGGGACTGCGTGCGATGGTTGATGGGGTCTAACCCGGAGCGGGTTTATGCCGAGGTGGCAAACTTTAAGGGTGAAGCGCGCGGGGTGCACACGGAGCATTTCTACGATACGGCCCTGGTCACTATCCGTTTTGAGAGCGGGGGCCTGGGAAGCATTTCCAGTGTGTGCCCGTGCGATTATGGCTACGACGCCCGCGTCGAGATCATCGGCGAGCGGGGCATTATGCAAATCGGCGAAATGAAGGGGCGGGCTATTGTCGTCTGCACCAACCGGGACCAGGGGCTGATCACACCGATCTACCGCACTTGGCCGCAACGTTTTGAGTGGGGATACATCCGCGAGATGGAGCACTTCGCCCATTGCATCACGACGGGTACCCAACCGCGCGTCGGGGGTACTGACGGTCGCTGGGCGGTCGCCGGGGTGCTGGCGGGCACGAAGTCGTTCCTCGAGCAACGTCCCGTTTGGTTGAGCGAAGTCATGTAAGCTACCCCGCCGGCGTAGGAGGCGACGGCGAGAAGATCGACATATATCTGGCGCGAACATTGCAGCCCGATGAGCGCGGTTGAGCGGAAGCAAAGAAGGATACGACACCATGAAGACGCTACCGTTTACTTTCGACATCTCAATCCAGGATGCGGTCTTGAGTTCGTACGACAGCCACATCGTGCGCCGACTGTCCGCCATGAGGGGCCAATTCCTGGATGCCGATGCCTACGAGAGGATGCTCGCAGCAGGGGACACATTGCTGTACGAAGTGTATGAGATCAAGCGCCCGGAGGTCGCGGGTGAGCTGATGCATGGGCTGTCAGTGGTGCACCCCGGCAAGGTGGGTGATGAGTTCTACATGACCAAGGGCCACTTCCATACCGTGTTGGACACCGCCGAAGTGTACTACTGTCTCAAGGGCGAGGGCATGATGGTCATGGAAACCCCGGAGGGCGATTGGGCCGTTGAGCCGCTGCGCCCCCATACGGTGCTCTACGTGCCGCCGCGCTGGGCGCATCGCTCGGTCAACACCAGCCCGACCGACGATCTGGTCATGTTCTTTGTGTATCCGGGCAACGCCGGGCACGACTACGGCACTATTGAGACGCAAGGTTTTCGAAAACTGGTGGTGGAACGTAATGGTCGTCCAGCAATCATTGATAACCCGCGGTGGTTGCCACCCGGCCAGCGTTCATAACCTCGCGCACGCAGGTAGAAGCCTGCGCCGCCAGGCTGGTTTTCGCAGTATCCATACCCTTACGGACAGGAAGGGGCATTTCATGTCCAACCCAGACCATCCTTATCCCATCGAAACCAAAACGGTGCCGACATTTTATTTCGTGGGTGTGACGACGAGTCAATCGTCGATCATGAAAGTGTTCCCGCGGTGGATGCAAGCCATTGGTCGCCCGGATGTCGTTTTAGAAGGCATCGATCACAGGATTCATGATGACCCAGAGGCGTATCGCCGGACTGTCGCCCAGATCAAATATGATCCGCTGTCGCTCGGCGCTCTGGTGACGACGCATAAAATCGACCTGCTCGAAGCGGCACGCGATATGTTCGATGAACTGCACGCGTCAGCCGTGCTCACGGGTGAGGTATCGAGTATTTCCAAGCGCGACGGCAGGCTGTGGGGCCATGCCAAAGACCCGCTAACGAGCGGACTCAGTCTTGACGCTATCACCGGCCCCGGATACTTCGGACGCACCGGGGGATACGTCCTGTGTTTCGGCGCGGGTGGCTCAGGCAAGGCCATAGCGCTCCATCTAATCAACAAGGAGCGCCCCGAAGACCGCCCCCAAAAGATGATTGTCACCAACCGTTCCCCAGAACGGCTCGCAAAACTGCGGCGTATGGTGCAGAGTCTGGAAACCGATATCGCGTTCGAGTACATTCAGAACGCAGACCCGGCGCGTAATGACGCGATCATGGCCGGTCTGCCCGACGGCAGCATCGTCATCAACGCCACGGGCATGGGCAAAGATTCGCCTGGTTCACCGGTGACAGACGACGGGGTGTTCCCACGGAATGGTATTGCCTGGGAGATCAACTATCGTGGCGAGTTGGACTTCTGGCACCAGGCCATGGCCCAACGGGAGAGTCGCAATCTGACGGTTGAAGACGGCTGGCTCTATTTCCTGCATGGCTGGACCCAGGTCATCGCTGAGGTGTTGCATATCACGTTTGACGATCCAACCTTTAATCTGCTGGCGGAAATTGCGGAGGAACTACGCCCGCCGCTGGTTTACAAACCGCGCAAGTGACGGAGCGTCTCAGGGCTATCACGCGGCTTACGTAAGGAGTATCGGCGCATGTCCCCGAAATACCTGATCGGAGTCGATCTGGGCACGAGCAGCACGAAGTCGGCCTTGTTTAGAAGCGATGGCACGCTCATTGTGGAGTTTGCTGAAGAAGTGCCGATCTACTACCCGAAGCCCGGTGTTGTGGAGCAAGAGAACGACGACTTTTACCAGACTGCGGCCAGAACGGTAAGCCAATGTATCCAGGTGAGTGGGATCGATCCGCGTGACGTGGTGGCCATTGCCTTTGATAGCCAGATGGCAGGTATCGGCACGGTGGATGAAGATTTCAATCCTGCCACGCGTTTCGACTCCTGGCTGGACATGCGTTGTCAGCCGTACATTGAGTTTCTGGACAGGGAATACGGTGACCTGATCACGCGTCTTACGGGGTGTCCGCCCACCTGTGACCATGGGCCTAAAATCCTGTGGTGGAAAGAGGAGGAGCCAACCGCCTATCAGCGCATTGCCAAATTCGTGACACCGGCAGGGTATGTGGCGGGTAAAATGGCGGGTCTTAGGGGCGAAGAGGCCTTCATGGATTATACGTTCATCCATTTCTCAGGCCTCAGCGATGCGCAGAACGGTCAATGGTCTGACGAATTATGCGACTTGTTGGGCGTCGATCAAGATAAACTTCCTCGTATCGTAGAACCCTGGCACATCGTGGGCGAGGTTACCGACACCGTCGCCAGGGATTTTGGTCTTGCTCCCGGCACTCCGGTGGCGGCGGGCTGTGGCGATACTGCCGCCAGCGCATTGGGTAGCGGCATTATACGCCCGGGCATGTTCCTGGATGTGGCCGGGACTGCTGCCGTCTTGACAAGTTGCACTGACACCTTTGTTGCCGATGTCGACCACAGAGCATTACTCACGATGCGTTCTGTGATCCCTGGGTTGTGGCACCCGTTGGCTTATATTGCCGGGGGTGGCATCGCACTGCGTTGGTTTCGTGATCAGTTCTACAACATGCATCGCGGCCACCCACAGCAGGCCAATGACGATTTATACAGTGAAATGATCGCTTTCGCTGCCACAGCGCCGCCGGGTGCGGACGGCCTGTTTTTCTCGCCTCACTTGGGCGGGCGCATTTGTCCTGCGACGCCGGAGATGCGCGGGGCGTGGCTCGGTTTTTCCTGGGGGCACACCCAGGCGCACTTTGCACGCGCGGTGTTGGAAGGGGTGGCCTTTGAATATGCCTATTACCTGCGTATCCTGCGCAACTTGATCCCTGACTTCGAGCTCCTTGAAACTCGCGCTGTCGGTGGGGGAGCCGCCAGCATTGTCTGGAACCAGATCAAAGCCAATGTGCTGGGAGTGCCTTACCAGTCGCTTAAGGGCAGCCAATTCAGTTCATGGGCCTGTGCCATGATTGCAGGGAAAGCAGCGGGCATTTTTGATGACCTGGCCGCCGTCGCCGAGACGCATGCCGTCCCTGATGGCGCACGGCTGATACCTGATCCCGATACATACACTCTTTACCAACCTCTGGTCAACCGGTATATTATGTGGCAAAACCTGTTGAGTGATACCTTTGTTCGCATGACCAGCGAACACGGATAACATTCACGGGTACGCGTGCTATATTCCCAGGATGCTAAACTCATGAAAGTCGACCACAGCAGCCCCATTCCGTTCTATATCCAACTCCGCGAGCTATTAGAAACGCGTATTCTGGGGGGAGAGTGGCAGCCAGGCGACCGGCTACCCTCGGAACAGGAGTTGTGTGCCACCTACGATGTGAGCCGCACGGTCGTCAGGCAGACGCTGCTGGAAATGGAGAACAAGGGGCTGATCGTTAAACGCCGCGGTAAGGGGTCGTTTGTCGCCAAACCGAAGATTCGTGAGAGCCTGGTCCAGAAACTGACGGGCTTCTACCAGGACATGGTCGATCAGGGCCTCACCCCCCGAACTAAAGTCTTGCATCACGCCGTAGAACCGGCCAAGACTGCTGTGGCGCTCCATCTGAACCTGGAGCCGGGTACACCCGTGTTCAACATCGAGCGTCTGCGTTTTGTGAAGGATGAACCCATCGTACTCGTGCGCACGTATGTGCCGTACGCGATGTGTCCCGGCCTGGCCGATATCGACCTGAACAATCGGTCGCTTTACGCAGCGCTGGAGGACGAGTTCGGGATTATACTCTCCCATGGCCGGCGCACCATTGAGGCGGTCATTTCCGGTGAGCGCGAAGCGGAATACCTTGACATTGAACCCGGTGCGCCGCTGATTTCCCTAAAGAGCGTGAGCTACCTGCATGACGGGACGCCAATAGAGTATTTCCACGCCTTCCATCGTGGCGACCGCTCACGTTTTGAGGTCGACCTGGTGCGGGTCCGCGAGCCTGAAGAGGCCAAGATCGTGGTTGGGGAGGATGTGATTACGATACCGAATAGCAACAGCGTTCATAATCTGACTCCGTAAGAGGGCGTTTGCTCTCGTTCCTGGAGTGAATGCGCCATTCCACTGGCAGAACCCCCACCAGCGCCGCACGGTGTTTGCGCCGGGTCGTGTGATCAGGCATTGTGACCGCCGCGCCCCACAGGTCGATGATCGACTGCTCCCCTTCTTCACCAACACCTGTTGAACATTAAAACTCTTCAGCTTTATCTTTGTCACTCTCTGCGGCCTTTGCGTGCTCTGCGGTATATTTTCTTTGCCTAAGCCATGAAATGCCCCGCAAATCCCGCATCCGGCTTGACAACGAAGCGCATCTCCTTCTATAATGAGTCTAAATGGAACCGGTTCCAAAGCCGGATTTAACCAGCAAGTTATGTGATTATGAAACCCGTGACCATTCGTGATGTCGCCAGAGAGGCCGGTGTTGGCGTTGGCACAGTGTCGCGCGTGCTGAACGGAAGTTCTCAGGTACGCGAGGCTACCCGCCAGAAAGTTCTGGCGGCGATCAAAGCGCTGAATTACAGCCCCAACATCACAGCGCGTCAGTTGTCACGGGGCAAGACATCAACCATCGGGGTTGTTTCGCCGTTTTTTACGTTCCCCTCTTTCGTCGACCGCCTGACCGGCATCCAGGAAGTTCTTGACGACTCCGAATACGATTTGGTGCTGTATAGCATCCGGTCGGTTGAACAACTTCAGCGCCGCTTGCGGATGTTGATCGGTGAGAATCGCGCCGACGGGTTGATCGTCCTGTCGTTACCGTTCTCTGAGCATGACTTGCAGGAACTAAACCCCGCCTTTCCCATCGTGGTGGTTGATATCACTCCGGCCACTCACTACCCCAACATCATCATCGACAATGTTAGGGGCGGGGACATGGCAACGACCTATCTCATCGAACATGGCCATCGCGA
>CAZSXY010000057.1:0-23037 GCA_964611395.1 uncultured Anaerolineaceae bacterium | reverse complement strand
CGGTGTAGAGTTGTAAACCTATTGCGGGAAGCGAAGTCATAGGCGGGGTTTCCTTTCAAAAGCGTAGCATTATAAGAAACCTCACCAGTTTACAGCGTTTGCTCGTGTGTTCACAACTACCGGTGCGCAGGCCGCGTGCTGGCCCCGCGACCGCGTGCCGCCATAAAACGCAGCGCCCCGGACGTCGTCCAGGGCGCTTGTGTGTAGTGAAGGGTGAGTACCGGCGGTTAGCCGGGGGCGGCATACGCGCTTTCTTCGGCAGGCTGCATGGCGTCCGACGGCGAACCGCCGGTGATGGTGAACTGCGTCCCGTCCCCGCGCCCGTAGACCTCCGGGAAGTAGAATTCCTGGCCGTGCGGCGGGATGACGTTGTACTCACCCGCCAGGCTGGGATAGATCACGTAGTTGAACTGGTATGTGCCGCGCGGCAGATAGGTGGCATAGAGCACCACCTTCTCGTCGCGCATCTCGATGTTGGAGAACCACCACCAGCCCCAACCCCGGCTGAGCGGGCGCTCGCGGCTCAGGCGGGGGCGCGTGCCGACGACGCTGGTCGTTTGCAGGTTCGGGTTGATCGCCTCGGCCCCTGCCGGGAGCGGGTCTTCGATCATGACGTAGTGCAGGGTGCTCGGCGCGATGATGGTCAGCGTGACTTGCACCGGTTGCCCGACCTCCGCCGTGTTGATGGGCGTGCCCTCCGGATCGTCGAGCAGGCTGTATTTGCGGCTGAGGATGATGCCGCGATTCAGCGCCTCGACTTCGGGCACAGGCAGCCACGCGGTCAGGTGGGCGGTGTAATAGAGGTTGCCGTCGCCTTCGCTGCGGCTGATCGTCAGGCGGTTGGCTTCACCGGCCAGCAGTTCGGCCACGTCGATGATCAGTTCTTCGGTCTCGCGCACGTTCTCCGGCGTGGCGGTGTTATCGTCCAACGACAACCGCTCGCCGTTCAGCGTGACGCCGAACGTGAAGTCCGGGTACAGTTCGTTGGTGATGACCATCCACTCGGTCAGAGCCATGACCGCCCAGGCGGTTTCCTGCGTCGTCTCCCAGTGATCGGCGTCACGGGCGACCATCAGCCAGCGCACTACGTTGGGCAGCAAGTCGTTCTGCGGGTCGATCTGGGCCATGGCCAGCAGGCCGAGCGCCGTCGTGCGGGTGTTGGTGTTCCAGTTCCACCAGTCGGTGTAGCTTTCTTCCCAGTGTGCGCCGGTCGCGCTGACGATCATGGCCGTGTTCAGGTCGTTGATCAGTTCCATGGCGCGGTTGTCTTCGGGGTCGAGGATGTGGAAGGTCATTGCCAGGTATGCCTTGGCGTAGAGACTCATGCTCTCGCGCTCGTCGAACAGGCGCACCGTCCGCTGGAACTCGCCGCGATCCACGCGGGCCAGCGCGTAGAGCAGGAACGCCTGCCGGTTGATGCGCCAGGTCATGTCCTGCGGGCGGATCGTGCGCAGTTCGCTCGTGACAAAGTCGGCGGCGTTGTCGATTACATTCTGGTCAACGGTGAAGCCGGATCGCTGCGCCTCCACCAGTCCGATTAGCGCGTAGGCGGTCACGATCGGGTTCGAGTCGTCTTGCGGGAACCAGCCCCAGCCGCCGTCGACCTTCTGTTGGGCGTAGAGCCGTTGCAGCGCGTAGCCGACCTGCACTTCCAGGTGCGCAGCCAGTTCGGGGTCGTCGATGCCCAGGTCGCGCAGCGCGCGCAGCGTGATCGCGTTGGGCAGGAAGCGGCTGACGATCTGCTCGATGCAGTAATGCGGGTAGTTGCGCAGCCAGGTCATCCCGTCAACGGTGGCCGCGGCCAGGGAACGGTCGAGGCGGACCTTGACCTCGCCCTGGGTGATGTCATAACGGCGCGGGAGCACGACGGCTTCGGTGCGGCTGCCGGCTTCCGGGCCGCGCAGCACGCCCGCCGTGCCGACCGTCTCCGGCACTTCGTACTTGTACACGGGCAGCGGCGCGCCTTGCAGGATGGTTGGCTTGGTGGCGTCGGTGTACTGGCCGTCACCC
The DNA here is from genome assembly GCA_964611395.1 of uncultured Anaerolineaceae bacterium. GTDB lineage: Bacteria > Chloroflexota > Anaerolineae > Aggregatilineales > Aggregatilineaceae > CAZSXY01. The sequence goes on along the minus strand of CAZSXY010000057.1, from coordinate 21,027 downwards.
GCATTCGCCGTGAACGTCAGGTCGACTTCTGGCACGTCCAGGATTTCCACCTGCCAGTTGACGCGGGCGCGTCCCTGCGCCGGGATGTTGGCCAGTTGCGCGGCGGCCACCCCCTCGGCAAAGCGGAAACCCGTGCCCTGCAGGGTGATCTCGGTCAGCAGGTCTTCGCCGGTGTTGTTGTTGACGATGGCGCTCAGCGTGGCCTTGTCACCGGCGATGAAGAAGCGCGGCGTGCCGGGCCGCACCAGTACCGGCTTGGTGCTCAGCAGGTCGAAGGTCGTCTGCCCGACCAGCATCGGGCCGTCTTCGCCGGTGGTCACGGCGCGGGCATCGAGCCGCCACGTCGTCAGGTTGTCCGGCAGCGTGACCGCAACGGTCGCCTCGCCGTTTTCGTCGGTGATGAGCGACGGTTCCCACAGCGGCGTGTCGACGAACTCCTGGCGCACCTCGAACAGGCCGCCTTCGCCGTAGCCGCCGCCGCCACCCTTGATCGTGTCGATGATCACCTGGGTGGCCTGGTCAACGCTGATCGTCAACGGGCTGGCGGTGCGCACGCTGATGCCGCGCTCGGAATAGAAGAACGGTAGCAGATCGGAACTATTGGGTGGGGCGATGCTCAACACGGCCAGATCGGTCAGGCCGACGCCGATCTCCGCGCCGGGGACGGGCGTGCCTTCCCAGTCGGTCGCTTTGATCGTGTACTCGACCGTGTCACCCGGCCCGGCAAACTCGCCCGCCGCCACGTCGATGCTCGGCGTGACCTCCAGGTTCATCACCAGGCGGCTCGTATCGACGGCGAGCGTGGTGATCCCCATGCGGAAGGCGGCGGTGGGGTTATGCTCGTCTATCCCCTTGGCCAGCACCACGCTGAAGAACACGTTAGGCGCGAAGTCTTCGGTGATGGGCAGTTCATAAATGGTGCTGTTTGTTTCCAGCTTCATGACCTCGTGGGTCAGGATGTCGCCGCGCTCGACGGTGATCAGCGCGTAGGCTTCACCCTGCCAGGGGCTTGGGATCAGGATTTCGGCGGTGTCGCCGACGCTGTATTCGTCTTTGTCGGTGATCAACTGAATGCGGTTGGAGTTTTCCTGCCGCCAGTTGACGAAGTTCCTGCCGCTGACCCACATGAACGCGCTGGAGCGTATCTGGTTGCCCGCTTCGTCGGTGGTCGTGGCGTAGACCTTGTACACACCACCGACCGGGGGCACAAAACTGATGTGCGCCAGGCCGCGTTCGTCTGTGGTGACGGTTCCGCTGGCCCCTTCGACCGGCTCCTCTTTCACGTCCCACGTCCAGGTGGTGCGGCCAAAGTCGTCTTCTTCCTGCACGCTGAACCAGCGGCGCTCCACCACTTCGTACGCGACTTCCTGCCCGTCTATCGGTTCGCTGTCCCAATCGACGGCCAGCACGTTCACCTTGTTCTCGCGCTCGGCAAAGCCGACGTATTCTTCCGGCTGCAGGCCGACGTACAGCAGCCCCTGGTGGACGACCACCTGGGCGCGTCCGGCGACGAGTTGGTCGCTCTCGTCGATCACGCGCGCTTCGATGGTGTACGTCTGGCTCTCCACCTGCTCGCCGAGATCGGCGTCGAGTTCGATCAGGTAGCGACCCAGGGCGTCGGTCTGGCCGGTTCCTTCGGCGATGACTTCACCGTAAGGGCCGTAGTATTCCGGCGCGTAGAAATCATAGTTCACGTCGCGGAACGACCACCAGCCCGGCTCGTCGCCGGTGTAGTTGAAGTAGAAATCTTGGGCGAGCACGCTGTATTCGACGGTGGCATTGGACACGGCCCCGCCGAAGAAATAGCGCGACTCAACCAATACTTCGATGGTGTCGCCCTGCGCGACCTGGTCGGCAGCGGGGGTCACATCGACCTGGAACTCCGGCGCGCGGTACTCGGCAACGCTGAAGCTGAGGCTGAACGCATCACGCTTATTGCTCGGCTCTTCGACGACGATGCGGTAATAGCCGAGCGGGGCTTCGGGATCGAGCATCAATTCACCGCTGAACGATCCCTGCGGCGTGACCGGCAATATTTCGTCATAGATCACCTCGCCCCGGTCATCGTAAATCTTGACCGGCACGGCCTGGTCGTCTGACAGTGTGTACGTGACGTCACGGCGGTCACGCAGAATGCCCTTGAAGTATACGGGTTGGTTGGGCCGGTAGATGGGCCGGTCGGTGTAGAGATAGACCGTGAAATCTTCCGGTTCGTAGTCGCTGCGGATTTCGAACTGCCAGGGGTCCATGCCGTCTGACCACCGGCTCGATGCAAACCCGAACCAGTCGCCGTCTTCAACGGTTGCGAACATCGTGGTGTAGAGGTCCGGCAGGTGAGGAACTGTCGTCTTAGCCAGCCCGTCCGCGCCGGTCACGGCGCGTCCGACCGGGTTGAAATCCTCGTTGTAGAAGATCACCGGCACACCGGCGACTGGCTCGCCACTCGCCAGGTCATTGACCCAGGCCAGCGCCGTGTCCTGGCTGAATTTCAACGTGATATTGGCCGATTGGACGAGCAGGGCATGCCGCCGGACTCGTTCGTCCCATTCGTTGGTTTCGGGCGAGGTTATTTCCAGGTAATAGATTCCGGGGGCGAGTGCCTCCGGCGTGACGGTCTGGTCGATGGCGTCTGCTCCAGGCGCGTTGGGATCGACCGGGGCGATGCCCAGTGGTTCGAAGTAGTAGACTGACGGATCGCCTTCGGCGGCCCAGCCGGTGATGCCGTCATCTAGGCGGATGTTCCACCACAGATAGCCGCCTTCACAGAATGGCCCGCCGGTGATCTGCATCGTCTGGCCCGGCAGCACCTGGGTGATGACCGTCGCGCTCAGGTTCGGTTCCTGGCGGACGTTGAGCGGGCGCTCGTCCTCGCGGGTGACGATCACCACGTCGCCGACCTTGACCTGGGGATCGGGCGCACCCAGGCACTCGATGTTGGTGATGCCGCTCGTGCCCGTGTCGGAGATGTACAGCAATTCGTAACGGCGCTCGTCTTGCTGGCTCGATACCGGGATCGTCCAGCGGCGCAGCCATTCATCCGCACGCGGCCTGTACTTGCTCCACGCGTCGTACTGGTCAGGCCCCGTGAGGTGCGCCAGCGTTGCTAAACCCACGCGGAACAGGCTGAGGTCCAGCCGCGAGACGTTGCGGTGTGTGACGAACACACGCGTGGCGGGGTTGTGGCTGCTATACATGCCCACGCGCCCCGGGGCCTGGATCGTGAGTTCCGGCGGGTAGGGGGCGGTGGTGTAGGTCACCGTCAGCCCCTCGTCGATGGTGTTCCCGTAGCGATCCTTCATGCCGGGCAAGATGCGGATCGTGTAGTCGGTGCTTGGCTCGGTATCGAAGGGGAGGTTGTAGCTGTAGCGCCAGTCGGAGAAATACGTGTCGAACTCGCGCCAGGGTTCCGGCTCGATGATGACCTTGCCCTCCAGCGACTCTAAATCCATCGGCGTGTTGAAGAAGATGGTGAAACCGCCGTAAGGTGAGGCATCCTGCTCGCCGTCGAAGGGCGACGTGTTGATGATGCGCGGGTAGGGCACGGTGCTGAAAAAGCTGAACGCGTCTTCGCGGAGCGGTGCGCCAGTGGCGCTCAGCGCCTTGTCGGCATGAAGCGCCACGTAGTACGCCGATTCTAGGGCGAGCATGTCATCCGGCTTGAAGGTCAGCGAGCGGAAGTCGTCGCTCCACTCAAATGTGCCTGCCACCCGTTCTTCTATCACTTCGGCGCTTTCATCAAACGGGAACTGGCCCAGATAGACCAGCTCAAAGCCGCCATTCTCGACGGAGGCCGGGTCCATCGCCTGGCTGAAGCGGACGGTGATTGGTGTTTCCAGCAGAACGCGGTCGGCGGTCTCATGGGGCGTGATCTCGATGACGTCCGGGCCGATGGTGGTGAAGCGCCAGGTGTAGTCCTCGGCCAGCACGCCGCCGGTCACGTCTTCCAGGCCCGCGGTGACGGTCACGGTGTATGTCGTGCCGCCGCGCAGCTCGCCTTCCGGCGTGAACAGGTAGATCGACGTGTTGAGCCACTCGCCCTTGCCGTCAACCGGCGGATCGAAGCGCAGCGGGTGGGGCAGGGTGTCCATTTCTTCGACCGTCACCAATGGGACGACCGGGCGGTTGAAGATCACGGTGATCACGCTGTCTGAGTCCACCGCCTCGGACCCATCACCCGGCAGCACTTCGGCCACTTCCAGGTAGCCGACCGTCCGCAAGGTGAGCGTAAACGGTTCTTCCAGCGGCACGCCCTCGGCGGACGTTGCGCCGGTGTCGATGGTGAAGGTGTATTCGGTCGCCCGCGCGAAGGGCGCATCCGGCGTGAAGGTCAACGCCATTCCGTCAGCCGACCAGGTAAGCGCCCCCTCAATCGCAGGATTGACGCTAAACGCGCCGGAAACGCTTGTTTCGTCCATTGGCTGGTCGAAGAAAAACACGACCCGCCCTTCGAGCGCCAGTTCTTCGCCGGGCAGCGGATCGGTGTCAAAGACATGGGGGGGAATCGTGTCACCTTCGGCTCCCAGCGCTACCGGCAACCGGCTCACCAGGGCGCTGCTCGCCAGCACCAGCAAGAACACGATACCCGCAAACTTCAAACGGTGATTTCGTCGTATATGCAACATGTTTTCCTCCACCATGACACTCAAAGAGCTTTTTTTTTCAGCGAGGCCCATTGACCAGAAAAGAAATTCGGTTGATCGGGAGTTGCGATGCTTTTCGGGTTTTCTCTGCCGGTCGATGATCCCCGCCCGCACCATCAGGGACGCGGCGTGAGCCGGTGCTGGAGACAGATACGCATTAATTTCATTATAGAGGATTACCGGGTGCGGCGAAACGTCTTCACAACGTGGGTCATGTGCCGGGACGTCCCCTATGTTTCATTGTAGGGGTTCGGGGCGGGGTCGCGCGACGCCCGTGCAACGGCTTCCCTACGGCATAGGTGCGGGGGTGTGGAACGGGGGGGGCATCAGGTGCGCAGCAATTCGTCGACGCACGCGACCAGATGCTGGATTTGAACCGGCTTGACCATGAACTCGCGCACGCCCATCGCGTCCACCTCGGCGCGCCAGGCTTCGTTGGCCGAAACGACAACAATCGGGACGTTGCGCAGCCGCACATCTTCCCGCGCGAAGGCGATCACTTTTTGGCCCGGCACATCGGGCATGTTCAGATCGAGGATGATGGCATCGAAGTCCTGGTTGGTCAGGTGCAACATGGCTTCGACGGTGCTGGGCGCGGTTACAACCTCAAAGCCCTCGCGGGCAAACGCGGTTTCGTAGAGAAAGCGCAGGTCGTCGTCATCTTCCACGATCAGCACTCGTGTCATGGTGGTGTTGGCCTCCGGGTGTGGGCGAGCTATGAATGACATCCAGCGGTCATTCGTCGAACCTGTATGGTAATACCTGTACGCTCCAGGCCGCAACCTCGCGCAGGACGGCGTGAATGGTCTCACCGGGGGGGAGTGATCCCGTCGTCTGCTGGGCCGGGCTGGGATAGACGCGCAGATGCCGGGCCTCGAAGAGCCAGCGCGCGCGCCACAAATGAAAATTGTCGCTGACCAGCACGCCATCCTGCCAGCCGTGCGCCCCCATAATCGCTTCGGTTTCGCGGGCGTTTTCGGCGGTGCTGCGGCTGGTCGTTTCCAATAACACGGCGTCGGGGGGAACCCCTGCTGCCTGCACGACCTGGGCGCAGCGATGGGCTTCGGTGGAGGCGTGTTCTGCCGGGCCGCCGCCCGTGCACAAGATGACCGGCGCGTAGCCTGCATGGTAGAGCGCGGCGGCGTGCTGGGCGCGGCGCGTCGTGCCGGGTTCGCCGCCGCCAAGAACAATGATCACATCGGCGGGGCGGGCGCGATCGGTCATGCCATACCGGGTGATGGTCACGGCCAGCGTGCCGATGGCCAGCAGCGGCACGGTCGCGGCGAGTAGCAACCCGCGTAGGAGCCAGCGGCGCGTTCTGTGTGAAATTCGTGAGCCGATCATGCCTTTTGCTCTGGTGTGATAAGATGCCCGGAACGTGAACGTGTCGAGTGCATGGTGCAGCCCCGTATGGTGCCCCCGCACGCAACACTCGAAATGCATTGGTGACCAGGCAGGACACCTGGCCCTAATCGACCGCGCGCTGGCCAGCCCGCAAGCGGGGCGTGGCCTGATTATAGCCCCTGCTCGCGCTTTGTTAAAACGAGCCGCGCACAACGACGCGGGGGCGTCTGTGCAGGAACGCGAATTCGAGTACAATGAAAACCGGACTCATCACGGCAGGGCGCAGAAGGTGCAGTACAGGAGTGTTGGAGATGAGCTTTTTTGACCAGGTTTCGGCCTCAAAAGAGATCCCGGCGACGGTGTTGCTGGAGCAATTTCAGGCACGCTGCACATTGTCGGTCATCGGCATGTTGCAGACGTTCTTGAACGACGAACAGAAGGACGTTTTGTCGCTGCACGAGGTGACGATTCACGGCCTCGATGCTGGCAACCCGGCCCGCAGCATGAAGCTGGAAGGGCTGTTTGTGCGCAAGGAGGCGTGCCACGCTGTGGCATTCGACACCATGCTGTCGCAGGAGGAAGTTCGCCTGTTGCCGCGCACCGAGCGCCTGGCGGTATACACCACGCGCTACGTCATCCAGGGCGATTTTCACATGGGGCCTGACGCGCTGATCAGCGATTTTATCACCTCAACCCGGTTGCGTTTTGTCGGCGCAACCAACGTGCAGTTCTTTTCGCTGTTCCAACCCCAGGCGGTTATGATTCAGGAAGCGCCCCTGGTGTACGTCCACCGGGACGCGGTTCGGATGCACCACGTGGTCTAGCGGTTCCCTTCTCGCAAAGGAGAGGCAGGTTACAATGGGTTGTCTCCGCGCTATTCTTTGCCTGGTGTTCCCGCCGCTATCGGTGCTGGATCGCGGTTGCGGCACGATTCTGATCGTGACGGTGCTGACCATCGCCGGGTGGATACCGGGAGTGATAGCGGCGCTGCTGATCAACGTGCTGGCAAACGACTGAGGGATTGTGCTGCCGGGCGCGGGTGCTGCGGCGCTCAGCGACGCGCCCGCCGCATGGTTCGCAGGACGCGCGGCATCATCTGTTCATAGACCTGGTATAGCGCCGGGTGAGGTGCAAAGTCCCATGCGCCGATGTGCCGCACCACGGTTCCCCCAAAGCCGTCTTTGAAGCGGTAGACGCCCCACAGCGGGTCATCCTCGTTGAAGGTATCCGGCGCGCCCCAAAAGTCATAGGTCGCGTACCCGTGTGCCTTGGCCCAACGGATGGCTTCCCATTGCACCAGATAGGTGGGCATGCGGTTGCGCTCTTCGTTGCTGCTCATGCCGTAGAAATACCACGCCTTCGGGCCGAAATGAAACAGCACCAGCCCGGCCAGCGCTTGGCCCTCCCATTCGGCGAGGAACGCCACCGCCAGCCCCGCCTCAAGGAACCGTGACCATGCTGCGCGGTAATAGTCCGGCGGGCGAATCAGGAAGCCCTGGCGCGCCCCGGTGGTGCGGTAGAGCCGGTAGAGCGTTGCGAAGTCGTCCGGGCCTTCTGCGAGGCGCACGCGGACGCCCTTCTTGGCTGCCACCCGAATCTTCCGGCGGGTGCCCTGGCTCATACCGGCCAGGATCGCGTCTTCATCCTGGGTGAGATCGAGCGTCACGGTGTTGCGGAACTGGACTTGCGACGCGCTGAAGCGCCAGCGGCGCTCGCGCAGCAGGGCGATGACCTGCGTGCCGGTGGGGTCCTCGTGTGGCGGGCGGTCGGGGTCGGTTCCGCCGGGTATGCCGGTTCCGGCGATGATGTCCGGGTCGATCTTGAGCCACACGGCATGCTGCTGCCGCGCCAACCCTTCCAGGTGCGCCAGCACCGCCGCAACCAGCGATGGATCAGCGGGGGCGAGGGCTGGCCCCTTAGGCACATACATGACGCGCAACGGGCCGGCGCGCCGTGTCAGCACCGAGGCGGCGGCGACGGTTGCCCCTGAAGCATCCTGAAACGCCAGGCGCTCCGGGACCCAGCCGGTTTCGTGGCGCTTGAACTCGCCCCAATCCCAGGTTTGCAGGATATGAGCGCCGGGCAGCGAGCGCAGCCGGTCGTGCCACTGGTCGCGGTCGGTGATGGGGGTAGCGGTGAGCATGGGTCTCACCCTGTTGTCAGCATAAGCGTGCTCTTATCATCCGGTAAAAAACCGGCTCTCATGATTTCAAGGTTCTGCGAAACGCCAGGATGACCTGTGGTTCGTCCGGGTGATGCCGTCGCGCCCTGGCCTGCATGATGGCCTCGGTTGCCTTGGCCGCCAGCCGTTCGAGGCGCTCCGCGTTGCTGGATGGCATGAAGCGGGCGCGTCGCGTGGGCGTTTCCAGCACCAGCGTATGCGTGGCGACCAGGTCGGGCATCACGAAGGCCAGCGCGGTCAGCAAGCCGGTCTCGATCAGGTGGATCAGTTCGTTGTCGGGAACGATGGCGAGGGGCAGGACGCCCAGCCAGCGCAGAACCAACAGCCCAATGGCGACCCCTGCCACCAGCCGGACCAGTTGGACGACGTAAAAGAACTGGGTGGCGGCCACGCGCACCGTTTCGATGTCGGTAAGCGGGTAGCTGTTGCCATTGATGATGATGCGCTGGTCGGTCACAAACTCGTTTCGTGTGCGAAATAAGACGGCTTCGGTGGCGTTCAAATTCCTTGCTTGCATGAAGTCTGTTTTATCTCCCCTGCGACGGTGTGCCTATGACCGCAGGCGTACCGCGAGTCGATAGGTGGCATATACACTCCGCTTGTAGACACGATCCCACGCCCCCACGCTGCGCACGACCGTTCCGCCCCAGCCGCGCTTGAAGCGATAAACGCCCCACAACCCGTCAGAGCGCGATTGAAATTCCGCTTCGAGCGTGGCGGGATCGGCGTCCGGCACGCCCACCATATCATAGGTACGCGCGCCCCGGTCGCGTGCCCACTGAATCCCGGCCCATTGCACGCCGTAGGATGCCATGCGCTGGCGCTCATGGTTCGACGAGGCCCCGTACAAGTACCACGCCCATTCCCCCAACTGGAAGACCATCACGCCCGCCAGGTCTTGCCCGGCATGGCTGCCTAGCAGCAACACGCCATGGCCCGCAGGCACAAATAGATCGTAGGCGCGTTCGTAGTATGCCGGCGTGTGGACGCCGAATGCGGCCCGGTCGCCGGTTTCGGCGAGCAGCGCGTTGAAGCTGGCCACATCCTCGCGCGTGCCCTGGCGGATTTCCACGCCGTGCTTGGCGCTCTTGCGGATGTTGCGCCGGGTGCCCTGGTTCATGCGGGACAGGATCGCGTCGTTGTCGCCCGCGATGTCGAGCACGAACGTGCGCGGCGGTTGGATGGTCTGCGGGCTGCGGCGGAAGCCCAGGTCTTCGAAGGGCACGCCCTCCAACCCCATACCCGGTTCGATCTTCAGCAGGGCCGCGCCGTGTGACCGGGCGGTGGCGTCGATGGCGTCGCGCAAAGCGCGAACCTGCGCCGCATCGTGCCAATCCACGAGTGGGCCGTAGGGGATATACGCCAGCGTCCCCAGGCCCAGCGGCAGGGGGCGCAACAATAGCTGCGCTCCGGCCACGATTGCGCCGCCGGAATCGGCCAACGCCACGCGCACCGGCTTCCACCCGAACGATCCCTTGAGATCGCCCCAGGCGCTCAATTGAAGCATGTGGGCGCGTGGATGGGATTCGACGAAGGCGTCCCAGGCCCCCGCGTCAGGTACGAATGGTTGCAGCGTCATATGCCCCCGGTCTTGGTGCGAACCTTCCCACGAGGATTATACCGGTTTCCGCGTGACGCGAAAGGCCACGTTTGCTCACGGGGAAAAAAGAACCGCTCCCGAATCGCGTGATCCGGGAGCGGGCGTGTGGCTGATTGAACGGTGTGATAAGGCTTAGCCTGCGGCGGCGGGGGCGGTGTACTCAATGGATTTGATGATTTCGAGAGCGGTGTTTTCGAAATCTCCTAACTTGCCGTCATGCGCCATCGCCACTGCGAAGATAACGGTAGTATCGTCCAGTTTGTAGGCGAGCATGAAGCCTTCGGACTTGATTGTGCTGTCGGTCACGCTCAGGCGGACTGCTGCGTAATCCCCGACCTTCGTCTCCTCGATCTCGCCGATTTTCATGCCCTCATCCGTGCCTTCTCCTGCCATGAATCCGGCGAACATCTCCAGGACGGCTTTGGCATCCATGGTCTCCAGGCCGGGCAGCGCCATGTCTGCCGGGTTAAGGAGCAGCAGCGCGAAGCCGTCTTCGGGTACTTCGGCTTCCTCTGTGGCATCCATGGCGTCCAGCGTTTGCTGGCTGTTTGCAATCTCCGGCCCGCTGTCGCCATCACGGGCGATCCAGCCTTCTGGATATTCGACTTTGAGGCCAGTTGATGATTCGAAGGTCTGTGACAGCTCGGCAGCCTTGGCTCCGTCATCATTGTCGTCCCCGCCACAGGCGGCCAGGATCACCGGCATGGCCAACAGCACAATCAGCAGCAGTGTCAGTTTTTTGGTCTTGAACACGTCGTCCTCCTTGATGCAGCATTGCATGATTAAAGTATGGCTCCATTGCGCGGGGCAGCGTGATCGTCGTCGCCATGTTTATGACTGTTCACAGCGGCGCTCAGCCGACCGGTAGATGTTTTCCTCACAAGGGCCAATTGAATTGATACCATACTAGGCGAAATAAAACAAGAATTTATACAAGTTTTTTGAAATATTTTTATGTTTGGTTGAGTTGTTTTTGTATTCACTCCGGCGTGTGCTAGAATGGTGGGCGCGGCGCGCAAAATTGCCCATCATACGCGTGACTGTTATACTAACCGACTGTTGCTCATGGCACCTGCAGGTGCCACTCGTGTGGCGTGCGGCATACGCTGTGGAGGACGAGCGGAGTATGAGTTTAAACGAATGGATTTTTGTCGGGCTGTTCTTTGCCCTGGGCTGGACATTACCGACACTCCCAATTGTTTTTGGCAAAATCCTCGCGCCCAGGCGTCCCAACCGGGTGAAGCAAGAGATCTATGAATGCGGCGTTGAACCGGTCGGGCCGGCGTGGGCGCAATTCAGAGCGCAGTATTACATCTTTGCCCTGGTGTTCGTTGTTTTTGACGTGGAACTGGTCTTTATGTTCCCCTGGGCGCTGGCTTATAACCAGTTGGGGTTGTTTGCGCTCTTTGAAATGGTTGTCTTCATTGTCTTGCTGGTGGTGGCACTCGTCTACACCTGGCGCAAAGGGGCGTTACGCTGGACATAGCCCCTGGGGTCGGTACACGAACGGCTGTGTACCGGCTTTTGCTTTGTGGTTGTGGTGTGGTCGTTGACTGGGCCAAAGGTTGAAGTTCGCCGGAGACGACGTACATGACAGGTCTGTTAGAAGATAGTGGGCTTTCGCACGATCTGGCGGTCCTCATCGCCAAGGCGGTTGGTGTCTTTGTGGTCGGCGGGTTCGGGTTGCTCTGGACGCTTCTCGGAATCTGGCTTGAGCGCAAATGGGCCGCCCGCTTTCAGGATCGGGTCGGGCCGAACCGCGTTGGGCCGTTCGGGCTGGTGCAAACCATCGCCGACACGATCAAGATACTTCTTAAAGAAGACATTATGAATACGGGTGTTGATCGGTGGGTGTACAACCTCGCACCGATTGTATCGGTGGTGGCCGTCATCCTGATCTGGGCGGTTATCCCGTTCAGCGCCGCATGGATCGGCACCGATCTCAACATCGGCGTCCTGTACCTGGTCGCGGTTGGGTCATTGGGCACCGTCGCCGTGATCATGGCGGGGTGGGGCAGCAATAACAAGTACGCGCTCCTCTCCGCGTTCCGTTCAGTGGCGCAGCTCATCAGCTACGAAGTGCCGATGGTGCTGGCGCTGCTGGTTCCGGTGTTGCTGTCCGGCTCGCTGAGCACGCAGGGGATCGTGCAGTCGCAACACATCATGTATGTGTTCGCCGTGCCGCTCACCCTGTTGATTTTCCTGATTTCCAGCCAGGCCGAGATCGGGCGCGGGCCGTTCGACCTGCTCGAAGCCGAGTCCGAGCTGGTGTCGGGTTTTCACATCGAGTATTCGGGGATGAAATTCGGCATGTTCTACGTGGCCGAATTCTTGCATGCCTTCACGGTTGGCGTGCTGGCGGCGATCCTTTTCCTGGGCGGCTGGCAGGGGCCGTATGCCGAAGATGTGCCGCTTTTGGGGTTTGTCTACCTGATGATCAAAAGCGTGTTTGCTTATTGGGTGATGGTGTGGGTGCGTATGACGCTGCCCCGCCTGCGCATCGACCACCTGCTGGACTTCAACTGGAAGTTCCTCGTGCCGGTGAGCCTGGCGAACCTGCTGGTGGTGGCGTTCGTGTGGAAGATCGTGCCCGATACAAACCAGATCGACAGCTTTGGCGATGCCCTGGTGCCCACCATCGCCTTGTTGCTGGTGAACATCGCGATGATCCTGGTGATCGGCGCTATTCTGGCCGAGCGCGGGCGGCGCGAACGCGCGCATATTGAAGCGCGTGTGGCCGGGGCAGACCTGGCGGTTGAGGCCCTCGTCAGTGCGGAGTTGGCGGCTGAGGCCACCGCGGTTGCAAGCGATTAGGAGGGGCGTGTGGAACTAACAGTTGAGGCCATTGTTTTTCTGATTATGAGCGGCATCACGCTTGGCGGCGCTTTGCTCGTCGTCATGTCGCGCAACCTGTTTCACGCCGGTCTGTTCCTGATGCTGGCATTGTTTGGGGTCGCGGGGCTGTTCGTACTGCTGGCGGCCCCATTTCTGGCCGGTTTCCAGGTCGTGGTTTATATTGGCGCGATTGCCATCTTGATCATCCTCGCGATCATGCTCACGCCGAAGGTCACGCAGATGCAGGAAATCTTCACGAGCCAGTGGCCGCTGAATTTGCTGGCAGTGGTGGTGTTCTTTGTGCTGCTGGTGTCGGTCGTGTCGCCGGTGATGGGCGAATTGGGGATCGATAACTGGGGCGCGGACTTCACCGAGGAAGACCCCGCTGCCGTCCCCGCCGACAGCATCGTGACCCTCGGCAAAGAACTGGTCGATCCCGACCGGTATATGCTGCCGTTTGAGGTCGCTTCCGTTTTGTTGATGGCGGCGATGATCGGAGCCGTGATGCTCGTCAATCCGGGCAATCCCGACGAAGACGCTCCGGCAGGCGCGCCCAAAGACCAGGAGGCAAAGTAACGGACATGGTTCCTTTGTGGATGTACTTGGTGGTGGCGGCGGGCCTGTTCAGCATCGGCGTGTTTGGGGTGCTGTCGCGCCGCAACGCCATCGCCATCCTGATGAGTATTGAATTAATGCTGAACGCGGTCAACATCAACCTGGTCGCTTTCTGGCGCTACCAGACGCCGGTGAACCTGAGCGGGCAGGCGTTTGCCGCGTTTGTTTTTGTGGTTGCGGCGGCAGAGGCCGCCGTTGGTCTGGCGCTCATCATCAGCATTTACCGCAAGCGCCAGTCGGTCATCGCCGAAGATGTCAACATGCTGAAGTGGTAAGGTGCACGTGATCAGTGTTCGGTGGCTCGCGAAAGCCGCTGGAGTCGCCAGCGGCGAGGGGTTACACTGGCAAGCGGTAACCGGCACTGACGCACACACCGCGCATTCTCAGATCAACACGAACAGGAATTGCTTATGGACGTAAATTGGTTTAGCGCCGACTATCTTCCCTGGCTGATCATGTTCTTCCCGCTGCTCAGCTTCGCGCTGATCGTGCTGGTCACCAACCGCAATGTGATCGTCAGCCAGGCTGTCGCCCTGATCGGCATTGGCATTGCCTGGTTGCTGAGCATGCTCCTGTTCATCAAGACGGTCTGGTTGACCGACAAGGAGCTGGGGCAGGATGTTTTCGGCAGCCAGTTGGATTGGTTGAAGCTTGGCCCAGAAACGTTCCGGATTGGCGTGATGGTCGATCCGTTGACGGCATATATGCTACTCATGGTCCCGCTGGCCTGCCTGTTGATCTTCATTTACTCGCTGGGCTACATGCGCGGTGACCCGCATAACTCCCGCTTTTTTGCGTACCTGTCCCTGTTTTCCGGCGCGATGCTCACGCTGGTGCTGGCCGACAACATGCTGTTGCTGTTCATCGGCTGGGAGGTGATGGGCTTTTGCTCCTATTCGCTGATCGGCTTCTGGTTCCACAAGAAATCGGCGATGGAAGCGGGCGTCAAGGCCTTCATGACCACGCGGGTGGCCGATGTGCTGATGCTGGTGGGTATCGGCTACCTGTTTGTGCTGACGACCTCCGTCGAAGGCTCGCACGGCCCCACCCTTAACTTCCGCGACTTGATGGTCAACCCGGTGGCGGTGGCTGCCGGTGATCACGAGGGAGGCGAGGCCGAAGCCGTGACGCCGGAAGCGGCAGGCGAAGACGCTGCGGCGCACGAAGCCGAAGCAACCGGGGGCGCGGCGGCGGAAGCGCATGGGGCTGAAACGGCCCCCACGATGCTCGACCAACTCGCCAGGGTAAAAGCCCCGTTGTTCGGCGGCAGCGCCCTGACATTGATCGCCATCCTGCTCATCGTCGGCACGGTCGGCAAGAGCGCGCAGTTCCCGTTGCACACGTGGCTGCCGGACGCGATGGAAGGCCCGACGCCGGTCAGCGCCATGATTCACGCGGCGACGATGGTGTCCGCAGGCGTTTATATGGTCGTGCGGATGTTCCCGCTGCTGAGCGCTGGCGCGGACTTTCATGCCTTTGACTACAACACGCCGATGTACCTGATGGGCATCGTTGGCAGCGTCACGGCGCTCGGCGCGGCGGTCCTGGCCGTTGGGCAAAGCGACATCAAGCGCATCCTGGCCTATTCCACGATCAGCCAGCTTGGTTACATGGTCGCGGCGCTGGGCATCGGCGCATGGGTCGCGGCGGCGTTCCACCTGGTGAATCACGCGTTCTTCAAGGCGCTGCTGTTTATGGCGTCCGGCTCGGTGATTCACGCGATGGAGCACGGCGAGCATCACGCGCACGAGCACGGGCACGCGCATGACCATTACGAGGAACCCGACGGGCTGGTGATGGACTATTGCGCACTGCCCAACGACGTGCAGCGCATGGGCGGCCTGATCCACCGCATCCCGGTGACGGCGATCACGATGGCGATAGGCGGCCTGTCGCTGGCGGGGTTCCCGTTCGTCACGGCTGGTTTCTGGTCGAAGGATGAGATTATCGCCGAGGCGTGGCACGGGGCGTTCTTCGAGGACCCGTACCCGCTGTTCGTGTTGATCCTGCTGCTACTGGCCGCGTTCCTGACCGCGTTCTACACGGCCCGCATGTGGTTCCTGACCTTCTGGGGAAAGCCGCGCACGGCAGCGGCCCAGTACGCCGGACTTGGATCGCTGCGCCAGCAGTGGGTGGTCTGGTGGAACAAGCGCTCCTGGAGCAGGGACGCCAAGCTCATACAGGAGCCGATCTCGGACAGGGATCGCCTGTCGGCCAACCAGATGGAGTTCCCGCTGGTGGTGCTGGCGTTCTTCGCCATCACTGCCGGTTTTATCGGCATTCACGAGGACATTTTGGGCCAGAACGTCTTGCACGATTTCCTGGCCCCGACGCTGCTGCACCATCCTGAAGCGATCGCCTTCGACATCACGCCGATGGTGGTGAGCATTGTGGTGGCGGTGAGTGGTCTGACGTTGGGTTGGTGGGTCTACGGGCGCAGGCCGTTGGCGGCGGGCGTAGTGGACCCGACCGAGCAGGCGCTCGGCCCCGGTGTCTGGGCGATGTTGCAGAACCGTTTCTACATCGACATCCTCTACCGGCGCTACTTGCTGCGCCCGGCGGAGTGGTTCGCGGTGAATATCGTCATCCAGGCGATTGACAAGGAAACCATCGACGGCGTGCTGGAGACGGTTGGCGAGACGTTCGTCTTTCTAGGCGAGACGTTCAAGCGCTTCAATACCGTCGTCATCGACGGGGTGGGCGATGGTATTCCGGGGGCGATTGGCGACTTTGCGGCATGGTTCCGCCAGTCACAAACCGGGCGCGTGCAGCAGTACCTGCTCGTGGCGACGCTGGCGTTGCTGGCGATCGGCACGCTGTTCTTGATCCAGGTGAGATAAAACGACACGCCCGCGCCCGGCGCGTGCCGGGGTGGGGGTGAACACGACGGATGTTGTGGCACTCCGGTGAGAAGGAGAAGCACACGTATATGAATGATTTTTTGCCCCTAGACTTATTGACGACGATGACGTTGCTGCCGGTGATCGGCGCGGTGGTGGTCTTCCTCATGCCCAGAGGGCAGGAACGCATGGCGCGGTGGACGGCGCTGCTGGTCAGCCTGGTGGTCATGGTGCTGGCGATTGGCGTGTTCTATAGCGTCCAGTCAGACCCGCCCGGCCCCGGCCAGTGGGCGTTCGAGGAGCAGGCGGCATGGTTCCCGCAGCTTAACGCGACGTGGCACGTCGGCGTGGATGGGCTGAGCGCCACCATGATCCTGCTGACCGGCATCCTAGTTCCCCTGTCGATTCTCATATCGTTTGAGACCGAAGACCGTGTCCAGGCGCACATGGCCCTGTTTCTGTTCCTTGAGACGGGTATGCTCGGCGTCTTCGTGGCGCTGGACATGATGGTGTTCTTCGTGTTCTGGGAGATCGGGCTGGTGCCGATGTACTTCCTGATCTTCCTGTGGGGCGGGGAAAACCGGCGCTATGCGGCCAATAAGTTCTTCCTGTACACGATGGCCGGGTCGCTGGGGCTGTTGCTGGCAACGCAGTTGATCGGCTACACGGTCGGCAGCTTCGATATTCCGGTCATGCTGTCGGAGTGGCCGAAGTATCTGCTGCACGGCGGTGATATCCTCGGCGTCAATGTCAACATCGTCAAGTATTATGCGTTGCTGGGCTTCGCCGTCGCGTTTCTGATCAAGATACCGGCGTGGCCGTTCCACACCTGGTTGCCGGACGCGCATACCGAAGCGCCCACTGCCGGATCGATGCTGCTGGCGGGCGTGCTGCTCAAGCTGGGCGCGTACGGTTTCTTGCGGCTGGCGATCCCGCTCTTTCCGAAAGAGTGGATCATCGAGCGCGAGCTGTTCAGCCTGTCGTACAACCTGGTGGACATTCTCGGCTTGCTGGCGATGTTGGGCATTGTCATGGGCGCGCTGGCGGCCTGGGGCCAGACCGACTTCAAACGCCTGGTAGCCTATTCTTCGGTGAACCACATGGGCTTTGTCGTGCTGGGGCTGGCAGTTGCCGCGCTCATGTACGGCACGGCCTGGGCCGAGGCCAACGACCAGAACGGCCTGATCGCGGGCGTCGCCGGAATCGCGGGCTATGAGGAGATGGGGGCCAGCGAACTGCGCGATGCCGTAGATGAGCTGTACCCGGTTGAGATGCGCGAAGCCGACCGGCAGGACGCGCGAGTCGCGCTGAATGGGGCCGTGTTGCAGATGTTCAATCACGGCCTGAGCAGCGCGGGCATGTTCTTGCTCGCCGGTGCGCTCTATCACAAAGCGCACACTCGCGATCTGCGACGCTTCGGCGGCCTGTGGGACATCATCCCGATGTACGGTGCGCTGCTGATCTTCGTCAGCATGGCTTCGCTCGGTTTGCCGGGGTTGAACGGGTTTGTCGGCGAGTTCCTGGTTGTCTCTGGCTCGTTTAAGGCGTATCCCGTGTATGTGTTGCTTAGTATGGTTGGTTTGCTGGTGACCGGTATCTACATCTTGAAGGGAATCCAGAAACTGCTGCACGGGCCGTACAACGCGGAATGGGCCGAGTACCACCGCACGAAGCACTCGCTTGAGATCGAGCGGCGCGAAGTGATGGCGCTCGCGCCTTTGATGGCGCTCATGCTGATCACCGGCCTGTACCCCAACTGGGTGCTGGAAGTGATCAACGATGGCGTGGTGAACTGGTTCCAGTTCTTGGGTGGCTAGTCTACCTGCCTCACCCTGGGCTGGGGGAGGCCAATGACATGGTGACACTCTCCTAAACCCATAGGAGGATTATGAATGGTAATTACGTTTAGTGGTGTTTTAACGGGCATCCTCCTGACACCGGTGATCGGCGCGGTGATCATCCTGCTGCTCGACAAAGAAGCGAAGGAGCAGGCCCGCATCATCGCGGCGATGTGTACCGGGATTGTCCTGTTGCTGGCGCTGGGCGTGTTCTTCGGCTACAGCGTGGCCGACGCCAACGCCGCCGCCGATGCCGGTGAGACCTACTTTGCCTTCGAAGATCATATCAAGTGGATCGAGGCGGTGGGCGTTTCCTGGCACCTGGGGGTGGATGGGATCAGCGCGCCGATGGTGCTGCTGACGGCGATTGCCGGGTTTGCAGGCGTCCTGATCTCGTGGGGCATCGAGGATCGTCCGCGCGAGTTCATGGCCTTTTTCCTGCTGCTGGTGGCGGGTGTCCTCGGCGTCTTCATGGCGGTGGACCTGTTCGTGTTGTTCTTCTTCTACGAGCTGTCCATCTTCCCCATGTACTTCCTGATCGTGATTTGGGGGTGGGCGGAAACGCGCCAATACGCGGCCATGAAGCTGACGCTCTACATCCTGGTCGGGTCGGTGGTTGCGCTGATCGGCATCCTGGCGCTGTATTTCAAGGCGGGCGAGGCGACCGGAGTCTACAGCTTTGACTTCGTCGATTTGCAGGCGGCGACGAAGGCGGGCATCTTCGACACGCCGCTATCGCCGCACCTGTCAGCCGCCGCGACGACGGCGAAGGTCTGGTTCCCGTTTGTGTTCCTGGGTTTTGGTATTCTGGCGGGCGTCTGGCCGTTCCACAACTGGAGTCCAGATGGTCACGTGGCCGCGCCGACCGCCGTTTCGATGATTCACGCGGGCGTGCTGATGAAGTTGGGCGCGTTTGCAGCCTTGCGCGTTGGCGTGCAACTGATGCCGGAAGGGGCACGCGTGCATTTGCCCTGGATCATCTTCCTGACGTTGATCAACGTCGTCTATGGCGCGTTGATCGCCATGCGCCAGCGCGATTTCAAGTATGTCATCGGCTTCAGCTCGGTCAGCCACATGGGGTTGGTGAGCATGGGCTTTGCGACGATGAACGTCACCGGCATGACCGGCGCGGGCCTGCAGATGTTCTCTCACGGCGTGATGACGGCGCTCTTCTTCGCTTGTGTCGGCATGGTGTATGACCGCGCCCACACCCGCGACATCCCCAGCCTGGGCGGTTTTGTTCAGAAATTGCCCTGGGTGGCGGTGGCATTCATCGTCGGGGGCTTCGTGAGCATGGGCATGCCCGGCCTGAGCGGTTTCGTGGCCGAGTTCCCGATCTTCGTTGGGCTGTGGAAAGGCCCCGGCTTTGACCCCAACCCGAACTGGTTGGCGGGGAACTTCAACTATTACGGCGCGATTGCGTTGCTTGCCGTGTTGGGCATTATCATCACGGCGGCTTATGTGCTGCGCGTCGTTGGCCAGGTCTTTTTCGGTGAGTTCAACGCCGAGTTGTTCCCCGAAGTCGCGCCGATCCGTATCTATGACAAAGTGGCGCTGATCATCCTGGTGTTCTGGTTGGTCGCGCTCGGTGTCTATCCCCGGCTGATGGCCCCGATGATTGAGTCGGGGGTCAAGCCGATTGTGTCGATGCTGGGAGGTTGACTTGGATTTCTCAACTGATGCCCAGGCGAGTGTAATCGCTATTTTGCCTGAGATTTTGATGGCAGTGCTGGCGATCGCCGTGCTGGTCTTGGACCTGTTCTGGCGCAAGGATCAGCGCGGCGAGATCGGCTATGTGGCCGGGTTTGGCTTGTTGGGGATCGCCGCGATAGTCTGGCTGATCGGCATTCCGCCGCAAAGCGGCGAGCTGAAAGACCAGCTTTTGCTCGGCGGCATGGTGCGCCACGACGACCTCGCGCAGATTTTCCGCGTGATGGTCATCATGGGGGGCGGCATTGGCTGCCTGATCACGATGGGAATCGAGAAGCTGCGCGTCCGGGGCGATTTCTACGCGATCTTGATCGTGTCGATCATCGGGGCCAGCCTTGTGAGCGCCGCTTCCGACCTGATCATGGTCTTTCTGGCGCTGGAAACGTTGTCGATCACGCTGTATGTCCTGGCCGGTTATCTGCGCGATGATGCGGCTAGCGCCGAAGCCGGTTTGAAATATTTCCTGTTCGGCGCGTTTGCGTCGGCCCTGTCGTTGTACGGGCTTTCGTTGGTCTATGGACTTACCGGGCAGACAAATATTTATGCGCTGGGACGGCTGGTATCGACCGACGGCTTGAACGATCCGCCGGTGCTGGCTGCGTTGTCGCTGGTGATGGCCGGTTTTGCCTTCAAGATCAGCGCCGTTCCGTTCCACTTCTGGGCACCGGATGTCTACGAAGGCGCGCCCACGTCGATCACCGCCGTGCTGAGCACCGCGAGCAAGGCGGCCAGCTTTGGCCTGCTGTTGCGCTTCCTGCTGGCCGTTTTCCCGCCCGCCGATCTGTTGAACGTGGCAGGCGCAGTCGATTACAGCGGCTTCTGGGTGCAACTGACGGCGGTGTTGGCGGTGGTGTCGATGTCGCTGGGCAATGTGCTGGCGCTCGTGCAAACCAATATCAAGCGCCTGCTGGCGTACTCCACCATTGCCCACGCGGGGTACATCCTCATCGGCGTGGCCGCCATTTCGACCGATCACAGCGGCGACGGGGCGGCGGCGGTGGCCTACTACCTGTTCATGTACGTGCTGTCGAACATGCTGGCCTTTGCGGTGGTGATCATCTTCTCCGGCGCGACGGGCAGCGAAAAGATCAGCGATTTTGCCGGTCTGAGCCGCCGCAACCCCTGGCTGGCGCTGGCGATGACGCTGGCGCTGCTCAGCCTGGCGGGAATTCCACCGGCGGCGGGCTTTGTTGGCAAGTTCCTGCTGTTCCGCGCGGCAGTGGATGCCGGACTGGTCTGGCTGGCGCTGGTCGGCGTGATCAACGTGATCATCGGCCTGTACTACTACCTCGTCATCGTCAAGGTGATGTACATGGAAGAAAGCCCGACCGAAGAACCGATACCAGTCGGCACGCCTTTCACGTGGGCGCTGGCGATTTCTACGGCGGGGGTGCTGCTCTTTGGCACGATCCTGGTGACCCCG